>CAZLSW010000007.1:12069-69199 GCA_964562375.1 uncultured Muribaculaceae bacterium | reverse complement strand
CTCCAGTTGAGACTTGATTTTGCCTGTTAACATATTTTAAGAGACACTAATGAAAAATCGATATATTACGAGCCGATTTAAGATGGGTTGCTCGATTATCGGGTGAATTTTGGTTATGAAACGATTGGCGCAGTAATTTTTAACTACGCCGCAAAGGTACACAAATTTTCTGGGGGATGCAAGTATTAGGAACCACCGCGGCTCGGCCGCGGGGCACCGTGGGTTGTTGATGGGGCGCGACGGCCGGCCAAGGCCGGGGTCCCTATGGGGTGTTGTGGATATCGCGGGAAATTTGTATCTTCGCGGCGTGAAAGGTGGCGAAAGCCTGCTACTAGCTCCCGCAAGGGGGCAGGCTGGAGCCTCAAAAGGGAACGAGGTGTGATTCCTCGACAGTCCCGCTGCTGTGTAATCCCGCTTTTCGTTTCAGTCGTAACCACTGGCCCTGAGGGCTGGGAAGGGACTGAGGCGAGGGAGAAGTCAGAAGACCTGCCTTTCACCGTTAAACAGTTAAACCGAGCCTGCGAGGACGGGCGCCTTGACAATGAAACCAATCTTATCGATCGCCATATCACTTTTGTGCACCTTGGCCGTTCCCGCGGCTTGGGGGGATAGTCATATCCCAAGGGGAGGCGATCAACTGAAATCGAGTGAAGCCGATGAAAGCCAAGTGAAAACTACCCTGAAGGGAAAACCCGATAAGGAGGGATGGCGTGATTCGGTGCAGTTGAAGGAGGTGACCGTGGTGGCCCAGAGCTACAAGGATGTCATTCCGGCCCAGGTGCTCGGAGGCAAGGAACTGGAATCGCTGCAGAGCCATTCGGTGGCCGACGCGCTCCGCTACTTCTCGGGCGTGCAACTAAAAGATTACGGTGGCGTGGGCGGCGTTAAAACGGTAAACATCCGCTCGATGGGTACCAACCACGCAGGGGTGTTCTACAACGGCATCGAATTGGGTAACGCCCAGAACGGCCAGGTTGACCTTGGCAAATACTCGCTCGACAACATCGAGGCAGTGTCGCTCTACAACGGCCAGAAAAGCGAGATTTTCCAGAGCGCGAAGGAGTTTGGTTCGGCCGGCTCCATCTACCTGCAGAGCCGCACGCCCAAATTTCAAGAGGGGAAATCGACCAACTTCCGCGTGGGCCTGCGCGTAGGCTCGTTCGACGTGTTCAATCCCTCGATATTGGTGGAGCACAAGGTGACGAGAACCGTCTCCCTGTCGTTCAACACCGAGTGGATGTCGTCGTCGGGCAAGTACAAATTCCGCTACAAGCGCAAGACCCCCGCGGGCGACATCGCCTACGACACGACGGCCACGCGCCAGAACGGCGACATCGACTATATGCGATTCGAGGGAGGCTTGCACGGCTACCTGCCCCGGGGCCGCTGGAAGGTGTTTCTCTACCACTACAATTCAGAGCGGGGCGTCCCCGGAGCGATCGTCAACAACGTGTGGCGCCGCGGCGAGCGCTTGTGGGACCGCAACTCCTTCGTGCAAGGGATGTTCGAGCAACAGCTTTCAACGGCCTGGCAAACCAAAATCAACGTCAAATACGCATACGATTATACGCGCTACGTCAACAACGACGACAAAATCCAGAAAGTGGACAACACCTACAAGCAGCGAGAGGTATACCTTTCCTGGGCCAACCAAGTGACGATTTTCCCTTGGTGGGAAGTCTCGGCGGCTTACGATTTCCAGTACAACCGCCTGAGCGACTACATGAGCGTCCACCGCTCCACCCACTGGTTATCGGCCGCGACGGCTGTTTCCCTGGGACAGAAATTCCGCGCCCAGGCCTCGGTGCTCACCACCATTGTCGACGAGGAAAAACTCCAAGAGAAGACCGCACCCGACAAGTGCAAGGTCACCCCGGGCGTGTTCCTCAGCTACCAGCCGTTCCGTTGCAACCTGGTGGCCCGCGCCTTCTTCAAGAAGAGCTACCGCATGCCCACATTCAACGACCTCTACTACACCGACATGGGCAACGCGTTCCTCAAGCCCGAGACGGCCACACAGTACAACGGTGGCCTGCTCTACGACTTGACACGCCGCAGTGGCGCGCTGCGATTCTTCCGTATCGGTTGCGATGTCTACTACAACGAGGTCACCGACAAGATTGTAGCCTACCCCAAGGGACAGCAATTCCGCTGGACGATGCTCAACCTGGGGAAGGTGCACATCACCGGTGTCGACGCCCAGGCGCAAGCCACATTCGCCATTCCCGGCGGGGTGGAATTGACCACCAAACTTCAATACACCTACCAAAAGGCCATCGACGTCACCTCGCCGGCCGACAATTACTATCGCCACCAGATTCCCTACATCCCGTGGCATAGCGGCTCGGCCATCGTGATGGCCGTGTGGCGAGGCTGGCACCTTAACTACTCGTTCATCTACACCGGCGAGCGCTACAACCAGCAAGAAAACATTATTTACAACTATACGCAGCCCTGGTATACCCACGACCTGGGGCTGATGAAGGAATTTACCGTCGGCAACACCCGCCTGAAGGCTACCGCCGAGGTCAACAATCTATTTTCCCAGGATTACGACGTGATCCTCAACTACCCTATGCCCAAGCGCAATTATCGCTTCGGCTTATCCATTGATTTTTAACATGATAGCAAGATATTGTAATATAATGATGATAGTGCTTACGTGGGTGGCCACGGGCTGTCGCGACGACGAGC
Organism: uncultured Muribaculaceae bacterium; assembly: GCA_964562375.1. Lineage (GTDB taxonomy): Bacteria > Bacteroidota > Bacteroidia > Bacteroidales > Muribaculaceae > JAJPXC01. Next base: position 66,505 of record CAZLSW010000007.1, on the reverse strand, counting down.
TCGTGGTTCCCACCGAGTACGATATCCTGCCGATGCCGATCGACGCCGAGGCCTCCCCCGCGGCGATGTACCTGCTCAACGAGGGCAACATGGGCTCCAACAAGGCGACGATCGACATGGTGGATTTCCGCACGGCCCTTTATTGCCGAAACATGTACGCCGAGCGCAACCCCTCAGTAATCAAGGAGCTGGGCGACGTTGGCAACGATATACAAATCTATGGCTCAAAGCTTTACGCCGTAATCAACTGCTCCCATAAGGTGGAGGTGATGGACGCGGCCACCTTGGAGCGCATCGGCCAAGTGGACATCCCCAATTGCCGATATATACGTTTTTATCGCGGCGACGCTTATGTGAGCTCCTACGTGGGGCCGGTGCAGATCGACCCCGACGCACCCAAGGGCGCCGTCTACCGCGTCGACACTACCTCGCTCGAGATCAAGGGACAGGTGACCGTGGGCTACCAGCCTGAGGAGATGGAGATTGTCAACGATTACATGTATGTGGCCAACTCCGGGGGGTATCGCGCGCCCGACTACGACTATACCGTGTCGGTGATCCAAATGATTGATTTCAAGCAAACTCAACAGATACCCGTTGCGATCAACCTCCACCGCGTGCGCAAGGACCGACAGGGTAAGCTTTGGGTAACCTCCCGCGGCGATTACTACAACGTCCCCTCCCGGCTAATTGTAATGGACAAGAAGCCCGGGACCAACCGCATGGTGGTGACCGACACTCTCGACATCCCGTGCTCCGACCTTGCAATCCAAGGAGATTCGCTGTACTTTTTCTCGTCGGCGTTCGACTACAACACCGGGGAAACGGCAATCACCTACGGCATCATCAACACGGTCACTAAACAGCTGGTTTCCACCAACTTTATCACCGACGGTACCGAGAAGGACATCACAGCCCCCTACGGCATCGCAGTCAACCCTACCTCGGGCGAGATCTACCTCACCGACGCCAAAAATTATGTCTCATCGGGGCAATTGCATTGCTACTCTCGTGAGGGGGTGCGCCGATGGAGCGTGAGGACCGGGGATGTCCCGGGGCATATGTGTTTTAGGTATTAGTTGTTAGTTGTTAGTTGTTAGTTGTTAGTTGTTAGTTGTTAGTTGTTAGTTGTTAAGACAATAGCTTGAATATGTGGAATTTACACAATATAATATATTTTGGGAGTAAAAGTAAAAGGTGGGAAATCATAAAATGTAACCACCCTTTATCCTTTATCCTTTACCCTTTATCCTTGCTCGCCCTGTCGAGCTGCGCTCCACAGGACGAGCTGGTTTCGTTAGGCATTGACGATGAGTATGTTACCTATCGCATGCAGAAACTGAAGGTGGTGTCGGCCTACACGGGCCAGGGGTATCGCTGGACGTGGCACCGCGACGACGGGACTGATTCGATATTGTCCGACCAGAGGGAGCATATCCTGTTGTTTGCCGAGGAAGGCACCTATTCGCTGTCATTCGACGTGTTTGATTCGCAAAATCCTTATCATCACGACTTTACGGTATACGTGCTGCACGAGGAGACCGAGTACAGCGCATATATCTCGAAAGTGTATGAGTATCGGCCCGCGCCCGGCCAATTCATCAACACGATGCCGCAATACGACGAAGGAAACGACTACGACGACATTCTCGCCAAGGTAAACGACTGTATCACAGGCACTAGCGACGTGATGATCTCCCTGGGCGCTTGGGGCGGTTATTGCGTGTTCGGGTTTGACCACACGGTGGTCAACCGCGAGGGTTACGACTTCGCGATTTACGGCAACGCGTTCTACGACCTTGCCTCGGACGACGACAACCCCTACGGCTCCTGCGAACCGGGTATCGTCTTCGTGAGCTACGACGAGAACATGAACGGCGAGCCGGATGACACATGGTATGAACTCGCGGGAAGCGAGTACGCCAACCCCTCTACAATCTTCGGATATTCAATCACTTATACCGCTCCCGACCCTACGAAAGCGGCTGTTACCGATCGCCAACAGGCTTGGGCATCCGACCTTGAATATATCCCTTGGACCGACAACCAAGGCGAAAGCGGCTTCGTGGCCAAAAACATATTCCACACCCAAAGTTACTACCCGCAGTGGCTTACCGACAACACCTTGACATTCAGTGGCTCGCGTCTTCCAGGCAACGCCGTCGACCTCTCGGGGCGAGGCACCTACGTCATCCAGTATGCCGCCGCGTGGGGATATGTCGACAACCATCCCGCGGCGAAGAAAGATCTCAACTCCTTCGACATCTCGTGGGCGCGCGACGCTTTGGGCCAACCGGTTAATCTTCCGGGCGTCGACTTTATAAAGGTAATGACCGGCATCAACCAATATTGCGGCTCAATTGGCGAAACCTCCACCGAGTTCTCCAAAGCAGTCGATTTAAGTATAAGTGATTAATGGTTAGTGATTAAGTATAATAGATTGGTTATGAGATATTTGTTGTTATTTCTTCTCTGCATTCCATTTCTCGTTTCGGGAGCCGATTATAGTAAAGGCGCCTTCATCATCAACGAGGATTGGTATGGGCACAACAACTCCACCGTCAACCATTTCAACATGGACGACCCCGACGGCGACGTATGGCACTATCGCGTCTTCCAGGAGGTCAACCCCGGAATGGAACTGGGGTGTACAGCCCAGAACGGCGTAATCGCCGATGGTAAGTTCTTCATTATCAGCAAACAGCCGCAAGACCCCGGTGCGACAGTAATGGGAGGACGCGTCACGGTGTGCGACGCATCCACAATGGAAGTGATTACCCAGATCGAGAATATCGATCCCGGCGACTCACGCGTGGACGGCCGAGCCATCGCCATCGCCGACAGCCACAAAGCCTACCTGTCGACCAACAACGGCGTATATCCTTTCGACCTCGACAATTATTCTATCGCCGACCGTATCGAGGGCACCGAGAATCCTTATGCCGACGGCGACTCACCCACAAACTCCTACGGCTCAATATATTACGGCCAATGCGGGTCGATGGTAGTCTTCGGCGATCGCCTGTTCGTCGCCCACCAGTCCAAGGGGCTCATCGTGGTAGACGTGGCCACCGACCAGGTGGAGAAGGTAATCGAAATCCGTCCCGAGGGTTATGAATGGGACGGCGTAACAATCCCCGAGCCTGGCATCGGCTCGGTAGTGTTGGCACGCGACGGGTATCTTTATCTGTCGGTGTGCGACTCGACGGACGGCTTCGGCGACGCGCTCCCTTACCTGCTTCAGGTCGACCCGGCGACGCTTGAGGTGGTGACCATACCCCTGAACGGCGTCAAAGGTCCCGCTTCATCATGGTACGCATGGACTCCCGATGGCTTCTGCGCGTCCACCATCAGCGACTACCTGGTGTGGAACACCGGCGACAACTATTACTTTACTGGTGAGCGTATTGTGCGTTACGACACCGTCAACCGACAGGCTGAAACGATAGTCGACCTACCCAACGAAACACGCCCAGCCGGCGAGGAGGAATGGATGATTTACGGCTGCTCGATGCGCATTCATCCCACCTCCGACGAGATTTACGCCACGATGAGCCACTCGTTCCAGGACCAAACCTACCGCCTGCGCCGCTACACCCTCGAAGGGGACCTGCTGGCTCAATACGACATGATTTCCAACTACTGGTTTCCCTCGATTCCGGTCTTCCCCGAGAGCGACACCTCAGGCGTCGGGACAGTTCCGACAGAGGAGGACAATATCCGCGTGGTCAACGGGGCAATCGTGAGCGACACGCCAGCCCAGGTTTACGACTTGCAAGGGCGTAAAGTGGCCGACGTGGCCGCTTATCGAAGCGTAAAATTGCAAAAAGGGATATATCTGATTAAAACAAATAACAAAACTCTCAAAATAAAGGTTTAACCCAATGAAATTCAACAAATTAGCCTTAAGGGCGCTTGGCAGCGTCCTTTCCCTCCTTGTTGCCGCTTCGGCATGGGCTGGCGACAATTTCGAGGCGAAATCATGGTCGGTTTCCCAGGCGGGAACCAGCGCCTCCAACTACACAGTGCAAGTGTACTATTACAACGTGTTCACCTTCCCCGACGGATTTGACAACAAGATGTCGTTTGACGACAACAACGTCACCGTCGAAGTGACCTCCTCCAACCCCGACGTCCTCGAGGTGACATCGGTACACACCTACTCCAATTATGAGGTGCTCAAGTTGACCCGGCCCGCTTACGCCGTGGGCGACGCCACCATCACCATCAGCCTCACCTACAACGGCGTGACCACCACCAACTCGGCCACTTACAGCTATTATCGCCATAAATCGGTTAATAACTCCCAGAGTCTCAGCGACTTTACCACCGCCGTGGAGGTAGATTTCACGGCTAATGACACTTGGGCAATTTACGCCGACCGCACGGCTTGCAGCGCCGAGATCACCGGAGCTCCCACCCAAGGCTCGGCCGAGTTGTTCACCAACTCCTACAACCGTCCCGCCGTGCGCTACACTCCCGACGCAACAGCTTGGGAATCAGGCTCGACAGTAGATAAAGTGACCGTTGCCCTCACCCTCCCCGACGGCGACATCCACGAGCAAAGCATCTCATTCTACACGGGCAACCTCTTCGCCTCCAAGGCGTTCGACATGCTCGCCGCTCCAGGACAGTTCACCAACACCGCAACTGGTGGCGCCGGCACCACGCGTCCCATCGGCTCGTCGGGTGGCTTGAACTCCCTCGGCTCATTTGGCGGCTACGTGATTTTGGGCTTCGACCAGCCGGTGAAAAACGACCCTCAGCATCCCTATGGCGTCGACTTTTACGTGTGGGGCAACTCAATGGTTACCAACGAGAAAGGTGTATGGACCGAGGCTGGCGCGGTAATGGTGATGAAGGACGAGAACGGCAACGGTCTGCCCGACGACACATGGTATGAGCTCGCCGGTAGCGACTATTGGCTCTCATCCACCAAGCGCAACGTCGCCATCACCTACTACAATCCCGGCTACAACAACCGATACACCGTGCCCTGGACCCTCAGCGACGGTACCGCCGGCGCTGTCCTTACCAATGCTTTCCACTCCCAAAGCTACTACCCCGATCCTTACTATTATGAGAACTCGCAGCGCGACCAAGTGACCCTCACCGGCACGATGATCCGCTCGTCGCTCGACCGCCGCAACTCCAGCTATATCACCTTCTACCGCTGCCCGGCCTTCGGCTACTGCGACAACAAAGGGAACGTCAAGGACCCGGCTCTGCGCTCCAACCCCTACTACGCCGACGACAACGGGAAATCCTACGACGGATTTGACATCTCCTGGGCCGTTGACGCCGATGGCAACCATGTGGAGCTTGACCAAATCGACTTCATAAAGGTGTACACGGCCGGTGCCGTCAATTGCGGCGGTGCCGTGGGTGAATGGTCAACGGAGGTCAACGGCGTTATGATGGCGCTGCCCGACCCCGACTATGTACCCCAGGATTACTACATTAATTATATCGGCGTATCGCAGTTGCAAGTGCCGGTAGGCCAAACCGTGAAATTCGACGGCTTGCTGTTCAAGAACGGACGCCCTGTGGAGCCTACCGCCGAGGAACCCGCCCAATGGCGCACCAGCGACACCTCAATCGCCACCGTCGACTCCCAGGGTAACGTCACCGGCATCGCCCCAGGCAAAATCGAGCTATACTTCAAGCAGGGCGACTGGGCCGAAGAGGCTTCCACCGAGGTGTGGGTCGACACCCTTAACGGCGTGATTGTCACCTCGGAAAACACCGATGGCGTAATCACCTGCGTCACCGGCGAGCGTATCTTCATCGAGGTGATGAGCACCGACGAGATCACGGCCGAAATCAACGGCTCGGTGGGCAACCACTTCGCCTACGACACCTACACGTGGGAGAACTCCGATCCGGCCGTGGGCACAATTGCCAAGGACGGCACGTTCACGGCTCTCACAGCTGGCTCGGCGGTACTCACCATCTACAGCGACACCGACCCGGCCTTGTCCACCCAAATCACTGTGAATGTGGTGAATCCACCAGCGTTGAACCCCGTCGACGCCATCCGTATCGCCTACAACGCCCCCGAGGGTGAGTTGTTGAACTCAGCCGTGTTCTCCAACGACCGCAACGCTACCGTGTGGTTCGACTCCGTCACCGCCCGCGATGGCAAGGGAGCCATGGACATCCTCCACAACCGTCTGGAATACTCCTTCACTGAGGGCGATTACTTCACCGACGTGCTCGACATGCAGGTCACCTTCTTCGGCCAACAGTTGTCCTACTCCATCCCGGTGATTTACGGCCCCGACAATGGCGCTGTCAACAACTCCCTGCTCCTCAGCGACTCATCGGCTACTCTCTCCACTCACAACTCACCACTCACCACTACAATCACTTCAGGCTCTGCCGCCAGCGCCATCGTCGTTGACGGCGCTATCGCCTTCGCGGCCACTCCCCAGGCTGTTCAGCGTATCAACGTTGCCAGCAAGGAGGTTGAAGCTACCGCCACGCTCTCCCAGGAGGGACGCCACCCAATGGCATCCTCGCTCAACCGTGTAATCGTGGGTGACGGCAACATCGTGAAAGCCCTGTATCGCAGCGACTTAGAGCTATACAAGCAGGTGGAGTTGACCGCCCCAGTAGTGGCTGTGGCCACTTACGAGCCTGTGGTTTCGTCAATCATCAATCCCTATGTGATTGCCATCACCACCGATGCCGAAGGCCTGTCGCGAGCCGAGGTAATCGACATGACCGGCAACAATTTTGACACGGCTATGTCGTTGCCGCTGAGCTACCTTGACGCCAAGGACGTGTATGTCAACGACACTAAAGTTTACATCGTTGGTGCCTCGGGTAACGTAATTGTCGCTAACGTGGCCGACCTCACCAACATCACCTACGAAACTCTCACTTCGACGCTGGCCAAGGGTGGCGTCTCGTTTGTGGCCGACACCCAGCTCTACGTGGAGGGCGAGGGAGGTTTCGCAGTTCTCGACCTCGCATCCGACACCTGGGACGAGGCTCTTTCCCTCGTTGACGAGAAGCAGCCTGTCGCTGGCGGTTATACTCCTTGGGATTCAACTATTTACGTGGCTTATGACGACGCGACAATGAACGCTTTCGCTGGCGAGGATGTGACCGAGGTTACACTCTCGGCTGCTCCCACCGCGATGGCCGCGATGGCCGCTGTAGCAGTCAACGACGCACCCGTAGCCAAATCCACAGTCACCAATGGCGGCACAACCTACGAGTGGGGACTCTCCCAAACCGCTTCGTTAGCCACCACCCTCTTCACCGACAACGAAACCACCGCCAAGACCGGCTCGATGAAGGTATATCCCCGATTAACAGCTGAGCAACAGAAGTTTATGACCGCATCCGCCAAATCCAACGGCACTGCGCAAATCGTCACCTGCTACAGTGGAGAGCTCGACGCCGACACGGTAGTGGTGGTGCGCGTAGAGGCTATCGACCATGGCGGACTCGCCGCATCGGCCGAAAACTGGTCGATCACCATTAAGCCCCGTGTATATCGTCCCACTATCACAGAGGATGCCGTATACCTTTCGCTCTCAGGCGCTTATCCTTCTACTTTAACCATACCGATGACCGACATCTTCGCCAAGCCCTCGTCGGTTTACGGCATGACCTTCTCCTACGACATCGTCGAGCCGCTCCCCGATACCACCGTGCTGTCGGCTGCCATCGAGGATGACTCGCTCGTCCTCACCGTAATTTCCGGCGAGAAACTCGACGACTCCATCACCGTGCGCCAAACCGTTGATTACAAAGCTTATACGCAGACTGGTACTAAGCAGTTCACCGCCACCTTGCCCCTCTACGTCAATGGTCGCGTGGGCATCGACGACGTGCGTTACGATGCCGAGGGCGACGACGTTGAGTATTACAACCTGCAAGGAATTAGCCTCCCGCAACCCACCCCTGGCACGCTCGTGATCAAGCGCACGGCCAACAAAGGCGAGGTGATTAAGTATTAGTGAATAAGTATAATAGCCCCGTCTGGTTTTCACCAGGCGGGGTTTTCGCTACTCAAAACTCACCCAAGTACCTATTTACCTCAGGTACCGCTATTGTGATTTTTGGGAAAAATCGCTATCTTCGCGGTTTAAAAATATAAGAAGTGGAAACCAAGTACATTTTCGTCACTGGCGGCGTTGTGTCGTCGCTCGGCAAAGGAATCATCTCATCCTCGTTGGCCAACTTGCTGAAAGCTCGCGGCTATCGCGTTACCATTCAGAAGTTTGACCCTTACATCAATATCGACCCCGGCACCCTCAACCCCTACGAGCATGGCGAGTGCTACGTGACCGTTGACGGCCACGAGGCCGACCTCGACCTCGGCCACTACGAGCGATTCACCGACATCTCCACCACCCGCGCCAACAACGTTACCACCGGCCGCATCTATCAAAGCGTCATCGACAAGGAGCGCCGTGGCGACTACCTGGGCAAAACCGTGCAGATCGTCCCCCACATCACCGACGAAATCAAGCGCAACGTCAAGGCTCTGGGCAACACCGGAAAATTTGACTTCGTGATCACCGAGATCGGAGGCACCGTAGGCGACATCGAGTCGCTCCCCTTCATCGAGAGCGTGCGACAGCTGCGCTGGGAGTTGGGCAAAAATTGCGTTTGCATCCACTTGACCTACGTACCCTTCATCGCCGCCGCCAAGGAGCTAAAAACCAAGCCCACGCAACACTCAGTGAAGCAGCTCCAAGAAGTGGGTATCCAGCCCGACATCCTCGTGCTGCGCACCGAGCACCACATTCCCCAGGATATGCGCAAGAAGATAGCCCTCTTCTGCAACGTGTCGCCCGACGCCGTGATCCAGTCGATCGACGTACCCTCGATTTACAAGGTACCCTTGACCATGCACGAGCAGCACCTCGACGAGCTGGTACTGCGCAAAGCCGGCGTCACCCCCGAGGGCGAGCCTCACATGGCCCCCTGGCTCCACTTCCTCGAGAAAATGGATGCCGCTCAAGAGGTGGTAACCATCGGATTGGTAGGCAAATACGTGGAGCTGCAAGATGCCTACAAGTCGATCAACGAGGCCCTCTTCCAAGCCGCCACTTACAACGACCGCAAGCTCAAACTCAAATTCATACACTCCGAGAAACTCAACCCCTCCAACGTCGACGAGATGCTGTCGCCGATGGACGGCGTGATTATCGCCCCGGGCTTTGGCCAGCGCGGCATCGAGGGTAAATTCGTGGCCCTGAAATGGTGCCGCGAGCACGACGTGCCCACTTTCGGCATCTGCCTGGGCATGCAGTGCATGGTAATCGAGTACGCCCGCAACGTGCTTGGCTTGCCCGAGGCCAACTCCACCGAGATGGACCCTCACACCCCCGACAATGTGATCGACCTGATGGAGGAGCAGAAATCGGTTACCGACAAGGGCGGCACAATGCGTCTGGGCGCCTACGAGTGCCGCTTGGACCCCAACTCCAAGGTTGCCAAGGCCTACGGCACCACGACCGTGAATGAACGTCACCGCCACCGTTTCGAGTTTAACGACGAGTACCGCCAGCGCTTCGAGGCCGCGGGTATGAACTGCGTGGGCCTCAACCCCGAAACCGGTCTCGTTGAGGTGGTTGAAGTCCCCGAGAAACGCTGGTTTATCGGCACCCAGTACCACCCCGAGTACTCCTCGACCGTCCTTCACCCCAATCCCCTCTTCCTCGACTTCGTCAAGGCCGCAATCGCCTACGGAAAGGAGCGCCAAATAAAGGATAAAGGATAAAGGATAAAGGATAAAGGATAAAGGATGAAGGATAAAGGAGAAAGGCTATTAAATAAGGCCGTCCTCACGGGCTCGATTTCAGTCTATTTCTCCCGATTTCCATCGATTTCAGTCGCTCCCCGCGGGCTCGATTTCCCCCGATTTCAGTCGAAAATAAATTTACCCAATGGATAAAAACACTCTCATAGGATTCGCGATGATGGCCCTGGTCATCTTCGGATTCATGTGGTTCAACAAGCCCTCGGAAGAGGAGATTCAAGCCCAGCGCGCCAAACAGGAGCAAGCCGAGGCTCAGGCCCGGCTGGAGGCCGAAGAGGCCGAGCGCCAGGCGTTGCGCTTGGACACAATTACCCCTGCCGAGGCCGCTTCGATAAGGGCCTTGATCAACCAGTCGTCGGCAGCCGACTCAACCGCCGCCAAGACGTTCACCACCCCCTCGCTTAGCTTGACCCTGGGGGCCGAGGGACAAATCCAGGGCACCGTGCGCGCCCTCGACACCACACTCAACGCCGGCACGCTGATAGCCAACCCAAGCGCCGTTCAGGCCACCTCGGCCGAGAAGCGTGCCGCCTACGCCGCTATACGCGAGGCGATAACCGACGCCGCTCGATACCAGAGCTTTGCCGGCGTGCTTTACGGCGACTCTACCACTATCGTGCTGGAAAACAAGCTGGTGAAGCTCGACCTCAGCACCAAGGGTGGCGTTATCGCCCAGGCCACGCTCAAGGATTACGACACCTATGTGGGCGGCGACACTGCGCTGGTGAAGATGTTCACCCCGGCCACCGACTCCTACTCGTTTATCCTCACCTCGGCCTCGCAGCGATTCGACACCGGGCGATTCTACTTCACCCCCGTGCAGGAGAACGATTCCACAATCCTGATGCGCCTCGACCTCGAGCAAGGCGCCATGTGGGGCCTGCGTTACTCGCTCCACCCCGACTCCTATATCGTCACCATGGAGCTGGTGCAGAGCGGAATGCAACGCATTATCCCCTCATCGGTGGCCTCCATCGACTTCCACTGGTACCAAAAGATGGCGCGCAACGAGAAGGGTCGCACCTTCGAGGAGCGCAACTCGTCGATTTTCTATAAATTCATGGGTGAGGGTCCCGACCACCTCAGCGAGAACTCCAACGACCGCGAGTCGTTGAACCAGAAGCTCCAATGGGTGGCATTCAAAAACCAGTTCTTCTCGTCGGTAGTAATCCCCCGCGGAGGCTTTAATGCGGCCGATGTGGAATCGGCGCCCCTCAACGACGACCCCACATTCCTGAAAACCATGGAGTGCACCGCGTCGATGGATTATTCGTCAACCTCGGCTACCCCTTGCACTTTCGACATCTTCCTCGGCCCCAACCTCTACCCGCTGCTGTCGAGCCTCGACGACACCCTCGACACCAAGGAGGACCTGCAGTTGACCCACCTTATCCCCTTGGGATGGACGCTGTTCCGCTGGATCAACACCATCATTATCATCCCCGTGTTCACGTTCCTGGGATCGTTCATCACCGATTACGGCATCATCATCCTGCTGTTGACCATTTTCATCAAGATCATCCTGTTCCCGTTCACCTACAAGAGCTACATGTCGCAAGCTCGCATGCGCCTGTTAGCACCTGAGATTAAGGAGATTAACGACAAATATCCTGGGCAGGAGAACGCAATGAAACGCCAGCAAATGACTATGGCGCTCTACTCCAAGGCTGGGGCCTCGCCCTTCTCGGGCTGCCTGCCGATGTTGTTGCAGTTCCCCGTGCTGATCGCCATGTTCTCCTTCTTCCCGTCGTGTATCGAATTGCGCGGTCAAGGCTTCCTTTGGGCCCACGACCTCTCGGCGCCCGACGTGATTTGCACCCTGCCGTTCACAATCCCCTTCTACGGCAACCATGTGAGTCTCTTCTGCTTGCTGATGACCGTCACCAACATCATCTATACGCAAATCAACATGCAGAATCAGCCGACGTCATCCTCCATGCCGGGCATGAAATGGATGATGTACCTGATGCCCATCATGTTCCTCTTCTTCTTCAACGATTACGCGTCGGGCCTGAGCTACTACTATTTCCTGTCGCTGTTGATCACCATCGTGCAAACCTACATCTTCCGTCGTTGCGTCAACGAGGAGAAGATGCGCGCCAAGATGAAGGCCAACGCCGCTAAGCCCAAAAAGAAAAGCGGTTTCATGGCTCGCATGGAGGAGATGCAACGCAAGCAGCAAGCTATGCTCCGCGAGCAGCAGAAGCAACGCCGCCGTTAAATAGGATGTCCCGCCGTGTCGGCGGGACAAACAAATTTCTACAATGCGAGAGATTACCCTCAATAACGGCATGCGCGTGTGGCTCGATGTCGACAACACCCTCCCCAGCGTGTTCGGAGCGGTTGTTGTCAGAGCCGGTGCCAAGGACTGCCCCAACACCGGCATTGCCCACTACTTTGAGCACATCATGTTCAAAGGCACCCAGCGTATCGGCACCGTCGATTACGAGGCCGAGCGCCCCTGGCTCGACCGTATCACCGCCGCTTACGACGCCCTCTCTACTCAGCAGGCTCAGCCAGAAAGGATGTCCCCCCGTGTCGGCGGGACGGAAACCGAGGTTTCCCTCCAGACCATCAACGAGTTAAGCGTCAAGGGCGCCGAATACGCAATCCCCAACGAGTACAATCGCCTGATTACACTTTTCGGCGGTTCGCGGCTCAATGCCGCCACCGGCGACGACTTCACTTTCTACCACAACTCCTTCTCCCCTCACTGCCTCGACCCGTGGCTGGAAATAGCCTCCGAGCGTTTCATCAATCCCGTTTACAGGCTGTTCCAGAGCGAGTTGGAAACTGTCTACGAGGAGAAAAACATGTATGCCGACAATATGTCGGCGGTGGCTGTAGAGCTTGTACGCAAAAACTACTTCGGCACCCACCCCTACGCCTTCCCCATAATAGGCTCCACGGAGGCTCTTAAACACCCTTCGCTCAGCCAAATGCAGGCGTTTTACCAGAAATATTACGGCGCGGCCAATATGGGCCTTATCCTCTCGGGCAATTTCGAACCCAACGGAATCAAAGAGAAACTCGAGCGCACCTTCGGCCGCTTGCCACAAGGCTCAGTGCCTGAGCGCGTTAAAGAGCCTGTACCGGCCCACTATGGCGAGACAGTGAAAGTACCGCTAGCCATTCCCATGGTTAAGGGATTCGCGCTGGTCTACCCAGGTCCCGAAAACGGCAACCCCGACATGTGGAAAGCGCGACTCGCTGTGGCCATGCTCACCAACGACAGCACCACCGGCCTGCTCGACCGCATCACCCTCGATCATAAAGCCCTGATAACCACCGCCGGGCATCTCCCGATGAACGACGCAGGCATCCTCGTGCTACTGGGAGTGCCCAAAATGCCCCTCGGCACCAATCGAGGCCTTGAACACCAGTTCCACAAAGCTCTTAAACGCTTGATTTCCAAGGACTACCCCGAAGAGCTACTCAACGTGGCCCGAGAAGCGCTTGAACGTGAGTTGCTGGAGGAACTGGAGAATCCCCAGGAGCGCGGCAAGGCAATGGTGAGAGTGTTCTCCCAAGGACAAAGCTGGAGCGAATATCTCCGTGGTATTCAAGAGATTAAGACCTATACCCAGGACGACATCGCCGAGGTGGCGGCCCGCTACTTCACCAAGGATGGGTTCCTCCGTTTGGTCAAGAAATTCGGCAAAATGGATCCCGAGCGCCTCAAGCAACCGGGCTACACCCCACTTCGGCCCAAACACGCAGCCGAGGAAAGCGCCTACGCCAGCGAGTTGCGCCAGCGATTCGGCGACATCCCCTTCCACTGCCGCTTGATTGACATCAAAAACGACGTCACCACTGGATGGGACGGCCTTGGACGGCCTTCTACCCCCATCTTCTACAATAAACTTTCGGCCAACGACCTCGTAGATTTCGACATCATCCTCCATCGCGGCAAGGCTTCCGACCCAATCCTCGAGCTCCTTCCCGAATATTTCGACAAAGCCCCCGTCAACTCCCTGAGCCGCAAGGAGTTCAACCTCCAATTGGCCATGCTGGGAGCGTCGCTGGAGATACGCGTCACCAACGACGAAACCAAAATCCAACTCGAAGCCCGTGCCGACCGTCTGCACCAAGCCGTCGCCCTGCTCAACGACTTTATCCAGGGCGTGGCCGAGGACGCCGCATGCTATAAGGATGTCGTCGAGGCGCTAAACGTCACCGATAAAGCATTCGACAACAACGTCTCCACTGTGATGCATGCCGTGGGCCAGCGCGCCCTCTACGGCGACCGCTCAATCTTCCTGCGCCGATTCTCCCCGACCGACGCCAAACGAGGCTCCGCCAAGACCATGATGGAAGCCTTCCGAAAAGTGCTTACGGCGCAACGATCGATCGCCTATAGCGGCCCTAACACTCTTGAACAGGTCCAACAAGCCGTCAACCTGCTGCAACTCCCCCAAGCCATCATTCCCGTCGAGGACACCTACAAGACGCCCCTGCCTCAGGACAACCGCGTGTACACCTACCACGTCCCCAAGACGCGCCAAGTGAGTCTGGGTGTGATTCGCCAGCTTCCTGCAATGGCCACCCCTCGAGAGCGCGTGGTCGCCCAGCTATGGGCCGACTACTTCGGCGGGGGAATGTCGTCGGTGATGTTCCAAGAGCTACGAGAGTTCCGCTCACTGGGCTACCAAACATTCACCCAAATATCACTCCCGGGCAAGCCCTCAGCCGACATTCCCGGCTCCACCATTATGGTAATCGGCACGCAAGCCGACAAAACCCAAGAGGCAGTAGAAGCTCTCGACAACCTTGTCGCCCACTTGCCGCTTAGGCCGCTGCAATTCGAGGCCATAAAAGCCGAGCGCCTCAACCGCATCAACCACGGCTTCCCCACCCCCCGGCAGTTGCCGAGCCGCGTCGCCCAACTCGTAGCGCAGGGCTACGACCGCGACAAGAATTGGGAAATGGCCACCTTCGGGCCCGACGTGACACTTGATGACGTGGCCGATTTCCATAACCGCGTCATCATCCCGACCAAACGCTCCATCACCCTGGTTGGCGACAATCCCGACACTTCCTTCATCTCGTTGCCCGTCACCACCCTCACCCGCGAGGAAATCATTAAAGCCTGATGCGTGCCGTGGCAACGTTTTTTGAGGAGAAAGTGTTGTTTTATGGTCGAAAAATATTAACTTCGCGACAAGAACAACTTTCAATACGACTACACGAAATCATGAAAAAGACACTGCTCACGGCTTTTGCGGCCCTCTTGATGGGCGCTATATGCTCCTGCTCAAGCGATAACGACGACGCTCATGAGGCCACCATATCGTTCAACGCCCAGCTACCCGCGGCCATTTCGTCGAGGGCGTTCTCCGATGGCTTGTCCGCAACATTGTTGGATTACGCTGTGTATGAGGACGGTAAGCTGATTTCCACGGGCAATGCCAACATCAACGCCGACCGCATCGCCCGCGTCAATATCAAGTTGATGGTGAGCCAAACTTATGACGTGATTTTCTGGGCCCACAGCGAGGATGCTCCTTATGTGTGGAAGCCCGAAGATCAGACGGTTACAGTGTCGTATGAAGGCGCGTCGTTGAATGATGACTCGCGCGACGCGTTCTACGCTAAATCCACCGTCAAAGTAAGCGGCGACGCCACCGAGAGCGTGACCCTTTTGCGTCCGTTCGCACAGATCAACGTGGGTACGAGCGACTTAGCAGATGCGAGCGTAGCTGGCAAAACAGTTTCAACCACAATGACTGTCAACGATGTGTACACAACGATAAATCTTGGCACTGGTGCCGTAAGTGGCTCAAACACAGCGACTTTCTCTCAGACGGTGCGTCCCAACGACGGTCTTACATCGAGCGACGATGGGTATCAGACCTTCCCGATTGGCAAACTTGATGATTATGAGTATCTTGCGATGGCCTACGTGCTCGTCGGCAAGGATAAGCAGACATCTGACGTGACCTTGAATTTCTGGGACAACTCCGCGATGTTGAACAAGTTATCGGTACCCGCTACACCCCTGCAGCGCAATTACCGCACCAACATCTTCGGCGCCCTACTCACCTCCACCTCGGGTAACGTCACCGTCAACATAGTCGAATAGAGACCTCCGCAAGCCTCTACCGTTGAACTCATAAAGGGGTTGAAACGTTATACCTTGTGACGTATAACGTTTCAACCCCTATTGTTATGCACTGGCTATTGGAAACAATGCGCGACAATCCCGCGCTGCCCATATTTCTCACCCTCGCTATCGGCTTTTGGCTCGGTAGCCTGAAAATCAAGGGTTTCTCACTCGGCTCGGTTACGGCCGTGCTGCTCGTGGGCGTGGTCGTCGGACAGATGGACATCCCAATCTCAGGCCCGGTAAAGCAGGTGTTCTTCCTGCTATTCCTATTCTCCATCGGTTATAGCGTGGGACCCGAGTTTTTCAGGGCTTTGCGAGGCGACGGCATTAAGCAGGTGGGATTTGGCGTGGCCCAATGCGTGGCTTGCTTGATATGCACCTGGCTCGTGGCTCTGCTTTTCGGCTACAACATCGGTGAGGCCGTCGGCCTGTGCGCGGGAGCCCAAACGATGTCGGCCATCATCGGCGTCGGCACCGACACAATCAACACCCTCGGGGTATCCTCCGACACTAAGCAAGAGTGGCTCGAGATGATTCCCGTGTGTTACGCCGTAACCTACATTTACGGCACAATCGGCTCGGCGTGGCTCCTTGGCAATGTGGGTCCCAAACTCCTGGGCGGCCTAAATAAGGTGCGTGCAGTCACCAAGGCCCTCGAGGAGAAGATGAACAAATCGGCCATGGACGACGACCCGGCCCTGGAGAGCGCCTACCGTCCCGTCACCTACCGCGCCTACCGTGTGGAGGCCGACTTTTTCGCCTCGCCCAAGACGGTGGCCGAGATCGAAAGCCACTTGGAAGAGATGGGCCGTCGGATTTTCGTCGAGCGCGTGCGTCACGACGGCAAAATCCTCTCCCCAACCCCCGACCTTGTGATCGCGCAAGGCGACGAGGTGGTGCTCAGTGGGCGCCGCGAATTCGTGATCGAGGACGAAAGCTGGATCGGCCAAGAGGTAAGCGACGGCCAATTGTTGACATTCCCCGTCGAGCGAGTGCAGGTAATGCTTACCAAGAAGAAAATCGGCCACAAAATCACTATCGACCAGCTCCGCCACCAAAAATACTTCTACGGAGTGATGGTTGAGTCGATTTCCCGAGGCGGGGTGTCGATTCCCGTGCTGGTACAAACCGAGCTTTACCCGGGCGACCTGTTGACAATCACGGGCCTGGAGAGCGAGGTGTCGACCGCGGCTCCCCAGATGGGTTACGTTGACCGCCCCACGGTGAAGACCGACATGGTGTTCCTCGGCTGGGGAATCGTCATTGGCGGTATCGTTGGAGCGTTGACGCTCCATATCGGCGACGTGCCTATCTCGCTGTCCACCAGCGGGGGCGCGTTGATTGCCGGCCTGGTGATGGGCTGGATGCGCTCGCGCAGGCCTAATTTCGGCCGTATTCCCCAACCCGTTGTATGGGTGTTCGACAACCTGGGCTTGAACGTGTTTATCGCCGTCGTGGGCATCACCACCGGACCCACGTTCATCTCGGGATTGGCTCAGGTGGGTGGCATGCTCTTCCTCGCTGGCGTGCTGGCCACCACGCTCCCCCTGCTCATCGGTATATGGATGGGCGCAAAGCTGTTCAAGTTTCACCCCGCGATCACCCTGGGCTGCTGCGCCGGGGCCCGCACCACCACCGCCGCCCTCGGCGCCGTACAGGATCAACTCAACTCCTCCATCCCCGCCATGGGCTACACCGTCACCTACGCCATCGGCAACACCCTCCTCATCCTTTGGGGCGTCGTCATCGTCCTGATGATGGCATAGTGGGATTATCGGAATTTTTCGTTACCTTTGTGGGGTGAATACCCTGAAAAGACATTTGTGGAGCTTTGTCCTCGCGGTTGTGGTGGTCGCGGGCCTCGCGGCGTGCCACGATATTGAGGAGTGGGACAACGACCGGCAAGGCAACTTCGAGGCCCTATGGACCGTCCTCGACCAACACTACTGCTTCTTCGCCGAAAAAGGCGTCGACTGGGACGAGGTGTACACCCGTTACGCGCCTCGTATCAGCGAGCAGATGACCGCCGAGGAGCTATTCTCGGTTCTGGCCGAAATGCTCGACGAGCTCCGCGACGGCCACGTCAACCTCTCCGCCCCCTTCAACACCTCCTACTACCGCGCTTGGTGGAGCGATTACCCCCAAAACTACGACGAGCGCCTCGTGCAGCAATATTACTTCAACTTCAACTACCGCTCCGTGAGCGGCATCGACTACGGCATCCTCCCCGAGAACGTGGGCTACATGCGTTACCCGTCGTTCAGCTACGGTATCGGCGAGGGCAACCTCGACAACATCCTGGCCCACTTCGCCACCTGCGACGCCCTCATTATCGACATACGCGACAACGGCGGGGGCGACCTCACCAACGTCGAAACCCTTGTGGCGAGGTTTATAACCCAGCGCACCTTGGTAGGGTACATCTCCCACAAAACAGGCCCGGGCCACGACGACTTCTCCGAGCCCATGGCCTTCTATTACAATCCCGCCAGCGACGGTCACTGGCTGTGGGCCAAACCTGTAGCCGTGCTTACCAACCGATCCACCTTCTCGGCCGCCAACAACTTCGCCTCCATCATGCGCCTGCTACCTGGCTGCTACCTTGTGGGCGCCACTACCGGCGGAGGCTCCGGTATGCCCTACTCCTCCGAAATCCCCTGCGGGTGGACCGTGCGCTGCTCGGCTTGCCCCGTGCTCGACGCCCAGGGCAACGCCACCGAGAACGGCGTCGATCCCTCCGAGGACTGCGCCGTCGACCTCGATCCCATCGCCGCCCTTCAAGGCCGCGACACAATGCTCGACCGCGCCGTCTCCCTCCTCACCTCCCTTTAACCCACTCCCTCCCGTCCACCCATCATCAAGCAACCCTGCCCCGCGGTTCGGAAAGGAAGCGGAGCCGTGTCGGCCCGCAAGCATCATCAAGCCACGGTGCCCCGCGGTTCAGAATGGAAGCCGGGCCGTGTCGGCCCGCAAGCATCATCAAGCCACGGTGCCCCGCGGTTCGCCGCGGGGTCTTCTCCCCTCCCTTCCACTAATCCCTTAAATTCTAAAAACTTACCCCCTAAATTTGCGTATCTCAAAATTTAGCCGTATATTTGCAGTCGTTTTTGACCAAGCGTCACTCACTTGGCCCATTCGTCTATCGGTTGAGGACGCAAGATTTTCATTCTTGAAAGAGGGGTTCGATTCCCCTATGGGCTACGAAAATCACCGCGGTGCGGTGATTTTAAGGATAAAGGGTAAAGGGTGAAGGATTAAGGCGCCGCCTACCGCCCCCTTTCTAATCCCTTTCCTGCACTACCCCTTTAAAGAGCGCTCCTTGAGCCCTTTAAAGCCTGAATGAGAAATTGTACAATAATTATATAATAGTTTAATTAAACATTTAAATGGCAAACCATAAGTCATCTATCAAGCGCATCCGCCAGGCCGCTGCTCGCCGTCTGCGCAACCGCTACTACGCCAAGAGCTGCCGCACCGCCGTGCGTCGTCTCCGCGCCCTCACCGACAAAGCCGAGGCTCAGGCCCAGCTCCCCAAGCTTACCGCCATGCTCGACCGCCTCGCTTCCAAGGGCTCTATCTCCAAGAACAAAGCCGCCAACCTCAAGTCGAAGCTTGCCCTCCACATCAACAAGCTCGCCTAATTACGGCTCCTTTGGGCAACCCCGTCGACACTCCACCCCGGGGCTCCCTCACAATCAACTCGGGGCAATTTAGCCCCAGAAAGGCCCATTCGTCTATCGGCTAGGACGCAAGATTTTCATTCTTGAAAGAGGGGTTCGATTCCCCTATGGGCTACCAAAATCGCCGCACAGCGGCGATTTAAGGTTAAAGGGTGAAGGATAAAGGCACCGCCTGTCCTTCCTTATTTCCTTTCCTCCTTGTAATTCAACTTTCTCAAGTTTTGAAACCGCGAGTTAACACTAATGAACACCAACAAATTAACAGAGATTATAATAAATTTTAGAGAGCTTACGCTCTTAAATTAACACTAATGCATATAACATTGTGTTATTAAACCTAGTGTTAATTCTTTGCGAAGCAAAGCTTAATTCAGTAATGAGAATAAAGATTAATCGCTGAATTATTGAAAATTAGTGTTTATTAGTGGTTTCTAAGATAACAAGCGAAACTTGAACATGTAAGAGTTCAATGAAATCCTAAATAGCTCATGAAAAAACTACTCTCAATCCTCACCGGTCTCATCGTCGCCGTAACCCTTGCCGGAATCCACACGTCCTGCGCAGGCGACAGCGCCGAAAAACTCGCTAACGACTACGTGGAGGGCGCCTCCAAGTCGCTCCCCCTCAAGCAATCGGGCATCACCGTCGAAAGCTGCAAGCTCCAGGACAAAGTGATCGTGTTCCAGTGCCAAATCGCCAAGGACTTCCCCGTCACCGTCGAGCAACTCTCGGCCAACGTCGACCAAATGCGCATCGGCGCGCTCATGGGAATCAAGGCCAGCTCCAACCCTACCGAGACTTCCCAGCTAATCGAGCTCGCCAAAGCCGGCTACTCGGTTAAATACGTCTACGACGACGGCACCACCTCCCTCGAGCTAGTCCTCTCGGCCCAAGACCTTCTCGACACCCTGGAAGGCGAATCGGCTCCCGGAGCTGTCCCCGCCGAGGCGCCAGCGGATGACGCCCCCGAGGCCGAATAACCCCCTTTAGCTTACGATTCTCAAGAAATTTCTTGCGCATCTCAAAAATTTGCGTTAACTTCGCGGTGCTTTAGCCCCCAGCGGGGGTTGAGCGACAATGATTGTCTTATGGTGTAATGGTAGCACAACAGGTTTTGGTTCTGTTTGTCCAGGTTCGAATCCTGGTAAGACAACCGCCAGCGAATCGCAAAGCGTGAATCCTCAACGCTTTGCGATTTTTATTTTCTCCCTTGGCAGGGAAAAGGGAGCCGAGTTAGAAAGGAAGCTGGGGGGAGAAGGGGTGAAGAGCGTCAAGAATGGGTTTGAAACATTGTTTGCGAAAGTCGGTCATGTTTTCGAAACGCTGCTTGTTGGCCTTGTACCAAATATACAGCTGCTTGTGGTAGCGCGACAAAGCGGAGAGGCCATCGCGGGTGACAATCTCGAGTGCCTGGGTGGCCATGTTGCGGAATTCGAAGTCGGCGGCAGTAATCCAACGGTCAATATTTTGGGCTTTGTAGGCCTCGAAGGCCGCCATCTGTTCCTCGGGCAAATTGTTGCGTCCATTGCTAATATTTTTGATCCAATTGTACAGGCTGCGAGTGTCGCCTTGTGATTCAGGCAGGTGGCCATGTTGGTCAATATAGGAGCGTAGGGTGGCAAAGGTTTCCTCGAAAGGCAGGATTTTTTTCTCATATCGAAGTTGCTCCTTGTACTCGGGAGGATATTCTTTGTCGGCAAGACCCATAAGCTGGTTTCCGAAGTGTACAAAACCTTGAGAATGTACTGTACAAAAGGTATACAGACTTGTTGCGGTAGTGGGGCGCCCCTTTGCGATGAGTCGCTCGGCCATCTCTTGACATGACAGGGGAATGTCGGATTCTTGGAGCATAATGCGGCATTCATCGACGAAAGAGGTAGGTTTGATACCCCATTCGGGAAGGTAATAGATGGAGTTGCGGCCTTGCGCGGCGATGCGTGGAGAGGTGTGGATAGTGGCTCGGATGGTAGCGGGCTTATAAGTGGCCTCGGGGTATCGACGCTTGAACTCATCGATGATTTCTTGAAATGACATGTACCGGGGGCCGTTATCAGCCAGAATTCGGTAAATTTCTTGCTCGATGTCGATGCGGTTTTTGGCAACTGTGAGCACTCCGTCCGAACCCATTTCTACGCGCGCCCATTGTGAGATAGCGAGTGACAGCGTGTTAAAAATCGAGGTTGTCTCAACGTATCTTTCCAGATTTATGTTTTTGACGATAAGCTGCTTTAAATCCAATTGACTGTCGTCGGTCGAGATGTTTTGTACGGCCGTGATCAATGGTTCCAAAAGTGGGTCAAAGTTGACTTTATCATCCCATGCGTGATTGATAATAATTGGAGTGTCATTTACAACCCTAGTTTCCAATGATTTATCGAGAATTAAAGCCAACGCGATGACTGTGTTGTCATTAGCATTTTCAAGAAAATCAGTTTCCTTGTCACGCACCCGGGCCACTAATTGCCCCGTGGTGATAATCGGAGGCAGGGCATCCTCTGGGCCGAGAACGTTGAGGAGCGCCTGAATGGCCTCTCCCTTGGGATAAGCAATAGATATCTGCCGAGCGCGCTCTCGGGTAAGATTTTCGGTTTCGGCAATGTTGTCCAACGTCTCATGGGGAATGTCGATTCCCTTACAACGACGGTAAATTGACGCGTTGCGCGAGGTATCGCTGGTCAAGAACAACCTAAGGAGGTGTACCCTGGGCAGGTGACCATGCTCTTCCCGGAAGGCCCACACTTTCTCAGCCTCTTGCATAGTCAAGAAAGGGAATTGCTCAATCAACTCCTCACATTCCAGCTCTATGGGTGATTTGGCGAGAACGGCCTCGATCTCCTGCTGGTAATTTTGGAATGCCTCGAGAAAATTTTGGAATCGGATTTGGGCCCGCGAGGTATCGTCTCCCACGGTGCGTCGCAAGTTCTTATAGCCTTCCAGCACGCTCCAATGGTCGAATCCTTGTGATTCCACCCAATGAAGGGCTCGCACGGGCAGAGAGCCGACAATGCTATCGAATTTTCGTTTGAGAGATTTTTCCTGCGCTCGGTTCGCCCTGTGTTGAGCCATGGCGATATAAGTCTTTACCCAGCACGTGTCCCATGATTCAAGCGTTTTTGCAGCCCATCGGGATTCGGGATCGTCAGCCGTAGTATTCAGCCCCGCGTCGGCCAACGCCTCAAGCAGGCTTTTTGTCAAATCCCAGAGCTGAAGTAGAGCGTCGGTCGGGAGCTGATCATTTTGGATCAACCCCATATGTGTATGGCGTTGCAGCCTGGCCACAAAGGAGTGGTAATCAGGGAATTGATCAAGAAACAGGTCAACGTAGCTAAGTCCAGAATTAAGCATCACCACTTTATACCACATTTTGCGGTGGGAAGCCAAATTTTCCGTTGACGAAGCCTCGGGACAGCGATTATTGGTGAGGCACAGTGCGCAAAGCAATTGGATGTCGGAGTTGCTATCAGTTTCAGCGATTTTCTCCATCCAGCGGGAATCGAGGCATTTGGCTACAAACTGGGGCATAGTTTCCACGCCTTGTCGCAACAAGATGCGCTTGGACTTTTGTGACAGGCACTCCGCCAATATTTGGTTATTCCATTGAGAATAAGGAATTTGTATATTCATGGGATAGGATTTAAGGGACGGGAGAACTACTTGGGGGAACGGTAGGCGGCGACGGTGCGACGGATGCCTTCGCGCAGGTCAATCGCGGCCTCGAAATCGAAGTCGGCCGTTGCCGATGACGTGTCGCATTGCCAGTTGCGCTGACGCATGATGCGGTATTTGTCGCGGTTGAGGGTGGAGGGTTTCCCGCGGAACACGCCGATTTTTTCAGCCACGGCCGAGGCGACCCACGCCATCCACATGGGCAACTTGACGGGAATCACCCACTTGCGTCCAAGCTCCTCAGCGACGATTTTGCGGAACTGGGCTTGGGTGTAGCATCTTGTTTCCGAAATGATGTATTTCTTGCGCAGGCTGTTGGGCGACTCCAGGGCCAAGAACATGGCTCGCACCAGGTCGTCGACATAGATAAACGTGAGTTGCTGAGGCTTGTACCCCACGCCGAAGTCCCAGCCCTTGTCAATCGATTCCACCATCATCAGGTAATCCTTTTCATGGGGGCCGTAAACGCCTGTGGGACGGAAGATTATGTAGGGGAAACCCGGGATGGTCTCCAAGTGGGTTTCAGCCTTGATTTTCGACACGCCGTAGCGGGTGTTGGGAAGGGGCACCTCGCGACCCGTAATAGGCTGGCCATCAGATTCGTGAATCGGACCCATCGCCGACAGCGAGCTCATATAAAGGAATCTCCCGGGCACGCGACGGGCGCGCTGGAGCGCCTCGGTGAACGTGCGCAGGTAGATATAGTTTATGC
Source organism: uncultured Muribaculaceae bacterium (assembly GCA_964562375.1). Lineage (GTDB taxonomy): Bacteria > Bacteroidota > Bacteroidia > Bacteroidales > Muribaculaceae > JAJPXC01. The sequence goes on along the minus strand of CAZLSW010000007.1, from coordinate 42,557 downwards.
GGTTGAAATCCAGAAAGTTGACACATTTGGTGGCGCCGAGGTTGTAGATGATGTAATCCCAGCGCTCGGTGGCGGGCATGGCCTCAAGGAGCGTCTTTTCTACCTGCGCGGGGTCGTCGTAGTCGAATTTCAGCACCTTCAGCCGCGGGTCGTCCAAGTAGCGCATCGATGTGGTCTCGCGGACGCCCACCCACGTCTCGTAACCACGCTCAAGGGCTTCCTTCGCTATATGTCCGCCGATAAATCCTCCGGCACCCACTATCAGTATCTTCTTCATTTCAAGGCTTTTAAATAAACATTCCACACTTGCGGGGCAAATTCCCGCAAGTCAAATCGGCGCACATACTCTCGACCTCGCTCGGCCACCAGACGGCGGTACTCCGAGTCGTCGATCAGGCGCAAGCATGCGGTTGCCAACTCGTCCACGTCGTCGGGGTCGACGGCCGGTGTGTCGGGACCGCCAGCCTCCTCAAGGCACGAGCCACGGGCCACCACGACCGGTGTGCCAGTGGAAAGCGACTCTATAACCGGCAAACCAAATCCCTCGTAACGAGACGGATATACCGATAGGATGGCGCCGCGATAGAGCAAGGGGAGATCGGGGAACGGCGCGCGGTCGATCCACACGACTCGGTCCTCCAAACCATGCGTGGCCACGTAGGCTTTAATCTGCTGAGCATAAGTCTTTTGGCCACCTACAATTACCAATTTTATCTCTTTCGGTAGCTGGGCGAGGGCCTTGACTGCGAGGAGCTGGTTTTTGCGGTCCTCCACCGTGCCGATGCTTACAATATACGGAAAATCAAGGCCATAGCGACGTCGCATGTCGGCCACATCCTCTGGGGAGATGGGGCGGGCGAATTGAGGGTCGCAGCCCTGGTATACGATGTCGATTTTCTCGCGAGGCGTGCCGTAAAGATCCATGATGTCGTGGGCGGTGCGTTCGCTGATGGCGATCACGCGTGTAGCCTCCCGGCAAGCGCGGGCAAATTTCCTATCGTAGATCCAGCGGTCAATCGGCTTGTAATACTCAGGTAATCGGCGAAATATCACATCATGGATGGTCACAACCGATGGAATTTCAGCCTTGCGAAGGCCCACGGGCAACTCCCCGCTCAGTCCGTGATACAAGTCGATATGGTCGCTCTTCAGGTCCTTGACGACGCCTCGGGAGCGCCAAAGGGCACCAATAACATTCCTTTCAGGCACTCGCAATTGTACTTTGGGATGCTCCAAAACGGGGCTTAAACGGGGATTGTCACGCCGCTTGGGGGCATAGAGCAGAAACTCGTCGTCGGGATGCCCCTGGGCTAACGAGCCCACCAGCAAGCGGGAATAGTTGCCCAATCCCGTCATATTTTGCACGGCGCGCTTACCGTCGTAACCGATTTTCATCTTAATTCTGTGGGCATACCACCGCTAAAGCGATGTAAAGAAGTATTGTCCAAGCCAGTCCCTGCACGCCGAAAGCGATCACCAAACCGGCGCAACCCAAGATAAGGATGTAGCGGCGCCAATTCTCGGCCCATCCGAACGTCTTGATTTTCAGCGAGAACATCCTTAGATTGGATACCATCAGCAACGGAATCGCCACCAGCGCGATGTAGAGAATCCACACCATCACCTGCTCCTCCAGGCTTTCCACGTTAGCTAGTCCCCAGGCCACCGCACCCACCCAGAAAATAGCGTTGGCCGGGATAGGCAGGCCGATAAACGACGTGTGCTGACGCTCGTCGATGTTGAAGCGAGCCAATCGCAAGGCACCCATCGCCGGGATCAGGAGCACCAAGTAGGCCATCCAAGAAGCTGACGTGTAAAGCGTTAGGAAATTATACATCAGCATTGCCGGGGCTACGCCGAAGCTCACCAGGTCGCTCAGCGAGTCGAGCTCCTTGCCCAATTCCGAATAGGCGTGCAAGGTGCGCGCGGCCAGTCCGTCGAGGAAATCAAACACGGCGGCTGCGCCAATCCAGATCATGGCCCAGCCCCACGCGGGGAGACCGCCGGTAACCTCGTTAAACTTGAACGCCATAATCACGGCCACACACCCCGACACCAAATTCATCAGGGTGATTGTATTAGGGATCTTGCTTACAATCTTCATAACTTATAAACGTTACAAGGAGCTAAAAAGCCCCGCCAATTGTCAACTTTTCCGCAAAGATAACATAAATTTTTGAATGTTAGCGGAATTTGTTGTACCTTTGCCGATTGGAAAAGTGGCGCATAGCCCATATTGCGCCCCTTAGCCAACGAGCGACATGGGCAAACGACCCTAAATAATAAGCTAATCATAAGAAAATCAACCTAATAAAATGTCAAAGAAAAAACAAGAGACACGCACGTCGATCGACGAGCTCAACGACCAGCTCACCACGGTGGGCGAGAAAGTGCAAGCCAACAAGAAATACATCGCCTACGCCGTCGTGGCTGTGGTAGTGCTGGTGTGCGCCGCCTTGATCTACATGTGGGCGTTCCGCGGCCCCGCTATCCAGAAAGGCAACGACGCTATCGGCCAGGCCGACCTTCAGCTGGCCATGGGTAACGACTCGATCGCCCTGGCACAGTATGAGGCCGTGGCCAATTCCTACGGCTACGCCGCCGGCAACCGCGCCTCCCTCCAGGCCGCCATCCTCCTTTACAAGGAGGGCAAGTACCAGGAGGCCCTGAAATACCTCGACAAATTCGACGCCAAGGAGAGCATCATCGGCGCCGGTGCCTACTCGCTCAAGGGCGACTGCTACGTCAACCTCAACAAGCTCGACGACGCCCTCCACTGCTATGACAAGGCCGTGAGCGAGAGCGACAACAACCCCGTCTACACCCCCTTCTTCATGCTTAAGGAGGCCCGCATCTACCAGGCCAAGGGCGACTACGCCAAGGAGGCCCAAATCTACGAGAAAGTTAAAGAGGAATATCCCAAGTACGCCCAAACCTACGGGATTGACCTCGATCGATACATAGAGCGTGCCAACGCACAAGCCGGAAAGTAACAACCGACAGCTTCCCCAAAACGCGAAGCTTCGCGACCTAGCGACCCGTTCCATCGGCAGGCTCCTCTGGGAGTACAGCTTGCCGGCGGTGACGGGTATGGTCGTAATGGCCCTTTACAACGTCATCGACCGTATTTTCATCGGTCGCGGCGTGGGTCCGGAAGCAATCGCGGGCTTGACCATCACGTTCCCGTTGATGAACCTGGCATCGGCCCTGGGCATGTTAATAGGCGGTGGCGCCGCCACCCGAGTGTCGATAATGCTCGGCGCCAAAGACCATGAGGGGGCATTGAGGGTGCTGGGCAACTCGCTGACGCTCATCCTGATAAACGGAGCGGCCTATATCACCCTGTTCGCCATCTTCCTCGACCCGATCCTCATGTCGTTCGGCGCCAGCGAGGAGACACTCCCCTTCGCACACGACTTCTTGTTGTGGCTCCTTCCCGGCATGTTGATCATCAACATCACGTTCTCCTTCAACAACATCATGCGCGCCTCGGGCTACCCAATGCGAGCGATGGTGACGATGCTTATCGGCGCAGGGTGCAACCTGGTGCTGGCGCCCATCTTCATCTTCGCCCTCGATATGGGCATTAAGGGCGCGGCGATCGCGACCGACATCTCGATGACGATCTCGGCGACATTCGTGATGCTCCATTTCTTCGACAAAAAGAGCACGTTGCGCTTCACGCGGGGCATCTACGGCCTGCGGTGGGAAATCGTGTGGAGCATCATCACCATTGGCGCCGCGCCATGCCTGGTGAACGCCGCGTCGTCGCTGATCAACGCCATCGTCAACAACTCGCTACTCCCCTACGGGTCGTCGGCCATCGCCGCCGTGGGCATCTTTTCCACCTACACCACGTTGCTGTGCATGATTGTCGTGGGCGTGTGCCAGGGCATGCAACCGATCATCGGCTACAACTACGGAGCGGGGCATCGCGACCGCTCGGTAAAGACCCTGTGGCTCGCGATCAAGGTGGCCAGCGTGGTCACTGCTACGGGTTGCATCTTCGGCGAGCTGTGCCCAAGGTGGATCGCCATGGCGTTCACCGTTGACCAGGAGTTGATCGATGTGTCGGCCCACGCGCTGAGGATGACCCTGTTTATGTTCTGGATCGTGGGATTCCAGATTGTTGCCACCAACTTCTTCATGGCCATCGGCAAGGCTGGGAAGTCGATATTCCTGAGCCTCAGCCGCCAGGTGATTTTCCTCATCCCTATCTTGTTGATTCTCCCTCGCCACTACGGGATTGACGGCGTTTGGTGGTCGTTCCCGGCCTCCGATGTCTTCGCCACTATCGTCACCGCCGTGATGATCTTCTACGAGCTGAGGCAGCTGAGGAATCACTATCATCTTTAGAGGGAACCGAGATTTCCGAAATTCTCGAGATTCCCGAGATTTCCGAGATTTCCGAGATTTCCGGGATTTCCGGGATTTCCGAAAATTTCGATAAAGTTTTGGGGTGGAAAGCGTTCAGTTTCAGAAAAATGTATTAACTTCGCGAGGCATTTTGGCCAGAAAGGGAAAAATCTCGAGAGAGCAGCCTGCAAGGCTGTCCCGCCGACACGGCGGGACTTCCTACTTAGCAAGGCTGTCCCGCCGTCACGGCGGGACTTCCTACTTGGCTTTAGTGCAGCTTTTTTAATTAACCTTATTTATTAACTTATTTAAATGACTGAAGAATTGAAAAATTCCCCGATCGAGGACTTCGATTGGGAAGCCTACGAAAAGGGTGAGACCCAAGGCGAGAAATCGCGCGAGGAGCTTACCAAAACCTACGACGAATCGCTCAACACCGTAAAGGACAAAGAGGTAATCGAAGGTACCATCATCGCCCTGAACAAGCGCGAGGCAGTGGTTAACATCGGCTACAAGAGCGACGGCATCATCCCCATGAGCGAATTCCGCTACAACCCCGACATCAAGGTGGGCGACACCGTCGAGGTGTTCATCGAGAACCAGGAAGACGCCAAGGGTCAACTCATCCTCTCCCACCGCAAAGCCCGTGCGTCACGCTCCTGGGAGCGCGTCAACCAGGCTCTGGAAAACGACGAAATCATCAAGGGCTACATCAAGTGCCGCACCAAAGGCGGCATGATTGTCGACGTGTTCGGCATCGAGGCATTCCTCCCCGGCTCGCAGATCGACGTCAAGCCCATCCGCGACTACGACATCTTCGTGGGCAAAACCATGGAGTTCAAGGTCGTTAAAATCAACCAAGAATACAAGAATGTGGTCGTGTCCCACAAGGCCCTCATCGAGGCCGAGCTCGAGCAGCAGAAGCGCGAGATTATCGCCAAGCTCGAGAAGGGCCAGGTGCTCGAGGGAACCGTCAAGAACATCACCTCCTACGGCGTATTCATCGACCTGGGCGGCGTAGACGGCTTGATCCACATCACCGACCTCTCTTGGGGCCGCGTAAGCCACCCCGAGGAGGTTGTAGAGCTCGACCAGAAGCTCAACGTGGTTATCCTCGACTTCGACGACGAGAAGAAACGTATCGCCCTCGGCCTCAAGCAGCTCCAGCCCCATCCCTGGGACGCCCTCGACCCCAACCTCAAGGTGGGTGACAAGGTTAAAGGCCGCGTAGTGGTAATGGCCGACTACGGCGCATTCGTTGAGATCGCCCCCGGCGTTGAGGGCCTCATCCACGTGAGCGAGATGTCCTGGAGCCAGCACCTGCGCTCAGCTCAGGACTTCCTCAAGGTAGGCGACGAGATCGAAGCCGTAATCCTCACCCTCGACCGCGAGGAGCGCAAGATGAGCCTCGGCCTCAAGCAATTGAAGAAAGATCCCTGGGAGGACATCGAGATCAAGTACCCCGTTGGAAGCCAGCACACCGCCCGCGTGCGCAATTTCACCAACTTCGGCGTGTTTGTTGAGATCGAGGAAGGCGTTGACGGCCTCATCCACATCTCCGACCTCTCTTGGACCAAGAAGATCAAACACCCCTCCGAGTTCACCCAGATCGGCGCCGACATCCAGGTGGTAGTTCTCGAAATCGACAAGGACAACCGTCGCCTCTCCCTAGGCCACAAGCAGCTCGAGGAGAACCCCTGGGATGTATTCGAGACCATTTTCACCAACGGCTCAATCCACGAAGGCACCATCATCGAGATGCTCGACAAGGGCGCTGTCGTTGCCCTGCCTTACGGCGTTGAGGGCTTCGCTACTCCCAAGCACCTCGTTAAGGAGGACGGCACCCAGGCCAAGGTTGACGAGAAGCTCCCCTTCAAGGTTATCGAGTTCAACAAGGACAGCAAGCGCATCATCCTCTCCCACAGCCGCATCTTCGAGGATGAGGCACGCGCCGAGAAGGCTGAGGCCCGCAAGGCTAAGCGCCAGGATCGCCGCAAAGAGGAGACCCCGATGATTTCTACCCCCATCGAGAAGACCACCCTTGGCGACATCGAGGCCCTCGCTGCCCTCAAGGAGAAGCTTTCCAAGTAAATCTCTTCACCCCTTATACACCAAAAGCCACCGCTCGTCGCGGTGGCTTTTTTCATAGGGCTATCGCCCAAAACGCAGGCCTCTTCATCACGGTGCTTGCGAGAGCATCGTAATAACGTAATTACGTTATAACGTTATTGCGTTATTACGTTATTGCGTTATTACGTTATTACGACGCGTTATTGCGTTATCGCGTAATTGCGTTATTACGTTATTGCGACGCGTAATTGCGTTATTGCGTTATTACGAAGGGAGTGGGTGTAAAAATGCAGCGATTGGAATCGGCCCAGAGGAGTGATTCCAATCGCTGCAATTTCTTTTCTAAGAGTTTCTGTCGGGCCGACACGGCCCGACATCCTTTCTAAGAGTTTCTGGCGGGGCGGCACGGCCCGACATCCTTTCTAAGGGATTACTCAACCGGAGCGGCGGGAGCGGCAGCGGGAGTGGGAGCCTCCGCGGGAACGGCCTCAACAGGAGTAGCCGCGGGAGCGGGAGTGGCATACTCGGTGCCTTCCACCTGCACGGGACCGGCGGGCTTCACGCGCGAGCCGGTCTGAACCAGGTCGCGGGGCATTACAAATACCGACACAACAGCGAGAACAGCGATGGCGCCAGCGAGGGTCCAAGTGGTTTTCTCGATGAAGTCGTTGGTGTGGCGAACGCCCATGTATTGGTTGGCGCCGGAGAAGCCGGAGGCAAGGCCGCCGCCTTTGGATTTCTGGATGAGCACAACTGCTATCAGGAGTACCGCCACGATGACGGTGAGGATAATTACGATTGCGTACATATTAGAGGTTAAACTTATTTGGATTTTTCCGTTGATTGGTTGCTTAGGTGCTGTATTTTAATCAATTTGCGCAAAAAACGCAATTGGTCTGCAAAGTAAATACTTTTTTCTGGATTATTCAAACTTAACTGGCTAATAATTTCAAAAGCCTGCTCGTAACGGCCTTGTTTTGTGTATATTTTGGCCAAAGACTCGCTTAGGGCCGGTGCGGGACGGGTGGCTTGTTGCCCCGAAGGCGAGTCCTCTGTTTTCCCTTTGGCAGCCACCGTTCCCCGCGGTTCCGCCGCGGTGGTCGGTTCCCCCGACACGCCGCCGCTTCCTGTCTGGCGGTGCTCCAAGATGAAAGAGTTGATCAGGGCGTCCTGGGAGCCTTCTGGAGCGTCGTTGGGTGTGGGGAGTGAGGATTCCTCCTCCTCGGCCAGAACCTGGGCGTAATCGGCCGTAGGATGGAAAATCAGGCGCTCAAGCAGGGCGTCTTCCTTGGGATCGCGGCCACCATAGTTGTCGATAAATTTGTCGATCACCTGATCGGTGGTCAACGGCTCGTGACCCTTTTGCTCAGGGTAGAAATTGAGCCAACCCGCGGCCTCGGGCAGGAGAATAGAGGCCAGCGTCTCGCGTGAGGACGAGAGGATAGCCAGCCGCTCGGTAAGCTCTCGAGCTTGCTGCTCAGCCACTTGCGGGTGCTCGCGGGAAAGGAGCAACGCGGCCGGGATAGCTACCCCGGGATGCTGGCGCTCCATCTCCTCTACCCAAGCAGGATCAACCGGCTCTTGGGGGTTGTCGAGATAATATGCTATGCGTAATGCGGTGTTTGCCATAGGGTTACCAGTCGCCAAGCGTGGCGTTGAAGATTAAGTCGACAAGTTCCTTGGTAATCTCCTCGATGAGCTGGTCCTGCACGTCATTGAGCATTTCCGAGGAGTCGAAATCGCGGTAGGCCGAGAAGGATTGGTCGACGTTTTTGGAGTCCTGCTTGTTGTCGGTATAGCGCACGCGCACGGTGATTGTCAACCTTGTTTTGGATGCGTAAGCGTCCTCGGTAACGGCTTGAGGCGTAAGGTTATAGCCAGTGATTTCACCTTCCATGACGAGGTCGGAGTTGCCTTCGACCGTTTGGAGGCGAGTGTTGCGCTGGATATAGTCGAGCAGGGCGTTTTCGAATGTTTGTTGCAACGGGGGATACACCAGCGCGGCACGAATGGGGAAGTTGCCCACGTGTATCGTCTTGTAGACAGTGTAGTCGAGAGCCGCGCCGTTAAACTTGTAGCTTATCGAGCAAGCGGCAAGCACGGTGGACAGGATTACTATCGTGGTGATATATAATAGGTTGCGTTTCATTCGAGACCGTATTCTTTGATTTTACGATAGAGGGTGCGCTCCGAGATTTGCAACTCGCGTGCCGTGAGCTTGCGTCGCCCCATATTGCGCTCGAGGGAGCGGCGGATGGTTTCGCGCTCGGTTTCCTCCAGGGAGGGAGGCTCGGTGGACTCCATGCGGTTGCTAGAGGCGCCCTGCGGCTCATTGGACCGGTTTTGTTCCCCGCCGCGATTAAGCACCGAGGAGAGCGTGGGGGTGTATTTCACGAGCGACTGGACCGTGCTGGCGGGATTGTCGATTTCGGCGGCGGGGGTGTAACCCGAGTGGCGCGACTCGTCAAGGCGGCTGCGCAGCTCGTCGATCTCGCGCTGGAGACGGAAAATCATGTTGAACAGGGCCTCGCGCTCGGCATCGTAGCTGTGGGCTGATGGCCGGGCGGCTGAGGCTAATGCGGGCGACATCACGGTAGCACCGGCGGGAATGTAACCCTCGATGGTGTCGGAAGTAACCTCGTTGCCGGCCTCAAACAGGGCGAGCTGCTCGACGACGTTCTTCAACTGACGCACGTTGCCCGGCCATCGATAGGTGGTCAACAGGCGCCGTGCCGAATCGTCCATGGTGATGGCCGGCATACGGTAACGCTCGGCGAAGTCGGCGGCGAATTTGCGCGCCAGCAACACGATGTCGTTGCCGCGCTCGCGCAGCGGAGGGATGGCGATCTGCACCGTCGAAAGGCGATAGTAGAGGTCCTCGCGGAAGCGCCCTTGCTCCACGGCTTTCACCATGTCGACGTTGGTGGCGGCCACGATGCGTATGTTGGTGCGCTGCACCACCGACGAGCCCACTTTCATGAACTCGCCACTTTCGAGCACGCGCAGCAATCGGGCCTGGGTGGTAAGGGGCAATTCAGCCACCTCATCAAGGAAAATTGTGCCCCCGTCGGCTTCCTCAAAGTAGCCTTTTCGGGAGGTGACAGCCCCGGTAAAGGCGCCCTTTTCGTGGCCGAAGAGCTCGGAGTCGATTGTACCCTCAGGGATGGCGCCACAGTTGACGGCGATATACCGCGAGTGTTTGCGGGCGCTGTATTGGTGGATGATTTGCGGGAAAAACTCCTTACCCGAGCCGCTTTCGCCCGTGACCAGCACCGACAAGTCGATGGGCGCCACCTGAATGGCGCGCTGGATGGCCGCCGTGAGGGGTGCCGCGTTGCCCACGATACCCAAGCGTTGCTTGGCTTGCTGCACCTGCGGGGGAATGTCGGTGAGGTTTATTTCCACTTGCGTAAGGCGTAAGTTTTATCTTTCAGAAACTTGCCGAACTCCTCGACAGATCCCTGGTGTTGTTTCTGCTCTTCCACCGAGATGGGCTGCCCCACGGAGACTCGGAGGGTGGTGTCGTGTTTGCGGAACACCTCGGCAGGCAACCTGAGCGTGCGCAATTGCCAGCTCACGATGCCCAAGAAGTTGAACCACCACGAGTTGCTCCCGTGGAAGAAGATAGGTATCACAGGCACCTTAAGCTGCTGGATCAAGCGGATGATGGACGGCTGCCACTCGCGGTCCTCGAGCTGCAGCTTGCGGTTGACCTTGCTCACGGCACCCGCGGGGAAAAACCCTATGGGGTTGCCCTGCTTCACCTGCATAATCGCCTCCTTGATGCCGCGCATCGACACTGCTTTCTTCTTGGGATCGTCGCTCGCCAAGGCGTCGACGGCGATGAAATTGGGGCGCATGGCCGTGATTTTGTTCAGAATCATGTTGACCATCACCTTGTATTTGGGGCGACGTGAGCCCACTATACCTATCAGCGTGATGCCGTCGAGGGCGCCGAAAGGATGGTTGCTCACTGTGATGAACGCTCCCTCGGGGAGGTTGTCGAGGATTTCGACGCCTCGGATGTCGACGGTGGAGTGAAGGTCCTCGATCAGGCCCGTGCAGAATTGCGGGCCGGGCGTGAGGCAGTTGCTGCGGTGAATCCAGTTTACCTTGTCGAGTGCCAGGAAGCGCAGCAGTCGCGTGACGAGCTTGCGATGCTTGGCGAGCTTGGGCACCATCTCGATGATGTCGTCCTCGTCGAGCACATTGGGCCTCACCCAATAGCTCACGCCGTCGATTATATATTCCTTTTGGGGCTCATACCCCTCCAGCTTCACTTTATCTTTTTCTTCAACCATATCTTCAATTGTTTAGAGGAGGGAGCGGCGGATGGCGTAGCGGGGGCGGTGTTTGACCTCGATGTAGATTTTGCCCACGTATTCACCCACGATACCCACGCCCATCAGCAACAAGCTCCCCAGGAACCATATCGAGAGGAACAGCGATGCCCAGCCCCACACCAGGGAGTGGTAGTAGTAGCTGATAGCCACATAGATAGCGGCCAAAACGTCGAGAATCAAGAATGTAAGCCCAGTGAGGAAAATCAGTCGCATCGGCTTGGCCGAGAACGATGTGATGCCGTCGATTGAGAACGAAAGCATCTTGCCCAGGGGGTATTTCGATTCGCCGGCCACACGCTCGGCGCGGTCATACCCCACGGTGGTGCTTTCGAGGCCTATTTGGGGGATGATTCCGCGCAGGAAGAGGTTGCTCTCGCCGTATTGGCTCAGCAAGTCAAGGGCCTGGGCGCTCATAAGGCGATAGTCGGCGTGGTCGTAGACGGTGTCGACACCCATTGTGCGCTGGAATTTGTAGAATCCCCGGGCTGTCGTCCGCTTGAACCACGTGTCGGTAGCGCGGCTCTGGCGCACGCCGTAGACGATGTCCTTCCCTTGCTGGAACTCCTTGACCATCCGAGGGATAGCGTTGATGTCGTCCTGCAGGTCGGCATCGATTGAGATAGCGGCGTCACAGTTGCCACGAGCAGTCATCAGGCCTGCCAACAGGGCATATTGGTGCCCGCGGTTGTGGGCCAGGTCGATCCCCTTGAATCGCTCGGGATGCTGCTCATGGAGGGATGAGATGACGCCCCAAGTGTCGTCGCGCGAGCCGTCGTTGACCGCAAGGATATAGCTGTCCTGCGTGACGAGGCCCTCCTGAACCATGCCGTCGAGCAGGCCTAAGAGTTCGCGGGCCGTGATGGGCAGGGCCTCGGCCTCGTTGTAGCACGGGATGACTATCGCTAATTTCGTCATTTTAGTAGTTTCGGGCGAAGATTACACGCTGGGCCGAGGGCTTGCCGGTGACCATGCACTTGCCCGGGGTCTTGTCGCCGTCAATGGGGATGCAACGGATTGTGGCCTTGGTTTCCTCCTTGATTTTCTCCTCGGTCTCGGGGGTGCCGTCCCAGTGACAGAGCAGGAAGCCGCCCTTCTCGATCTCCTCCTTGAACTCGTCGTAGGAGTTGACCTCGCGGGTCATCGACTTGCGCTGCTTGAGGGCTTTCTGGTAGATGTTATCCTGGATGTCCTCGAGAAGCTTCTCGACGTACTGGGCGATTCCCTCAAGGGGAGCGGAGTGCTTTTCGAGGGTGTCGCGACGCATGATCTCGACGGTGCCGTTCTCGATGTCGCGGGCGCCGAGCACGAGGCGCACGGGGACGCCCTTGAGCTCGTAGTCGGCGAATTTGAAACCGGGACGCTTGTTGTCGGCGTCGTCAAATTTCACGCTGATGCCGGCCTTGCGCAACTCGGCGACGATGGGGTCGACCTTCTCGCGGATGGCGTTGAGCTGCTCTTCGTTCTTGTATATGGGGATAATCACCACCTGAATAGGAGCCAAATGGGGAGGCAGGACGAGACCGTTGTCGTCGCTGTGGGTCATGATCAAGGCGCCCATCAAGCGGGTGGAAACGCCCCACGACGATGCCCACACGTATTCCAGCTGGTTCTCGCGGTTGAGGAACTTCACGTCGAAAGCCTTGGCGAAGTTTTGGCCCAGGAAGTGGGACGTGCCGCTTTGCAGGGCTTTGCCGTCCTGCATCATGGCCTCGATGGTGTAAGTCTCAAGGGCGCCGGCGAAGCGCTCGTTGGCCGATTTCACGCCCTTGACGACGGGCACGGCCATGTATTTCTCGGCAAAGTCGGCGTACACGCCCAGCATCTTGATGGCCTCCTCCTGCGCCTCCTCGGCGGTGGCGTGGGCGGTGTGGCCCTCTTGCCACAGGAACTCGGCGGTGCGCAGGAACATGCGCGTGCGCATCTCCCAGCGGAACACGTTGGCCCACTGGTTGCACAGGATGGGCAGGTCGCGATAGGAGTTGATCCAGTTTTTGTAAGTGTTCCAGATGATGGTCTCGGAGGTAGGACGGATAATGAGCTCCTCCTCGAGCTTGGCCGAGGGATCTACCTCGACGCCGTCGTGGGTGGCGTTGGTGCGCAGGCGGTAATGGGTGACCACGGCGCACTCCTTGGCGAAGCCCTCCACATGCTCGGCCTCGCGGCTAAGGAACGATTTGGGGATCAACAGCGGGAAATAGGCGTTGACGTGGCCCGTCTCCTTGAACATCTTGTCCAATTGCTGCTGCATTTTTTCCCAGATCGCGTAGCCGTAGGGCTTGATTACCATGCAACCGCGCACGGCCGATTGCTCGGCCAGGTCGGCCTTCACCACCAAATCGTTGTACCATTGCGAGTAATTGTCGGCTCGCTTCGTCATTTCCTTGAGCTCTTTTGCCATATATAGTTTATAGTTTTTTAGTTTCTTGTTTCTTGTTTCTAGTTTCTAGGATTCAGTTTACAGGGGCCTTTTCTCCTTTTATCCTTTCATCCTTTAAAGGAATAAAGGTGGAAAGGCTCAAAGGAGGCCACTCACGCCACGGTGCCCCGCGGTTCGCCGCGGTGGCCATTAACCATTAACCATTAACCTTTAACCACTACATCAGGGGTTATTTACGCGAAATTACGCAGAATTTCGCAATTTTCGGCGTAACTCATTGGTTTTTTCGTATCTTCGCGATAAATACACCCCCCAAAGTGAAACGACAAGGATGGAGCGACTGATGCATTACGTGTGGGCCCACAAGCTGTGGGACGGGCGCCCCATGGTCACCGTGGACGGAAGGCCGGTGAAGGTAATCGACCCGGGACGCTGGAACACCGACGCCGGTCCCGATTTCTTCAATGCCAAGGTGCAAATCGGCGACCAGATGTGGGTTGGCAACGTGGAAATGCATCTGCGGGCCAGCGACTGGTACCGTCACGGTCACGACGGCGACCCCGCCTACTCCTCGGTAATCCTACACGTCGTTGCCCACGACGACGCCCCTATCCCGCGCCCCGGGGGGAAGGGCGAAGAGGACGTGATTCCCCAATTGACAATGACCATCTCGCCCGATATCCAGGCCCGAGCCGAGGAGCTGGAGCGAGCCCCTGTGATGTCGCTCCCTTGCGCAAAGTGGATTGCCGGGACGGCACGACTTTACCTGATGGACTGGCTGACGTCGCTGGGATTTGAGCGCGTCTACCGCAAGGCCGACCGCCTGCGCGAACAAGCCGAGCGCCTGCGTGGCAATTGGGAACAAGTGGCGTTTCAAGCTCTTAGCCGATCGATGGGGATGAGCGTCAACAACGACACCTTCGAGCGCCTGGCAATGATCACTCCGGTGAAGATGCTGCGCAAGCACGCCGACAATCCCCTTGCGGTCGAGGCTCTGCTTTTTGGGCAAGCGGCCCTGCTGGAACCCACGCAAGGCGACCCTTACGTGGAGAGATTGGCCACTGAGTATCAGTTTCTTGCACATAAATATGGGTTAAGGCCCCTCGATCCCGGGGCATGGCGCATGGGGCACATGCGCCCGTGGAATTTTCCTCACCGCCGTCTCGCCACTCTGGCCGCGCTTGCCGCCACACGCCACAACTTGATGGCCGACCTTACGGCAATCACCACCGTGGCCGAGTGCCAGAAGTATTTCGAGATTGAATTGTCGGGGTATTGGGCTCACAGGTTCCGCTTCGGGGGCGTGGCCTCCACGGGCTCGAAAGCGTTCAGCGGCGATGTATGCAAGCTGTTGATGATCAACGTGGTGGCTCCTTTACGGGTGGCATTCGGATTGGAGCGCGGTGATAACGAGGCGGTTACCCAAGCGGTGGAGATGCTTCAGGACCTGCCGCCGGAGCGGAATTCGATCGTCAAGATGTTTGAGCAAGCCGGGGTTCGCGTTACCGACGCTTTCACCTCCCAAGCCCTGATTGAGCTACGCCGCGAGTACTGCGAGCAGCGCAAGTGCCTGTACTGCCGCATGGGCCACCGCATGCTCTCGCAAGCCGCTTGGCGCCCCAATTAAAAAACTGGAATGCCTTGAACATAAGCAGCCCCGGCCGGATGGTCGGGGCTGCTGGTTATGGGGAGGTGATGAGGTTAATCGAGGTAAGCTGCGTAAGGAACGACGCTCAGGTCGAGGGTTACGTGCTTCTTGCCTGCGGGAGCGGTGAGGTTGCCACCGTCCTGAACGAGGTTGAGCAGGTCGCCGCCGAGGTTGATGTCCCAGCCGTCGTTGGCGCGGAACTTCCACTCGCCGCCGTCGCCGAAGTCAACGTCGCCTTCCCATACGAGGAAGTCGTCGCTCGGGGTAAGGGCTACCGATTCACCCCAACCGTTGAAGCCGCCGATCACGCCGATCGTGGTGATCTGGGTGGTGGTGTAGGTGAGGTTGGCGATGTTAACCGAGCACCAGTAGAGGGCAGCGGCGTCAACCGAGAGGTTGCCAGCGGAGCCGTCGGTGGAGAGGACGCCGTCAACGCCGGAGTTGCCGTAGTTGGTGCCGTTCCAGTCGGCCTGCGAGGTGAACTTGAAGTCGCCCGACAGGTAAGCGTAACCGGTGTAGGTGGTGTAGTCGTTGGTGGTGAGCAGCTGCGAAGCGGCCTGGTTCCAGCCGTTGGAAGCGCCAGGAGTGTAGAGGTACTCGAAGGCGGGCGAGAACGTGTAGGTGCGCTTGAACGAGTCGCCGTCGGCAACGGCCATGTTGACGGTCAACAGGTAGGAGCCGGTCTGGGTGTAGGTACCGGTCTTGCCGCTGAGCAGGTCGCCGCTGAGCTCGGCTGCGTCCTCGGGGCCGTAGGAGCCGCTAACGCCCTTGATGGTCCAGCTGAGGCCGGAGCCAACCTCGTCGGGCGAGAGGCTGATGGATGCCGAGAATACGGGATCGTCGTAAACGCTCTCGTTGGAGTGGCTCATCGGGTATTCTACGCCGCCGAGCACGAGGGTATAGCTGTCGTCAACGGTGAAGCCCTTGTAGGCGTCCATGGGCACTACAGTAATGGTCTGGGGGCCATAGTAGTAGTTGGGACCGCCGATGCGCACGCCAGTGGTGTTGTCATTGGAGGCGTAGGCTGCGTAGCGCACGTAGAATGTGCCCTGACGGGGGTCGAGGGTTACATCCTGGATGGCCTTGCCGAGGTGGTCGGGGGTAACGGTAAGCACGCCGTCCTCGATGGTGGTAGCGCATTCGCCGTACTTGGAGAAGTCGCTCGACTTGGCTACCTGAGCCACGAGGGTCAAGGTGTAGTCGTCGGTGGGGAACGTGCCGTAGTCAACCTGGTCGAGGGCGATAGCCGTGCCGGCCTCGTTGAGAGCGGGCAGGTTGAGGGTGGCCTGAGCTTGCTCAGTGGCGGTGAGCACGAGCGTGGAGGCGTCGAAAATCTCGCCTTGAGCGTTGCTCTGTGCTGCCGGATTTGGCCAATCGTAGTTGTCGTAGTCGGAGCACGACACCAAACCCAAGGCCAACGCCATCACTGAAAATATTGCGATTTTCTTCATAATTGGATTTTTCCTTTTAATGATTTTTGATTGATTTGGGGATTGGTGGGGGACCGGGGTCGGTCCCCCCTCCATCCTCATGTTGGTTGGATTTATTCGGCTACGAAGGTTACCTCCATGTTGGCCATGTCAACGGTCTGGTTCATGGTGCCACCGGGCCAGCTGGGGAAGTTGAATGCGCCTTTACCCTTAATGAGGGCGGTGTTGAATACGCCGTCGCCGCTCCAGTCGAAATCGATGGGGTTGTCATCGACCTGAGTGCCGTAGGAATCGGTATCCCAATCGGTCATCGAGGTGTAGAAGCGGAACATAGCCTCGCCGTCGGCGCCAGAGCCAATCTGGAATGTGCCGTGGTATACGCCGGAGCCAATCTCGTCGTCGTTCTCGAACAGACGCCAGGGCTCGTAGTGGGTGAGGTTAGCGGCACCGGGGCCAGCCCAGCCTTCGGGCTTGCCTACCAGCCAGATGTAGCCGGGTGAAGGCACTGCGAAGTAAGGCATTACCTGGTTGAGGCATACGACGTTGCTCGAGGTGATCTCGGAGCCGTCTACGCCGTCGAGGTAAGCGACGCCGCGGAAGTAAACCTTAACGGGGGAGGTGAACAAGTATCCCTCATCATCGGAGGTGAGGCCCATGAGCGAGCAGATAGCCAGGGCGAGGTCCTCGTCCTTGAAGGTCATGCGTGAGGAGGTAGCGTTGGCGTTCTTGAGCGTTGAGCACTCGGCGAAGCTTTCTGAGAGCGACACCTCGGCGTTGTAGTAGCAAACTGCCGAGTAGCCGTAGTTGGGCTGGCTCTTGCAAACGATTTCAAAAGTATTGCCCTCGGTCAGCTGATAGTACTGGTCCTGCAGCTCGGGCGTGTTGAGCTCGAACGAGGTGGGGGCTTGGTAGGTAGGCTCTTTCTTGTCCTCGCAGCTTGTGAACCCAACGAGCACGGCCAAAGAGGCTAAAAATATTGATAATTTTTTCATTTTACGAATCGTGTTTTAGGTTCTACGAATTAGTAACCGGTGTTCTGGTTGTAGTGAGCCAGCTCCACGATGCTCGAGGGGAGCGGGTAGAGGGTGAAGTAGCTGGGGTAGTCGGCACCCTCGGAAACTTGGTTCTTCCAGTTCCAGGTGTAACCCGAGATCCATTTTCCGTAGCGGATGAGGTCGGTACGGCGGCAGTTCTCGGTGTAGAGCTCGCGAGCGCGCTCGTCCTGGAGGTCGGCCACGGTAGCGGTGGTGAGGTTCTGGAGGCCAGCGCGACGGCGGATAAGGTTCAAGTAGTTGAGGGCGTCGCCGGTAACCTGCTTGCTGTCGGAAGCGACGTCACCTACCATAGCCTCGGCGGCCGAGAGGTAGATCTCAGCAAGACGGATCACGGGGTAGTCGCCACCTACCTGGGTGGTAGCGGCGGGCGAGTTGGCGGCGTCAATGTTGCCGTTCTCGTCGTAAGCCCAGTTGGAGAACTTCACAGCCAAGAAGCCGTTCTGGCCGAAGTAAGCCTGGGTGAGGGTACCGTTGTCGACGTTGAAGCCGTCGGCGGCGGTGCACCAGTTGCCCACGCGGGTGTCGGGAGAGGTGCGGAAGTCGTTCTCGTTCCACTCAAACTTCTCAACGAACTGGCGGCGGGTGGTCATACATTTCCAAGCGTCACCGGCGTTGTACTTAGCCTTGGAGCACTGCCAAACGTCGTCGGAGGTCGACTCGCCGATCCAGGCGTCGATCATGAACGTGGAGTTGGCCCAAGATACGAGGTAGGTAGCGTTCTGGGGGATTGTCCAGATAATCTCCTTGCAAGCGTTGGAGCCGCCCGGGTAGTCCCCCTGGCAGTACTGCTGGTTGTTGGCGCCGAAGAGGTTCAAGTAGTGGGGAACGAGGCCCGAGCCTTCGAAACCGCTACCTTTGAAGTGGTTGATAAGGTTGTTGGCGTGCTCCAAGCACTTGTCGTACATGGCGGTGCCGGTGTACACCTTGGCGTTGAGGTAGTATTTAACCAAGAGGGCCTCGGCGACAGCCTTGCCTACATAACCGTAAACCTGGTTCCAGTTGGAGCCGTACTCGGCGGTAACAGCCTCGAGGTCGGCAACGCAGTACTGGAATGCCTCGGCGCGGGTTACCTGCTCGGGTACCGAGCCGATAGCGGTGTTCTCGTCGGCCCAGGGTACATTGCCGAAGCAGTCGATCAGGTAGAAGTAAGCGCCGGCCTTAAGGATGCGGCACTGGCGGATGAACTCGTCGGCAACAGCCTTCTGTTCGTCGTTGAGGCCGAAATAGCCGTTGTTGACGGTCTGGATAAAGTCGATACAGCAAGCCACGTTGATCATGAAACGGGAGTAGGTACCGAGGATGGCGCGGTTGTTGGAGGGGACGGGACCGTACTGGAAGGTACCGTAGTCAACGTCGTTAGGCAGCCAGTTGGCCTCGTCGGTGTTGATCTCCTCGAGGATGAAAGCTGCGCGCTGGAAGGTGGACATACCACCGTCGAAGCCGCTCACCGAAGCCGAGTTGTTGACACCGTGCACGGCGAACTGCAGATATACGTCGCCCATTACCTGCTCCATGTATCCCATAGGATCGCTGGAGAAGTCGGCGGCTGTGATGGAGTTGGGATCAGTCGGGGTCTGGTCGAGGTCACCAGTGCAGGAGCCGAATGCCAGAGCCGTAGCCGCAACGCCGATTGAAAGAAATATTTTATTTAATGCTTTCATGTTGATTCTATGAAATTAGGATGTACTCTTTAGAATGTAGCCACGAGACCGAGGGTGCAGGTGATAGGACGGGGGTAGCAGTTGTTGTCGATACCGCCGTAAACCTCGGGGTCAAGACCTTTGTACTTGGTGATCACGAAGGGGTTCTGAACGGCTGCGAAGAGGCGCAGGCGCAGGTTGTCGTTCAACAAGTTGGGGAAGGTGTAGCCCACGGTGATGTTGTCGCAACGCAGGAACGAAGCGTTCTCCACGTAGTAGCTCGACAGGGGCTGGCACTGCTCGGATGTTTGGAAGATGAACTCGTTGGCAAGCAGGTTGCTCAGGCCGTAGCCATGAACGCCAGCGACGCGGGTGCGGTCGTAGAGCGGGCCGTTGTATACGTAGTTGCCAAGGTTGGCGCGCAGCGTGATACCGAAGTCCCAGTTCTTGAAGTTAACGGTGTTGTTCCAGGTCATGGTCACCTTGGGATCGGGCGAGTGGTAGATGATCTTGTCGGCATCGTCGATCACGCCGTCGGCGTTCTGGTCAACGTACTGGCCGGGGATGGGGTTGCCGTCGTTGTCATATACCTGCTGGTATACCATATAAGAATATGCGGGATAGCCCACGAGGTGGTACTGGAGGGCACCGCCTGTTCCTGAGGGAACGTTGGCTGCCTCGATCTGCGAGGTCTCAGCGTCGCCGGTAAGGGCCGTGATCTTGTTCTTGTTCCAGCCGATATTGAAGGAGGTGTTCCAGGTAACGTTCTTGGTTACGATGGGCTTAGCGCCGATGGTAACCTCGATACCGGTGTTGCGCAGCGAGCCGATGTTGCGGTTCATGTAGTTGGCGGTGTTGATACCGGCAACGGGGGTCCAAGCCAGGAGGTCGTCGGTGTTACGCAGGTACCAATCGGCGGCCATGGTGATGCGGTTGTTCAAGAAAGCCAAGTCAACACCGATGTTCCAGGTAGTGGTTTCCTCCCACTTGATGTTGGAGTCGTAAGCCTGGGGATACAGGGGGTTGATCCAGGTGCCCGGGTTGTTGTAGGAGGGGTACT
This sequence comes from uncultured Muribaculaceae bacterium, assembly GCA_964562375.1. GTDB lineage: Bacteria > Bacteroidota > Bacteroidia > Bacteroidales > Muribaculaceae > JAJPXC01. Next base: position 22,578 of record CAZLSW010000007.1, on the reverse strand, counting down.
GGTAGCCCTGCATCGACGACAGGGTGTAGATGGCCATGTAGGGGAAGTAGGAGCCGATGTCCTGCTGACCGGTCTTACCCCAGCCGAGACGAAGCTTGAGGTCGTTCATCACGCTTTGGGCATTCTCCATGAAAGGCATGTTGATGATCTTCCAGCCCAGGGCCAGCGAGGGGAAGAGACCCCAGCGGTTGTCCTTGGAGAAGCGGGAGGTACCGTCGTCACGCAGGGTGAAGGTCAACAGGTAGGTGTTGTCGAACGAGTAGTTCAAACGTCCGAAGAACGATACCAATTGCAGGTTGTTGGCACCCTTGGTCCAAGGAGCGTCGAGTACCGACTTGCCGATGTTGCCGGCGCTGGTCTCGTCGATGTTCAAGGTGTAAGGCGAGGTGGTGGTGTCGAGGGTGTAACCCAGCGAGTTCACGCGAGTGATCGAGCGCTCGTGGTAGTCGAATTTCTGCCAGGAGTAACCTACCATGGCGTCGACGTTCGACTTGATAGCCTCAAAGTCCTTGCGGTAGTTGATATAGAAGTCGAGCAGGGTGTTGCGGGTAAGCTTGTACCAGTACTCCTGGGTGCCTGCGCCGGCCGAGCCCATAGCGGTAAGGCTGGTGTTGGCCCACTGGTTAACCGAGTTGGGCTCGTAGGTTTTGTGGTTCTCGTTCTTCGATACCTCATAACCAAGGTTGAGGTTGAAGTGGAGCTCGGGGAGGAAGTGGAGAGCGTAGTCGATCTGGATGTTGCCGTTGCTCTGCCATACCTTGCCTACGTTGTCAACGTCCTCAAGTAGGCCCACTGGGTTCTTGGCGGCCTGTGTGTCATAGAGGCCTCCGGAGAGCACCTGGGTATAACCGCGATAGAGAGTCGAGAAGCCCGAGTTGCCCTGAACGGCGGGACCGCCATGGACGGGCAGCGTGGGGTTGTAGGAGGTAGCGCCGCCAATTGCGCCGGTGTCGGCCTGGTTGCTCTTAATATATGTGCCGTTTACGTTGGCGTTGATTTGGAGAAGGTTGTTGAAGAACTTGGGGTTCAAGTTGAAGCCCACGGTAGTACGCTGCATGCCCGAGGTCTTCAAGATACCTTGGTTGTTGGTGTAAGAAGCGTTGACGCGATAGGGGAGCCAAGCCACTGTACCGCCCACCGACAGCGAGTAGTCCTGGGAGAACGATGTGCGGAGCACTTCCTTCTGCCAATCGGTGTTGGCGTCGCCGAGCTGGGCGAGAGCCGCTTCGTTGTTGAGGGTGGGGTTGTTCTTGATGAAGTTGCGGAACTGGTCACCGCTCATCACGTCCAAGGTCTTGCGGGCGGTGTTCACGTGCCAGTTGGCTGCGAAGTTCACCTGCGGACGGCCGCTTTGGCCCTTCTTGGTGGTGATGATGATGACGCCGTTGGATGCGCGGCTACCGTAGATGGCGGTTGCCGAGGCGTCCTTCAAGATGGTCATCGATTCGATGTTCTGGGGGTTGATCATGGTAAGGGCGTTGGTGCCACCGGCGTTGCTTTGGTCGCTCATGGGCACACCGTCAACCACGATCAGAGGGTTGTTGTTGGCCGAAAGCGACGAGCCACCACGGATACGGATGGTAGCGTTGCCGGTAGGATCACCACCGTCGGTGGTAACAACCACGCCAGGGGATGCGCCCACCAGGAGGTCCTGGGTAGAGGTGGCGATACCAGCCTCGATGTCGTCGGGCTTCACAACGGCTACCGAGCCGGTAGCGTCGGATTTCTTAACGACACCGTAACCGATGGCTACGACCTCCTTAAGAGCGACGGCGTTGTCCTCCATCACTACATCCACGGTGGTGCGGCCGTTTACGGCTACAGTCTGGGTGTTGTAACCCACGTAAGAGAACACGAGGTGGCCGTTCTCTGCCACTTCGACACGGTAGTTACCGTCAATGTCGGTGGATACGCCATGGGAGGTGCCTTGCACAAGTACGCTGGCGCCGATCAATGGCTCACCCGTAGAGTCAGTCACGGTACCGCTTACAGTGATGGTCTGCGCCTGTATGCCAATGGCACATAGCAATCCCATCAACACGAAGAGGAATTTCTTACTGATTCCTGTTGCTAATTGCTTCATTTACGATAAATGATTTTGTTAATAAATAGTGAAATTTTTTATTCTTGGTATCAGGCCCGGGGCAAGGCCGGGCATCACAAATCTTGGCTTACAAAGGTCCCCTTAGCCAGGGGTGGCGAGTTTTTCCATGATAAGACATGCAAGTTAATTATATCTATCTCACTTAGTTAGCTATCTCTACGTGTGACAAGGCGGAGCAACTATGTTTACGCTTTTTCACACAACTCTACAAAATTATTCAATTCCCCCCAACCGCGTGCAATTTCATGGTCAAATTTTTTAATTTTTTAGCTTTTTTAACTAAACAAGAAGCCGAAGGTAACTATTCACCGAAAGGAAAAAGGGACCACGAAGAACACTAAAAACACGAAAGCGAAGTGTATTGGGAGAAAAATCGGCTCGTAAACTCGCCAAAAACACCAACCCATCCGGATGGCTTTAGTGTTTTTGGGAGCATGCGACCTCTTTTTCCAAAAAAGATTAGTGTTCTTCGTGTTTTCCGTGGTTAAAAGAATATGCGGAGAGGTTACATTCAGTCACACCCCGTTAAATTTCATTAACGCCCTCCAATGGCCGAGTGTTCGGCGTGCCGAACGCCTAATGTAGCCCACTACCGTCCCGAGCGTCAGCGAGGGCGGTGGTGGGTATAGGATTAGGTTTGACCCCCCTACTCCCCATCGGCTTGCCGATGGCCTATTGTAGCTCACCATCGTCGGACGCGCCCGCGAGAACCGTAGTGGGCGCCGCGCGTTCGGCGTGCCGAACGCCTATTGTAGCCCACTACCGTCCCGAGCGTCAGCGAGGGCGGTGGTGGGTAATGGATCAGGTTTGCCCCCCTACTCCCCATCGGCTTGCCGATGGCCGATTGTAGCCCACCATCGTCGGACGCGCCCGCGAGAACCGTTGTGGGCGCCAGCCGTTCGGCGTGCCGAACGCCTATTGTAGCCCACCACCGTCCCGAGCGTCAGCGAGGGCGGTGGTGGGTAATGGATCAGGTTTGCCCTCTACTCCCCATCGGCTTGCCGATGGCCTAATGTAGCCCACCACCGTCCCGAGCGTCAGCGAGGGCGGTGGTGGGTATAGGATTAGGTTTGCCCCCTGCTCCCCATCGGCTTGCCGATGGCCGTGTGGCGAAAATTCCTTAATTTTGCGGCAAATACGCAATACCATGGCAAATACCTACTCAAAAATCTATCTTCACGGCGTTTTTGCCGTTAGATATCGCGAGGCGTTAATACCTTATTCCATCCAGGAGGATTTGTACTCTTACCTGGGTGGCGTGATTACCCGCAAAGGCCATACCCCTATCATAATAGGAGGGATGCCCGACCATATGCATTTCCTGTTTGGCTTCAGCCTTGACGACAAGGCGGTTTCAATTCCTTCATTGGTGAAATCGTTGAAACTTTCCTCCCGGAATTTTCTGAACCGCCGGGTGACGTATCGTCGTGAGTTTTATTGGCAGGAGGGATACGGGATGTTCAGTGTATCACCCACCCATCGACAACTGGTCACCGACTATATTATGAACCAGAGATCGCATCACGGTGGTCAAACCTTCCTCAACGAATACGAGCGATTGTTGCAACGCAACGAGGTGGAATACGACAAACTTTATATTTTTCAGGAGTTGGAGTGAATCTAATGGTCGGCCATCGGCAAGCCGATGGGGAGTAGGGGGAAATACCATCCTTTTCATTTTCCCACCATCGCGGACGCTGGCGCGTCCGACGATAGTGGGCTACAATAGGCGTTCGGCACGCCGAACACCCGGTACACCGAATACATATAGTAACCCACTACCATCCCGGGCGTCAGCCTAGGGGATTGTGGGCGCCATGCGTTCGGCGTGCCGAACGCCTATTGTAGCCCACTACCGTCCCGAGCGTCAGCGAGGGCGGTGGTGTGTATAGGATTAGGTTGACCCCCCTGCTCCCCATCGGCCTGCCGATGGCCTAATGTAGCCCACCATCGTCGGACGCCCCCGCGAGAACCGTTGTGGGCGCCATGCGTTCGGCGTGCCGAACGCCTAATGTAGCCCACTACCGTCCCGAGCGTTAGCGAGGGCGGTGGTGGGTCTAGAATGAGGTATTCCCCCCTGCTCCCCATCGGCTTGCCGATGGCCTAATGTAGCCCACTACCGTTCCGAGCGACAGCGAGGGCGGTGGTGGGTATAAGATTAGGTTTGACCCCCCCTACTCCCCATCGGCTTGCCGATGGCCGACCGGGAACAAATTTGGGTTTCTTTCCCGGGGGCGCATGAAATTTTGGCGCGGTTTTTGCGTTATATACTCAGTATGAGTTTTTTCACGATTATATTCCTTATTCTGGTGTTTTGGTGGGTGATACGCCCGATATGGCGTGTCGCCACGGCCGTTAACCGCGCGCGTCGCCAAGCGCAGCAGATGGCCGACGCCTTCTCGGGACAGTCGCGACAGCGTCACCAACAACCTCAGGAGCGCAAAGCCGGCTGGAGCACCCCCATGCCCCACAAGAAGCACGTGGGGAAGGATGTGGGTGAATACGTGGCATTTGAGGAGGTATCTGCCTCAGAAACAACCCCCTCCACCAAAAGCGGCAACACCCGCACCGACTCCTTCCACTCCGAGACCTGGGAGCGGGTAACCGACGCCGACTGGGAGGAAATCCAGTAAATCCTATAATGAACTATATACCCCGATTGTACCGTTTTTTGGGCGAATTGTCGATGAACAACAACCACCCTTGGTTCCAACAACATAAAAGTGAATTCGACGAGCTGCGCGCGTTGTGGCTCGCCGACCTCGACCGCCTGATCGCCGCCATCGCCCAATGGGACCCCGAGACTGGCCGTTACAGCGGCCGCGAATCGGCCTATCGTATCTATCGCGACACTCGCTTCTCGCTCGACAAGACTCCCTACAAGACCTTTTTCTCGGCGGCATTCTCTCCCGGTGGCCGCAAGAGCGACTTGCCCGGCTACTATCTGCACATGGGTCCGAGGCTGAGCGAGGAGGGGTATCCCAGCGGCGTGTACGGGGGATTGTGGTGCCCCGAGGGACCAGTGTTGAAGAAACTTCGCCGCGCCATCGTCGACAACATCGAGGAGTGGGAGGAGATTCTCGCCGAGCCTGAGTTACGGCGCCTTTACCCGGGATGGATAGGCGACACGCTGAAAACGGCACCGGCGGGGTGGCCCAAGGACCATCCCCAGATTGAATACCTGCGCCTGAAGGAGTACGGAAAGTTTCACCAATTGGATGAGGATTTCTTCACCGACCCCTCTTGGCCCGAGCGCACGGCCGAGCTCCTGCGACCGCTCAAGCCGATGATCGACTTCCTGGCCTACTCAATGTCGGAATAACTTACTGCTCGCGGTAGTCGCGGTAAGAATGGTCGAGGTCGAGGTAGTGGAAATTGTGTTGCCAACGGTCCTTCATCGGGGGTGGGGTCATGAAATCAGGACCGTACATATTAGTAAGGTACTCCTGGTAATGTTTGTGGCCGGGGAACTTCTGCCCCTCGAATTCCCACTCGGTGTACTCGGTGGTGATCTCGCGGGGCAACACGCCGTGCATGCCGTCGGTGTAGGAGGCCACGTATCTCGCCTTGTCGTAATCGCAGGCTGTCAAGATCTTGCGGATACGGCGCTGTATCGACTCCATCGTTGTCAGCTTCCTAACGGCCAAGGGTAGCCACGAACTTGGCCCGTGCCCGTGTTTGTAAGGATCGCGATGAATCTGGTACTGAGCCACTTTGAGCATTCGGTACTTGGCGCAAGCCCACCAGCGCGGGAGCCAAGCCGTGGGAAACGCGTCGTAGGGGAAAATGTCGATATAGCACCCGCCGAGGTAGTAGAGGTGACGCCGCTCGATCAGCGTCGTGCGGGCATCCTGAATCTTGGCGAACGGCAGCGGATATTTGGGATCGTTCTCAGCGCAGATTAGCTCGTAATGCTCAGGCAACCACTCTTTTGCGTGAGCGATTAGCCGCTCATAGTCGGGGCGCGGCATCGACACGTCGAGATCGTCGTCCCAGGGGATGAAACCTTTGTGACGCACGGCTCCCAAGAGCGTGCCGCCGCACAGGGTGTAGGTCAACCCATGCTCTTTGGCCACCTTGTCGAGCGCCTTTAGGATGTCGAGCAGGCGCAACTGCAATTTCCTGATGTCGTAATCTGCCATAGAACCAAATATTTCCCGCGAAACTATAAAAATTCCACCAAATCCCAAAACTCGCCGACGATTTCCCCCGATTTTGTCCCCCAACTTATTACATTTCCTTTACATCCTTTTGCCCCTTGCCTAAAATTCCGTATCTTTGCCCAATTAAAACCGTCACCATGATATCTACTTCAACTTGCATCGATACCCTACGCCTCTACTACCAAACCGTAGCGCAATCCTACGGCATCAAGCGTATGGGCCTTTTCGGCTCGATTGCCAGAGGAGATCAGAGCGAGAGCAGCGACGTGGATATCATTTATGAAGGCGAGGCCAATCTCCTCCTTCGCTGTCGAATGAAAAGAGAATTAGAAGAACTAATGGGTACTTCTGTCGACATCATTCGTCTGCGCCCCGACCTTCAATCCTCCTTTTTCTTCAAAAACATCGCTTCCGAAATCATCTATGTATAACAATCCGGTAATATGAATGAGGAATCGTTGAGCCAGATGTATTTGAAGGATACGGCGTTTCAGGCGTTGATGCAGAAGCGCGTGTTCAACGTGCTCCTTATCGCCTCGCCCTACGACGCTTTCATGATGGAGGAGGACGGCCGCGTCGAGGAGCAACTCTACTTCGAATACGTCGCCCTCAACCTCAGCTCCCCTCCCCGAGTAACCCGCGTGCCACATATCTCCGACGCCCTCGATGTAATGGCACACAAGCATTTCGACCTGGTGATTGCCATGCCCGGCGTCGACATCTCGGAGACTTTCACCGGTGCCAAAGCAATCAAGGAGGCCCATCCACGCACGCCGTTCGTCGTCCTTACTCCCTTCAGCAAGGAGGTGTCGCGCAGGCTTCAGCGCGAGGATTTCACGGGCATCGACTATGTGTTCTCTTGGCTGGGCAACGTCGACCTGCTGCTGGCAATCATCAAGCTCCTCGAGGACAAGATGAACGCCGAAAACGATATCCTTGACGTGGGCGTGCAGGGTATCCTGTTGGTCGAGGATTCCGTGAGGTTCTATTCTTCGGTTTTGCCACATATCTACAAATTCCTGCTCAAGCAGTCGATGGTGTTCTCCACCGAGGCCCTCAACGAGCATGAGCAGATGCTGCGCATGCGCGGACGCCCAAAGGTGATGCTCGCCCGCGACTACGAGGAGGCCATGGAGCTTTACGAGAAATACGGCGACCACCTGTTGGGCGTCATCTCCGACGTGTCGTTCAAGCGCGAGGGCAAAAAGGACCCGGAGGCCGGAATCAAGCTCGCCAACTATATTCGCGAGCACGACCCATATCTGCCCATCATCATCGAGTCGTCGGAAACCGAGAACCGCGACAAAATGCGCTCGTTCTCAGGCACATTCATCGACAAAAACTCCAAAAAGCTGCCCGTCGACCTGGGGGAGGCCATCATGGCCAACTTCGGTTTCGGCGACTTTATAATCCGCGACCCCAAGACGGGCGAGGAGATCACCCGCATCAAGAACCTCAAGGGGATGCAGAAGATGATCTTCGACATCCCCGCCGACGCCCTGCTGGCCCACGCATCCCACAACGACATCTCGCGCTGGCTCTACTCGCGCGCAATGTTCCCCATCGCCGACGTAATCAAGGCCCACCGTTTCCACTCCATCGAGGAGGCTCCGGCTGTCAAGCAACTGTTCTTCGACCTGATCGTCAAGTACCGCAAGATGAAGAACCGCGGCGTGGTGGCCGTGTTCCAGAAGGATCGTTTCGACTTCTACTCCAATTTCGCACGCATCGGCCAAGGCTCGCTCGGCGGCAAGGGTCGAGGCTTGGCGTTCATCGACTCTATTATCAAGAAAAACCCGGTGTGCGACAACTTCGACGGCGTCACGATATCCATCCCCCGCACTGTGGTGCTGTGCACCGACATTTTCGACGAGTTCATGGCCTCCAACGACCTCTACCCGGTGGCCCTGAGCGACCTCCCCGACGAGAAAATCCTCCACTATTTCCTGCAGGCACGCTTGCCGGAGCGGTTGATCGAGGATTTCTTCGCCCTGTTTGAGGTGGTCAACAAGCCGCTGGCTATCCGCTCGTCATCACTGCTGGAGGACAGCCACTACCAACCGTTCGCCGGCATCTACTCCACCTACATGATTCCCCTGGTGGACGACAAATACGAGATGTTGCGAATGCTCTCCGACGCCATCAAAGGCGTGTACGCCTCGGTATTTTACGCCGACTCAAAAGCCTACATGACAGCCACTTCCAACGTCATCGACCAAGAGAAGATGGCCGTAATCATCCAGGAGGTGGTGGGCTTGGAGCACGAGGGATACTATTTCCCGTCGTTCTCAGGCGTGGGTCGCTCGCTCAATTACTACCCCATCAACGACGAGAAACCCGAGGACGGCGTGGCCGAAATCGCCATCGGTCTGGGAAAATACATCGTCGACGGTGGCCTGAGCCTGCGGTTCTCCCCCCAGCATCCCGACAAAGTGCTCCAAACCTCGGAACTCGACCTTGCTCTGCGCGACACCCAGACGCGCTTCTACGCCCTCGAAATGGGCCACACCCCTGTCGATTTCCGTGTCGACGACGGCTTCAACATCGCCAAGCGACGCGTGCAGGATTTCGCCAACACCGGAGCGCTGAAATACATGGTGTCGACCTACGACCACCTCGATCAGGTGATTCGCGACTGCGAGGAGGGCAACGGCCGCCGCGTGGTCACGTTTGCCAACATGCTCCGCGACGGCGTATACCCGCTGGCCCCGGCCGTGGCCTTCATGCTCGCCAACGGCTCTAAGGAGATGCAGCGACCGGTGGAAATCGAGTTTGCAGGCGTGGTCGACGAGAAAAACGGCATGAAAGGCCGCATGTACTGGCTCCAAATCCGTCCCATTATCGACCGCAAAGAGCTGGTGGACAACTCCATGCTCGATGCCGACGACTCGGAGCTCCTGCTCAAGAGCAACACAGCCCTGGGACATGGCAACATCGACGGTGTCGACCATATCGTCTACGTCAAGCCCGAGGCATTCTCCATGTCCAATAACGGCCTGATAGCCCGCGAGATAGAAAAACTCAACCGCCAATATTGCGCCGACGGCATTGGTTACATCCTTATCGGCCCGGGCCGCTGGGGATCGAGCGACACAGCCCTCGGCATACCCGTGAAATGGCCCAATATCTCGGGGGCCAAACTCATCGTGGAGTCGTCGCTGGGGTCATCGCGCATCGAGCCCAGCCAAGGCACCCACTTCTTCCAAAACCTCACCTCGTTCGGCGTGGGTTACTTTACGATCGACCCCGCGTCCGACCACGGGATATACGATCTCGATTACCTCAACGCGATGGACGCCGTTTACGAGTCGCCCAACCTGCGCGTGGTTAAATTCCCCTCACCCCTCGCCATCGGCATCAACGGCCTCAAAGGCGTAGGTGTCGTCAAAAAGCCCTCTGAAAAACTGACAAACGAAAATTCTTCTGAAGGCCAGTCCTGTGCCCCGCAGGTCACTGCGGGGGATAACAATAACCCTGAAAAAACAATTGCCCATGGCCCTGCTCAGCAACCTTAAACGAGCCTTCGGGTTCGGCGCCGAAGATGAAGTGATCGATATGCCCGGTATCGACGCTACAGTGCACCCCTTCCGCACGCTCAACGGCACCCAATTTTCCCCCGAGGAGCCACAAGATACCACCGATCGACCAGCCGCCGACACTCCTCAACCCCTTGTCGCATCCCCCGAGGCGTCCCCGGCCCGTTTCCTCAACCCGGCCGTCGACACCATCAACCGCCTGCTTCCCGAATTCATGCGTCAGGCGATCGACACCGAACGCGAGCGCGACATCATCTACGCCGCTCTCGACCAGGGACTTAAAGATTACCTCAAGGGTCTCGACGAGAACGCCCGTCGCCAAAGCCGCTTGTCATGGGACCGCGACCGCGCCCGTCTCGACGAGGACATCCTCTCCCTCAAGTCCAAAATCAAGGCCATGGAGGAGAAAGCCGACGAGGGTAAAAAGCTGCAACTCAGCGCCGAGCGCCAAAAGCGTGCCCTGGCCGAGCGCGTCCACGACCTCGAGGGACAGGTTGCTACCCTGGAGGCCGAAAAGGAGCAATTTGAGCTGGAAAACAAATCCCTGCTCAACAAAATCCGCCTCGCATCGGTCCTCGAATCCCAAGAATCCCCTGCTCCCCAAGGTCAAGTAGGAAGTCCCGCCGTGCCGGCGGGACAGCAACCAACTCCCCAACATCAAGTAGGAAGTCCCGCCGTGCCGGCGGGACAGCAGACAGTTCCCCAA
>CAZLSW010000007.1:0-11969 GCA_964562375.1 uncultured Muribaculaceae bacterium | reverse complement strand
CCAACATCAAGTAGGAAGTCCCGCCGTGCCGGCGGGACAGCAGACAGTTCCCCAAGAACTTGCCGAACTCAAAGAGAAATCAGCCTCCCTCGAGGCCGCTCTTGAGGAGACTAAAAAGAATTTTAGCCAAGTCCAAGAGGAGCTTGCCAAGGCCAAAACTCTCCTCCAAGAGGCTGAGAAACAACGTGATGAGGCAGTGGCTAAGAATGAGATAGCCGATGCCATGATCAACGATCTCCAAGCCCGCCTGGCTGAGTCGCAGAAAGCCCGCGAGGCCCTGGAGCAAGAAGTCGCCGAGGCCCGCTCGGCCATGGAAGCCATCGACTCCATCCAGCAGGAGGTCGACAAATTCGATGAGATAAAATCGGCCAAAGACAAGCAAATCAACGAGTTGACAACCGAAAACGACCGCCTTACCGCAATCATACAGTCGCTCAAGGAGGACAACGAGCAGATGCGCCACACCATCGAGCAGAATCTCGCCACACACGCCGAATCGGAGGCCGCGTTGCGAGCCCAGATCGCCGCGCTCCAAGAATCGGCCCAAAAAGCCGAGGCCGAGCCGATGGCCGAAAAACCTCAACGCGCCCCTCGAAAACAGCGCAAATCACAGGAGCCGCTTGACGAACTGCTCGACGACACCGATTGGCTCCTTCCCGGAGCTCCCGAGGGCAAAACCCTTGTGGCTGAGACCGATACCCAATTCGGCTATCAAGCACCGCCACGCAAAATCATCCCCGACAACGACGCTCAGCTCTCGCTGTTTTGAACAATTTACCCCGTTTCAACATTGTCTACTAAGATGATACACTTTAAACACTTCATAACAATTGCACTCCTGCTCCCCCTTGGGGCATGGGCTGCGCCCGCTCGCGATACCGCAGCCAACACCATCGCGGATGTCACCCCTTACGTCTATCCCGACAATCAGGCCAAGGCACCCGAGAAGATGGTGATGATGCCCGACGGCCTCTCCTACCTCACCCTGAGCGACGACGGCAAGCATATCGACCGTTGCGCCACAGCCTCGGGCGACGTTCAGGAAACAGTTCTCAACGTCGAGAAGACCCGCGAGAACTCCATCGACCGCGTCGACGACTTTATCCTCTCACCCGACGGCAAAAAATTGCTCGTCTACTCCAAAAAGGAGATGATTTGGCGCCACTCGTTCCAAGCCAATTGGCACACGTTCGACATCTACCGCAACATTCTTAAGCCACTGTCCACCGAATTTGCCATGCAGCAGGCCCCAGCGTTCTCCCCCGACGGTCGCATGGTGGCATTCGTGGCCGGCGACGGCAACATTTATATAAAGAAGCTTGATTACGACTCGCAAGTAGCTGTCACAAAGGACGGTAAGAAGGGCGAGGTAATCAACGGAGTACCCGATTGGGTATACCAAGAGGAGTTCGGACTGCTCTCCACCCTCACCTGGGCTCCCGACAATTCGGGCCTGTGCTACGTGAAATTCAACGAAGCCGACGTGCCCGTGTACACCTTCACCCTCTACCAAGGCGCCTGCAAGCCCAACGACCAATACGCCCTCTATCCCGGCCAATTCTCCTACAAATACCCCGTGGCCGGCGAGCCCAACTCAAAAGTAACGGTTCATCACTACGACGTGGAAACCCGTGAGACTAAGCGCGTTGACCTTCCCTACGCATCATTTGAGTACATTCCCCGAGTCACCTACGCCGGAAGCGCCGAGCGGTTGATGGTTGTGACCCTCAACCGCGACCAAAACCGCATGGATATCTACGCATGCAACCCCAAGTCGACCGTCGCCAAGGCCATTCTATCGGAAACCGATGACGCCTGGATCGAGCCTGACACTTACGAGGCGATTCACTGGGGCGACGATTCGTTTGTGCTTCAGAGCTACCGCTCGGGGTGGTGCCACCTTTACCAATATGCCTACACCGGTTCGCTCATGCGCCAACTCACCTCGGGCGATTTCAACGTCACCGCTTACTACGGGGCCGACGCCTCGGGTGCCCATTACTACCAAGCCACCTCGCAAGGGCCGCTTAACCGCGTCGTCCGCCGCCTCGATACCAAAAGCGGCAAGAGCACCGACCTCTCCCCCGCTACCGGTTGGGCCGACCTCCAAGGCGACCCCGCAAAGGGCTTCTACTCAATCCGTTACTCCTCGGCAGAGATTCCCCCTCGCTATACCCTCTACAACACCAAGCAGAAACAGCTGCGCGTGCTCGAAGCCAACGACTCGCTTCAGGATGTCGTGGCCCAGCTTCCCCGCAAGGAATTCTTCACGATGGAGAGCGACGGTGTCACCCTCAACGGCTACATAATTCGCCCTCAAGGCGTTAGCGGCAAGGCACCCGTGATTATGTGGCAGTACAGCGGTCCTGGCTCGCAAGAGGTGAAAAACCAGTGGAGCGTCGACTGGCAAGTAGCTGCCTCCCAGGCCGGTATCGGCGTGATATGTGTTGACGGTCGCGGCACTGGCGGTCGCGAGCGCTCGTTCACCACCTCGGTATATCGCCGTCTGGGCTACTACGAGACCATCGACCAGCGCAACGCGGCCCGTTACGCGGCCTCGTTACCCTGGGTTGACGCGTCGCGCATCGGCATCGCCGGCTGGAGCTACGGCGGCTTTGAGACACTGATGGCCGCCACCGCCGACGCCTCTGGCATGCCTCAGCCCACCTATGCCGCCGCCGTGGCCATCGCCCCCGTCACCGACTGGCGTTACTACGATTCCATCTACACCGAGCGCTACATGTTGACCCCGGCTCAGAACCCCGATGGCTACGAATTGGCCCCCACACAGTTCGCTGACCGCCTCGACTGCCCCCTGCTTATCATGCACGGCACATCGGACGATAACGTCCACATCGCCAACTCCCTGGAGTACACCGCTCGCCTGGTGGAGAACGCCAAGAGCTGCTACATGATGCCGTTCACCGGCATGGACCACTCGATACGCGAGTGTGGCGCGCGAGCCGTAGTCTACGGCACCATGCTCCACTTCTTCAAGCAAAATCTAACCCCCATCTCACATTAGAAAGGAAGTCGGGCCGTGCCGGCCCGACAGTATAAAAAAGAAAATGAACAACGACAACGCGCGACAAGGCATCACCACCGCTATCCGCGGCCTCTGGACCAATTGGGCCGTGGCCGTGGGCTCGCTCGCCGTGCTCGACCTTCTCTCGATATGGGTGTCGAAGCATTGGCTGCCTTTCGTCGCTGTGTCGTTCGCCCTGGTGCTCTTCTCCCTGATACGCATCAACCATGAGGCCAAGATTCCCATCTGTCACCGCGTGAGCTACGTGGCCATGTTGACGCTCGTTTGGTCGGCCGTCATCATGTTCGCTATCAACCTGATAGTCGACCACACACAATGGGTGGAAAATTTCACCCACACCCCTGTGAACCCGCGCATCCCTTATGTCACGATCCTCATTCTTGCCCCCGTGGCCACTGTGATTAGCGGTTGGATACTATTTCGTGGGACCAACCATCACTTCTGTCGCGACTGCATCGCTCTGCACGGCACCCGAGCCGAGCGCGGTTTCCTGGGGATGATCTTCTCCCAGGAGGGATACCACCAGATGCTGGTGTTTTTCACCATCTCGGCGGTGATCGCTGTCGCCGAATGGCTCTACTACTGGCTGTTCTACATCAACGTCAACATCAACTCGCCCGACCGTTTCTTCTACGTGTGGATTCCCGTGATTATCTACGGCGGCTCACTGGCCTTCCTGGGCGTACGTTACACCAGCCTTTGGGCCTACTATATGCGCGCGGTGGACGGCAGTCCCATGGCCCGCGGCAGCTCCACATTGGTGCGATTCCTCATCATCTGCGGCGACGAGATTTACCTCACCTTCCCCGACTCGCGCACCCACGACTACCTCCCCGAGGACGAGAAAATCGACACCCCGGCGCGCCTTCACCTGCCGTTCCGTGAGCGTGTCTCGGATTACGACGCGCAAGTGTGCTTCAAAGGCTTGACCGAAATCGTCCCCGAGCAGATACGTTTCCTTTACTCCACGCAGCAGCACAACGTGGGCCCCAACATCTTCCACTTCGCAGCTATTATCAACAAGCGCGAGGACATGGAGTGCGCGCGCTGCCAAGGGCGCTGGATATCTCTCGGCATGCTACAGCATTACACCCGCGAGGGACTCGTCGCACCTCTCCTTACCTCCGAGATCGACCGCCTTTACCGCGTGACGATGGCCTGGAAAAGCTACGACCGCAACGGTTATCGCCTCTACGATATCAAGAATTACCACCCCACATTCCGCCTGGCCGACTTCCCGAAGTGGGGCGACCTCGACTATAACGATTCCAACTGGCTACTTGTGGCCACCAATAACGAGGACCGCCCCTTCTTCCGCCTGCGCCGCCTGTGGCGTAAACACGTCAAAGGTATCGGCGAATGAAGCACCTGATTGCCATCACCGGTCCCACCGCCTCGGGCAAAACCCGTCAAGCAGTCGCCCTGGCCCGAGAGCTCGACGGCGAAATCATCAGCGCCGACTCGCGCCAGTTGTACCGCGGAATGGACATCGGCACCGGCAAGGACCTGAGCGAATATGGCGACGTACCCTACCACCTCACCGACGTGGCCAATGCGGGCGAGCGCTGGAATCTCCACGACTACCTATCTCATTATCACTCAGCGTTTAACGACATCATAGGCCGCAACCGTCAGCCCATCCTGTGCGGTGGCACCGGCTTGTATCTCGAGCATGCGGTTGGCCGTGTAGAGTTACCACAAGTCCCTGAGAATCCTCTACTTAGGGAGGAGCTGAAGGATTGGACAATCGATGAGTTGGCCGATCGGTTGGCCTCGTTGAAGCAACTCCACAACGTCACCGACCTCGACACCCCACAGCGCGCCATCCGAGCCATTGAAATAGCCGAGTATATGGCCTCGCAGCCCGACGTAGCCGCTTTGACATGCCCCCACCCCGACCCAAAGTCGATTATCATTGCCTTGGATATCCCTCGCGACGACCGCCGCCGACGTATCGAGGCCCGGCTGGACGCGCGCCTGCAAGAGGGAATGATTGACGAAGTGAAGCGACTGATCCATAGCGGTTTGACTCCCGAGCAACTGATTTATTACGGTCTGGAGTACAAATTCGTCACGATGCACGTCATCGGCCAACTAACTTATGCCGAAATGCGCGAGCAGTTGTTGATCGCCATTCGCCAATTCGCCAAGCGCCAAATGACTTGGCTGCGCGGCATGGAGCGCCGCGGCTGGACCCTCCACTGGCTCCCCTACGACCTATCGCCAGCCGAGTTTGTAACCCGTGTCTTAACCATCGCCCACGCCCATGGCACGCTTAGCTAAATTCCCATTACTCAGCCTATTAGCCCTGGTCACGACAACGTATGCGTCAGCCGTAGGGGGGCGGGCCTTGGACGGCCATAGCGCAGAGCGCGTCCTCTTCAACCTCCACGTATCCAAGGACAAGCCCCTTCTCATAGCCGATACCCTCACCCCTCCTTACACCCTCGAAATCCGTGCCCAAAGCAAAAAACCTTGGGCTATCAACTGGGATGATTACCAGCTCTCGGTCCAATGGCACCACACCGCCAAAGGCACTGAATACGACCAACTTAGCATCCTCGCAAGCTATCATGATGCCCATTCTAAAGCGATTGAAAAACTTATTCCGTGCGACGTTACCCAAAACGACCTTCCGATCACCCTTTGGGTCAAAGTTGATACAATCCTCTCTATATCTGCTGGTTACGACACCCTCAGCGATGCTATAACACTCAGTGGCAATCTACCCGCTACCAAAGGACCCATTTCCCTTACCTCGGCAGGTAGCACCGAGATTAAGGAGCTTCGTATCACACAACTACCCGATTACCAGGGAATTGTAGCCACTAACCTAACGCAAAATGACGTGTTGGACCGCCTCGCTTCCACCACCGACCCGATGGAGCGACTATGGGTGTATTTCGATCGAGAAAACGACCCCGACCGCGTGCGCCTGGGTGGCAAATACACCCTCGCCACCTTGGCCAACGATCACGGCGGCTACGATATAATATATATGGATGGTGCTGAGGTTCAAGGCGATAAGTGGCAGGCGGGAATGCTAAAGGGACAGTTGACACCCACCGTATTTGCGGGGCGATACAACCTTATGTGGATCGACGCCGTGATGCAACCCATGGACAACAAATGGGAGGGTCAAGCCGAGGTCAATCTCCCCACAGGAGTCCTCACCCTCAATTTTCCACTTATCGGCGCTCAATTGCGCTTCAATACTATTGATACTCAATAAGATATGGAACAAGGTCTTAAAGACGACGCTATATTAGGTTCTCCCCTGTTGGACCGGGCTGTTAACGAGTTGGCCTCACTCCCAGGACTTGGGCGACGCACGGCTTTGCGCCTGGCCCTGTGGATGTTACGTCGCCCCGAGGGGGTTGCGGTGGCCCTCGGTCAGTCGCTAATCGATTTGCGTAAGGGAGTGCGATACTGCCGCACGTGCCGCAACGTGGCCGAAAGCGACCAATGTGCCATCTGTGCCGACTCGCGACGCGACCACTCCACGGTGTGTGTCGTCGAGAGCGTAGGCGACGTGATGGCGATGGAGCGCACCGGCGTGTATCGCGGTGTGTATCACGTGCTTGGCGGCGTGATTTCGGCCATGGACGGTGTGGGCCCGGGCGACTTGGAGGTGGACGCGCTCGTCGACCGTGTGGCGCGTGGGGGCATCAATGAGGTTATCCTCGCCCTGAGCGCCACGATGGACGGTGAAACCACCTCCTACTACGTCTATCGACGTTTGCGTGACAGCGGCGTGAAAGTCAGCCAATTAGCCCGCGGCATGGCTGTAGGCAGCGACCTTGCTCTCGTCGACGAGGTTACCCTTGGCCGCTCCCTCCAAGCAAGGATAACTTATTCGGCGTAAGGAAATGGTTAATAGTTAATGGATTAAAAGATTAAACTTTCTCAAGTTATGAAACCACGAATTAACACCAATGAACAACAATAAGTTAACTGCGATTCTTATAATATTTAAAGTGCTTACGCTCTTATAATTTACACTAATGCTGATAGCGTGTCATTATGGAAATTCGTGTTAATTCTTTGCGCAGCAAAGCTTAATTAATATAATCTTAGTCGCTGAATTAGTGAATATTAGTGTTAATTCGTGGTTTCTTGGATAACATGTGAAACTTGATTTAAAGGATTCATCAGAGAAAAAGGAAGGAAGGTGATTGATGGCAAATGAAGAAAATAAAGAGGGAAAAGGTGAAGGGATAATCGCGTTGAGGGCCTTGGAGCCGAGCGACGCGATGACGCTATACCTTTGGGAGAACGACCCGGAGTTATGGCCGTCGGGACGCAACACTGCGCCGCTCTCGTTGGCTCAAATACAAGGCTATATCAGCCGCTATTCAGCTGATATTCACGTTGATGGCGAACTACGATTGATGATTGTCCATGACGGCCAAGCCATCGGGACTGTCGACCTCACCGACTTCGACCCCGTCAACCGCCGCGCCCAGCTCGGCATACTTATTTCCCATTCTTACCAACGCCAAGGGTTTGGTAGTCAAGCGATTGAACTAATGCAGCGTTACGCCGCCGAGACCCTTGGCTTGCACCAATTATGGGCTATCGTAGCGCGCGACAACGAGGCAAGCCTACGCCTATTCCGAGCACATGGCTGGCGCTCAGCCGGTTCGCTTCGTTCTTGGCTACGTCGCGGGGTACATTATTACGACGCCTTAATCTTCCAACGGTTGCTATGACCCTCCCCGACGAATTTTGGACTTGGGTGAATGATCACCTCAGCGACGACCCCGCTCGCCTGCGTCTGGCTAAACGGAAGGACGATCCTGAGTGGCGGGAACTGGCTGTCACTCAGGTCGCTACCCGTGCCAAAGCGTTGAAGAAATTACCCTCGCTCATGGCCGATGGGCCGCTGCTCATCCCTACCCCTTTGGCCGTGGAGCAGTCGACCAGCGAGCCATTGGCCCATTTCCACTACCTGCTGGCCAAAGAGTTGGAAGCCAAGACGGTAATCGACCTCACTGCGGGGTTGGGAGTCGACGCTTTCACCCTCGCCCGCAACGGCCTGAATGTCACGGCCGTAGAATTGGATGAGTTGAAAGCCAACGCCCTTAAAATCAACGCCGAGAGGCTACGGGTGCCTCTCGCTGTCGTCAACGACGATTGTCGCAACGTCACTGGCCGTTACGACCTGGCCTTCATCGATCCGGCACGTCGCGGAGCCTCGGGGCAACGCTTGTTCTCCCTGGCCGACTGCGAGCCCGACGTCACTGCCATGCTTCCACAGCTGCGCGAAATGGCCCGCTGGCTGGTCGTCAAAATGTCGCCCATGCTCGACTGCAACGTGGTCATCGACCAGCTTCACCCCACCAGGCTGATTGCCCTCGGCACCCCCCGCGAATGCAAGGAATTGGTAGCCGTAGTCGACCTCGAGCAACCCTCAGAAGCTACCCTAATCACCGCCGTAACCATCAACGAAGATGGGCTCATCGTAAACGCAACCGAGAAAACCAACCTTGCACCCAAAATCGCCACAACCGAGTCTCAACCAGGCGATTACCTTTACCTCCCCTACCCCGCGGTTACCAAAATCGGAGCCTGGGGTACACTCACCCACGCTTACCCCACTGTCCAACTCGCCAAAGACACCCACGTCTATTTTTCCAGTGAAGAACTCCCCTCGTTCCCGGGCCAAATGTATCGGATTGTGGACGTCACTCCACTGGGGTCAAAGGAGATGAAAACCATTGCCAAAAAGCGATTAAAAGCCACCCTTATCACCCGCAACGCCGGAATGCCCACCGATACCCTCCGTCAGCGCCTGCACCTCACCGACGGCCCCACAACAACCCTCCTGATCGCCCGCGACAGCGCCTCCTGTCGCCTCCTAATCACGCTCGGGAGTGGCATTTAGCCCAAAAACCAAGGAGCGTAGCGGCGTAAGAAACGGGTAATCAGAATCTGAAACCCAAAGCAGAAGAGTACGCAACACATGGAGCCGGGAACTCTGCCCATCACCTCCAGCGTGTCGGGGAAAATCTTGTACCAAATGTCGCCGAGCATGAATTGCCACAATATGATTATCACGGCCCCGTAAGCGATGTCGTTAATGACCGAAAACACCCATTTGGGGAACGTGATTTTCCTTTCCATCAGTTGGGCTATGCCAAACATCATCAGCGAGCCCCCAATACCACCCACAAAGCACAGCAGAATCGAGTCGCCAAACACTTCATTATTGATGTTTGTGATCTCGCCATTGAACGTCACTGTCGCCCATATAGCCGTTGCGCCCAAGATTATCCATAGAGCCAATTCCGTCCAAGATTTCTCAGCCAACAGCCACTCTTTTAAAAGAAAGCCGAATACAGTGAACGCTAAGGCCATCATCGCGCTACCTATGGGCAAGATGCGCAGCCACATGCATTCCCAGGGATGGTCGCCTATCACTTTGGCCCCACAATAGGCCGCTACGGCAATTACGACCATGAGCCATTTCTTATTATCCCACAACAGCTCCATTGTTAGGTGCACAAGCACCAAAGCTCCGATGAACCAAAGGGAGCAAATGCCCACACACAAGTCAAAAAGATGCTGGCTGCAAAAGGTATAATGGAGTAAATACCACAAAATGGTATGATTAAGGGTGCCCTTGGGTGCCAATCCATTACAATGGAAATATATCAGCACGACGGTAGTGAGCGCCCAAGACGGGAACAATAATTTACGAAAATCCTTTTTTATCCTCCCCTTCACTCCTGCGGGATGAAACAACGTTCCGGCCAAGATAAAAAACAACGGCATGTGGAACGAGTAAATCACTCCGTAGATGAAGTCACAATCCTCATTAAATTCCGCCAAGTGCCCTACCACCATAAGCCATAGGCCGATGCAGCGGGCGATGTCGATCCACAGCACCCGCTCCCGGGAAACAGAAACCGCCCCTAGGGAGGGCGGTTCTATGGTTGTTATGGTGGAGGCCATAATCTTCTTAGTTGCTTGAGTGGTACTCGACGAGACCCGGCATGGAGTTGCGTATGATCTTGGTGATCTCAACGCCGAAGTCCTGGGCGGCGCGACGCAGAATGTCGGAGTAGACGCAAGCCGTCGAGCCAACGAAACTCAAGGGTTGCCCTTGATATTCGTATTGGGCGATATTGCGACGGAAGAACGCCATAAACGCATTGTAGACGAGGTTGTAGACGTAATCGTTATCGAGGTGCTCGCTTAGGAAGAAGGAGTACTTGGAGAGCGTGCGGTTGGGCAGCGGGTTGTCGTAAACGTCGTCCATGATATCGTCGGCCGAAAGGTGGAAACGGTCGTAGAACTCGTCTCGCAATTCGTTAGGGGCCAAGCCCTTAAGGCAGTCGGCCACGAAACGTTTACCAATATACGAGCCCGAGCCTTCGTCGCCGAGGATGAAGCCGCCGGGACGCACGTTCTTGACGATATTGGTGCCATCGTACAGGCACGAGTTGGAACCGGTACCCATAATGCAGGCCAAGCCGGGCTGCCGCACGAGAAGACCGCGAGCGGCGCCCAAGAGGTCGCTCTCAACGGTCACCGGGGTCTTGAACTGGGCCACCAGCGACGATTCCATCACCTTGCTACGCTCAGCATTGGCGCAGCCGGCACCGTAGAAAAACACATGCTCCCAGCGCTTGCGGAAGAATGCGTCGGGGAGCTCCAGGCGGATGCTGTGCGAGATCTCGCGGCGCGTCTGGAAATATGGGTTAAGTCCCTCAGTGAAGGCGTTTTCTACTATTTCATTTCCCTCTACAAGGGTCCACTCGGTGCGAGTGGAGCTGCTTTCTGCTATTATTTTCATGCGTTGCAAATTTAAGAAGATTTTTTGGTCTCCACAACATTCAGCCTCTAAATCGATGAATATTACCAATTTTCGTCGAAATACTCGTCCTCCTCCAAGCCATTGTCTTCGAGGAGTGAACGAAACTCAGTGTCAGTATCAATGCCTAAGTGATGTTCTTCCTGGTTGATAATGTAGTTTTTGACAGTTTCCACTTCCCTAAATCCAATAGAAAACGAGCCATAGCCTTTATTCCAGCCTTCAAACTGAGGGAAATGCTCATGGTGTCGAAACACCTTGCTTGTGCGGCCTTTAAGCAACTGCACAAGGTCGGGGATGCTCATGGTCACCGGAATTTCCAGTAACAGATGTACATGGTCTAGGCAAGAGTTCATCCGTATAATCTTCCACGGCTGCTCCTCACTCATCTTGAATAGGTAGGTGAGGAGGATGCGCTTCTTGTCGTTTGGGATGGTTGGTTGGCTACGATATGTACGCCAAACAATGTGCTGAAAGTTTTTATTATAACTCATCTTGATTGATTTATTAGAGAAGTGTCGCGTTGCGACACTAAGACTGGTGGAGGGCCTCTGCGTAGTCCCCGCACTGAAGTGCGGGGTTACGTAGAGAGGTGTCGCGTTGCGACACTGTGGGGGAGAGGGGTCGCTCTATCAGCCACGCACTGAAGTGCGGGGTTACGTAGAGTGGTGTCGCGCTGCGACACTGTGGGGGAGAGGGGTCGCTCTATCAGCCCCGCACTGAAGTGCGGGGTTACGTAGAGAGGTGTCGCGCTGCGACACTGAGCAGGAGAGGGGTCGCTCTATCAGCCCCGAACTGAAGTGCGGGGTTACGTAGAGAGGTGTCGCGCTGCGACACTAAGCAGGGAGGATGCCGTCAACTTAGCGATACTGGGTGGAGGAGGGTAGAGTAGTGGCTGGATCTCGGCCTAAGTAGGAGGATGGCAGTCGCAACGCGACTCCTCTCTAAGTAACCCCATGCTTAAGCTTGGGGTTCCCCATGCTTCAGCTTGGGGTGGGCGAGCGGGACTATCCCTACCCACTGGCAGTCGCAACACGACTCCTCTCTACGTAACCCCATGCTTAAGCTTGGGGTTCCCCATGCTTCAGCTTGGGGTGGGCGAGC
>CAZLSW010000006.1:0-73030 GCA_964562375.1 uncultured Muribaculaceae bacterium | reverse complement strand
TTATTCGTGCATTCGTTTATTCGTGCATTCGTTTATTCGTGCATTCGTTTATTCGCGCATTCGTTTATTCGTGCATTCGTTTATTCGTGCATTCGTTTATTCGTGCATTCGAGTAAACGAGTAAACGAATACACGAATACACGATCCTCTAACAACTAACAACTAACAACTAACAACTAACACCCCCTACAGCGCCCCCTGCTCCACTAGCGTGGCGACGCGCTCGATGATAGCGTCCTGCTCGTTCTTCACCGGGTCGTAGTCGCTCTTGAGATTGACACCGAAGAGGCGCCCGAAGCCTTGCCAGAACGTGGCGCGGAACGACCCCAGGAACGCCTTCAGGATGTTGTAGGACGATTGGTTGGTCTCGCGGCGCACGAGTTTGATCAAAATCTTGGCCTGCCCTTTGGTGAATTTCTTGAGAACTGGTTTGTACTGGTTGAACACGTCCTTCTCCATCTGCTTTAGGTGCTTCTCGCGCTCCTTTTGGGTGGGGAACGTCTCGATGTACTCGTAGGTTTCGATGAGCGTTTCCGAGATGAGTTTGGCGTAGGGAAGGGTGCGTTTCACATCCCGCACTGTGCGCCAATAGAATTCCTCTTGCTTTTTGTTCTTGAATTTAAGCTTGGGGAATACAGTGATTTCGTTGAACACGAGCACCAGCACGGTGTCGCCATCCTCGGTGATTTTGTGGTATTTGCCTTGGAACACAGGCCTGCGAGCCGAGGGCACCCGTGACGCGTCGGGCAGCTGCTGCTCCTGCGCCACCGCCCCCATCACGCCCATCACCAGGCCCATCAACCACGCAATCCACCTCATAATATTTCTACAAAGCCTGACGAAACGCCTCAATTATCTCCTGGGCATAGCAATAATATCTTTCTGCCGTCTCCTGGTCGTATTCGGCATAATCATCATAATCGGCATGTTGACGCGCGTCAAGAATTTCCGTGTAATGAGCGCCATGTTTTTCCTCAATCAAACCAGTTTTAAAGAAATGCAAGCCCAACATCAAACGAACCCCTTTGTGGGTTTGTGTTTCAATTGCTTTACTTAAAAGTAACCCACAAGCAGCAGAAAAACAAGCGTAATATACACGATTCATCGCACCGTTCACCAATCCCGCATCCAAGAGGTGCTTTGCTTCATTCAGTCTGTCCATAGCCCGCTCAAAGCGAACCTTAACCAAATCCGATCTGTTTTTTTCCGAGAGAGTGGGTCTCATATTCTGATTCCTTCATTCATTACATTATAGTAGAATGGAGTTTTTAGAGGGCGTGAAGCCCATTCTTTTTTTGTCATCAAGAGTGTGCTGACATCAATCCCCTCATTGTATAGCAAGCGATATAAAGGACCGATAATTTCGTCCCGACGGCTAAAAGAGATTTTATCGGTATCCTCCAAAATAAGCACATCAAAATCAGAATCCTCACGAGCGTCCCCGCGAGCCTCAGAACCATAGAGAATAATCTCGGCATTTGGAGCTACCGAGCGAATGGTTTGGCGTATTTTTTCCACAGCTTCAGGGCGTTTCATATTGAGCTTGTTTTTGCAAATATACAAGTAAGTTTTATTTAAAACAAATCTTTATGATATTAGGATTTGGGGGCCGGGGGATAATCGATGGTGTAGTGGAGGCCGCGGGACTCCTTGCGTTCTTTGGCCTGGCGCATTATCAGGTAACCCACGTTGATAATGTTGCGCAGCTCGCAAATCTCGCGGGAGGCCTTGGAGCACTTGAACAGGCGCTCGGTCTCCTCGTAGAGGATGTCGAGGCGATTCCATGCGCGGTCGAGGCGCAAGTTGGAGCGCACGATGCCCACATAGGCACCCATAATCTGGTTTACCTCCTTGATACTCTGGGTGATAAGCACCATCTCCTCGGGATGCTGCGTACCCTCGTCGTTCCACTCAGGCACATCGTCGCGGAAGGAGTAGTGGTTCAAGTTGTCGATGGCGTGACGGGCGGCCGCGTCGGCGTATACCACTGCCTCGATCAACGAGTTGGAAGCCAAGCGGTTGCCTCCGTGCAATCCCGTGCAGGAGCATTCACCCACGGCGTACAGGCGCTTGATCGACGACTCGCCGTTGCCGTCGACCTTGATGCCGCCGCACAGGTAGTGAGCCGCGGGGGCCACGGGGATGTAGTCCTTGGTGATATCGATACCCAGGGAGAGGCACTTTTGGTAGATGTTGGGGAAGTGGTGCTTGGTCTCCTCGGGGTCCTTGTGGGTGACGTCGAGGTAGACGTGCTCGGCTCCCGACTGCTTCATCTCCGAGTCGATTGCTCGAGCCACGATGTCGCGCGGGGCGAGCGACAAGCGGGGGTCGTATTTATGCATAAATTCGCGCCCCTTGATGTCGCGTAGCACTGCTCCGTAACCGCGCATGGCCTCGGTGATAAGGAACGAGGGGCGATCGCCGGGGTGATACAGGGCTGTGGGATGGAACTGGATGAACTCCATGTCCTTTACCGTGCCTTTTGCTCGGTACACCATGGCGATACCGTCACCGGTGGCCACAAGGGGATTGGTGGTAGTTTGGTAAACAGCTCCCACGCCGCCGGTGGCCATGAGCGTCACACGCGACAGGAAGGTGTCGACCTTGCCATTCTCGGGATTGAGCACGTAGGCGCCATAACACGTGATGTCGGGGGTGCGGCGGGTGACGATTTTGCCCAGGTGGTGCTGGGTGATAATCTCAATCGCGAAATGGTTTTCGAAAATGTCGATATTGGGAGTGGCACGCACGGCCTTGATCAGGCTTTGCTGAATCTCGTAACCGGTGTTGTCGGCATGGTGGAGGATGCGAAATTCCGAGTGGCCACCCTCGCGGTGAAGGTCGAATTGGCCGTCCTCATTCTTGTCGAAGTCGACGCCCCAGTTGATCAATTCGCGTATCTGCGCGGGAGCGTTGGTGACGACCTTGCGCACTGCCTCGGGGTCGCTTAGCCAGTCGCCGGCGATCATGGTGTCCTCGATGTGCTTCTCGAAGTTGTCCACCTCGAGGTTGGTCACCGATGCCACGCCACCCTGAGCCAGAGCCGTGTTGGCCTCGTCGAGGGTAGTCTTGCACACTAACGCTACTTTCGCCCCTGTACGGGCCACTTTCAGGGCAAAACTCATTCCGGCGATGCCCGAACCAATTACCAAATAATCGTATTGATGTGTCATAACGTTCATCGTTTTTGGAGCCACAAAAAGCCCCTTGCACGCCACAAAATTACAAAAATTCCCATAAAAGTTGCTATATTCAATATTTATACTTAAATTTGCGGCAAGTTTTCAATGATTTGTTTATAAAGGGTATAAATATACGGATTTTATATGTCTAAAACGCATAACAATTACCATTCACCGCTACCCGTGGACGATTCCGGTTTTTACGGACGTTTTGGCGGGGCTTACATACCCGAGATTCTTCACCGCAATGTGGAGAATCTGCGCGAGGCCTATTTCGAGGCAGTCGACGACCCGAAATTCAAGGAAGAGTTTGACTGGCTCATGCGCCACTACGTGGGCCGCCCGTCGCCGCTGTATTACGCCAAGCGCTTAAGCGAGCGCTACGGCACCAACATCTACCTCAAGCGCGAGGACCTCAACCACACGGGTGCCCACAAGATCAACAACGCCATAGGTTCGGCCCTCTTGGCCAAGCGCATGGGCAAGACCCGCATTATCGCTGAAACAGGCGCGGGACAGCACGGCGTGGCCACGGCAACCGTCTGCGCGTTGATGGGATTGGATTGCGTTGTCTATATGGGCGCTACCGACGTCGCCCGACAGCAGCCCAATGTGGAGCGCATGAAGATGCTAGGCGCCAAGGTTGTGCCCGTCACCTCGGGCAACCACACGCTCAAGGACGCCACCAACGAGGCTATACGCGACTGGTGCTGCAATCCCCGCGACTCATTCTATATCATCGGCTCTACTGTGGGCCCTCACCCCTATCCCGAGATGGTGGCGCGTTTCCAAAGCGTCATTTCCGAGGAGATACGCTGGCAGCTGAAGGAGTTGACCGGGTCGGAGGAACCCGACTATGTAATCGCCTGCGTGGGCGGTGGCAGTAACGCCGCCGGCGCGTTCTACCATTTCATCAACTCCCCCAAGGTGAAACTGATAGCCGCCGAGGCTGGGGGCAAGGGCGTGGACACCGAGGAAACAGCGGCCACAATCGCCCGTGGCCGCGAAGGTATCATTCACGGCGCCCGCACCCTCGTAATGCAAACTACTGACGGCCAGATTACTGAGCCTTACTCCATCTCGGCCGGGCTCGACTATCCCGGCATCGGTCCCTTGCATGCCTTCTTGGCCGAAAGCAAGCGCTCGGAGGTGCTGGCGATCAACGACGACGAGGCCCTGCGTGCCGCCTACCTGTTGACCAACCTCGAGGGTATTATCCCCGCGCTGGAGAGCGCCCACGCCTTAGGCGTTTTGGACAAGAAGAAATTCGCCAAGGACGACACCGTGGTCATCAATCTCTCGGGCCGCGGCGACAAGGACATGGCCACCTACCTCCGCTTCCGCCCCCAAACCGAAGGCCCCCAAACCGAAGGCCCCCAAACCCCCGAAGCGGGGGCTTAGTTAGATAGCGATGTCTTAACGAGCTCGATTTCACTCGATTTCACTCGATTTATAACGATTTCAGTCGAAAACAGCATGGAAAAATTCGATATAAAAGTTGTTACCCGCGTTATTCCCGCCGACCTTGAAACCCCAGTGGGTATCTACCTTAAGGTGCGCGACCTGTTCCCCCAATCGGCCCTCTTGGAAAGCTCCGACTACCACACGACCCAAAACTCAGTGTCGCTCGTAGGCGTTGACCCCATCGGCTCGTTTGAGGTGTCGGACGGCGTGGTGCGCTGCCACTTCCCCGACGGCTCAACCACTGAGCAACAGGGCGTCGACGTAATCGACGCGCTCAAGGAGTTTCTCGCTTCGTTTAAGATCCAAGGGCTCGAAAAGGCTCCCTATGACGGGTTGCTGGGCTACACGGGCTACGACTGCGTGAAATACTTTGAGAAGGTGGAAATCCAACCGAAGGAGGAGCAATTCGCCGACGTGCCCGAGATGAAGTACAACCTCTACCGTTTCTTGTTGGTAGTCAACCACTTCAACAATGAGATGACTATCGTGGAGAACGTCCCCGAAGGACAGTCGGCACGCACAGACGAGATTGTGGCCGTGCTCCACAACCAGAATATGGCGCAGTACCCGTTCAAGGCCTTGGACGATCGCCGCTCTTCATCGACCGACGAGCAATACATGGAGATGGTAGCCAAGGGCGTTAAGCACTGCAAGCGCGGCGACGTGTTCCAAATCGTGCCATCTCGACGTTTCTCGCAAGGGTTCACTGGCGACGAGTTCAACGTGTATCGTCAATTGCGCTCAATCAATCCCTCGCCCTACCTCTTCTTCTTCGATTTCGGAGGCTTCAAGGTGTTCGGTTCGTCGCCCGAAACTCACCTGCGCGTGCAGGGCGACAAGGCATACATCGACCCCATCGCCGGCACGTTCAAGCGCACGGGCGACGACGCCCGCGACAAGGAGTTGGCCGAGGCTTTGCTGCTCGACGAAAAGGAAAACGCCGAGCACGTGATGCTGGTCGACCTGGCGCGCAACGACTTGAGTCGCAGCGGTGGCAAGGTTGAGATTGAGTTCCTGAAGCAGATACAGTTCTATTCCCACGTGATTCACATGGTGAGCCGCGTGAAGGCCACGTTGCCCGAGGGAGCCGACGTGTTGCGCCTGTTCGCCAACACCTTCCCCGCCGGAACCCTTTCGGGAGCCCCCAAGGTAAGGGCGATGCAGTTGATTGACGAGATGGAGCCTCACTCGCGCCTGTTGTACGGGGGATGCATCGGCTATATCGGCCTCAACGGCGACCTTAACCAGGCGATCACCATCCGCTCGTTCCTGAGC
This sequence comes from uncultured Muribaculaceae bacterium, assembly GCA_964562375.1. Lineage (GTDB taxonomy): Bacteria > Bacteroidota > Bacteroidia > Bacteroidales > Muribaculaceae > JAJPXC01. The sequence continues at coordinate 67,109 of CAZLSW010000006.1, read as the reverse complement.
CACGCCGGACGCCTTTACTCGCAAGCCGGCGCCGGCGTCGTGGCGCGCTCCATCCCCGCCAGCGAGCTTGCCGAAACCAACAACAAGCTCGGTGCCCTCACCCGCTCCCTCCAACCCCGCTAAGTAGGAGGTTCCGCCGTGTCGGAGGGACGGGAATCAGGGTGGCTATCGTGTATTCGTGTAATCGTGTAATCGAATGCTCGAATAAACCCTTACACGATCTTACTGTCCAGCCAACACGGCTGGACTTCCTGTCTAAATTGTCCAGCCGACACGGCTGGACTTCCTATTTAGTGGAGGGTGACTTCGCCGCAGAGGGCCGAGTTGAGGTAGCCGATTACTTCCTTGGGGCCGAGACCGAGGCCGAAGAGGTACATGAGTTTGGTAAGGGCCGCCTCCGAGGTGATGTCGTGGCCCGAGATTACACCAGCTTGCGTCAGATGGTTGCCGGATTGATAGCGCTTGGAGTGGACGCCGCCGTTGACGCACTGTGTGACGTTCAACAACACCAACCCGCGGCGCACGGCATCCTCGATGGCCTGCGTGAACCACGGGGCCGTGGGTGCGTTACCTGCGCCAAATGTCTTCAGCACAATGCCTTTCAATCCTGGAGTGGCCAACTGATGGCGCAGAATCTCCTCGGTGATGCCTGGATGCAGGTCGATGAACATCACACCGGTGTCCATGCCGTACTGCACCTTCAGCGGGCGCTTGGTGGTGGATCGGCTCAGGGCGTCTTCGTTGAAATGGATGCCGAGGCCGATTTTGGCTAAAGAGGGGTAATTGTTTGATTTAAAGGCGTTAAAGTTGTCGGCCGACATCTTGGTGGAGCGATTGCCTCGCCAAAGGTAATTCTCGAAGAGGATTGCCACCTCTTGCACCATTGCGGTGCCGTACTGGTCGGTGGCGGCTGCGATTTGGAGGGCGGTGATGAGGTTCTCCTCACCGTCGGTGCGCACCTCGCCAATGGGCAACTGCGAGCCAGTGATAATCACCGGTTTATGCAGGTTTTCAAGCATGAATGACAGGGCCGAGGCCGTGTAGGCCATGGTGTCGGTACCGTGGAGGACAACGAAGCCGTCGAACGAATCGTAATTTTCCTCGATGTTGCGGGCAATCTCCTGCCAGTGGCGGGGATTCATATCCGACGAATCGATTGGAGGCTCAAATTGGATGTTTTCGATTTCGTAGTCCAACATCTTGATTTTCGGCACGTTGTCGATCAGCGACGTGAAGTCAAACGGCTCGAGAGCCTTGGTCTCGGGGTTCTCGATCATGCCGATGGTGCCACCGGTGTATATAATAAGGATGCGTGGCTTCTTCATCTCTTTTCTCCTTTCCTCCTTTAATCCTTTCCTCCTTTATGACACCTTGGATCCCGGGGCGACAGGAGCCGTGGGCCCGATAACGACGAGCGAGCCGTCGTTGCTCTCGGCCGAGAGAATCATGCCCTGGGAAACGATGCCTTTGAGTTTGCGCGGGGGCAGGTTGGCGATGAAGCACACCTGCTTGCCCACCAATTCCTCAGGCTTGTAATATTTGGCGATTCCGGAAACGATGGTACGTTTCTCCATTCCGTCGTCAATGAGGAAGCAGAGGAGTTTGTCGGCCTTGGGCACTTTTTCGCACTCAAGGACGGTGCCCACGCGGATGTCGCTCTTGGTAAACGTATCGAAATCAACGTCTTCGGCTTGCGGAGCGGGTTTCCAGGCATTCTTCTGGTTCTCCTCCTTGATGCGGGCGAGGCGGTCCATTTGGGCCTGGATTGCGTCGTCCTCGATCTTCTCGAAGAGGATTTCGGCCTGGCCCAATTGGGTGCCAGAGGCGAGGATGGCGGTGCCAAGCGCGTCCCAGGCGGGTGCCTTGTCGAGGGAGAGCATCTTGCGCAGTTTCTCGGCGGCAAACGGGGTGAACGGCTCAAAGGCAACGGCAATGTTGGCCGTAATCTGGAGCGCCGTGTAGAGGATGGTGTTGACGCGCTGGGGGTCGGTCTTGGCTACTTTCCACGGCTCGGTCTCCTGCAGGTAGCGGTTACCCAGTCGGGCTATGTTCATTGCGTCCTTGAGGGCCTCACGGAAGTGGAAGTTCTCGAGGTTGTTCTCGAGCGCCTCCTTAATCTTGCCGATTTCGGCAAGCGCATCTTTATCAATGGGTTGCAATTCGACCGGGGTGGGTACCTTGCCGTCGCAGTACTTATGGGTAAGCACAACGGCGCGATTGACGAAGTTGCCAAGGATGGCTGCCAACTCGCTATTGTTGCGGGCTTGGAAGTCGCTCCAGGTGAAGTCGTTATCCTTGGTTTCGGGGGCAGTGGCGGTGAGGGCGTAACGGAGCACGTCCTGCTTGCCGGGAAAGTCGCGCAGGTACTCGTGAAGCCACACGGCCCAGTTGCGGGAGGTAGAGATTTTGTCGCCCTCGAGGTTGAGGAACTCGTTGGCGGGGACATTGTCGGGCATTTGGTAGTCGCCGTGGGCCTTCATCATCGTGGGGAAAATCAGGCAGTGGAACACGATGTTGTCCTTGCCGATGAAGTGGATGATGCGGGTCTCGGGGTCTTGCCACCACTGCTGCCACGTGCCGTAGCGCTCGGGTTGGGCTTCGCACAGCTCCTTGGTGTTGGAGATGTAACCGATGGGGGCGTCAAACCAAACGTACAGCACCTTGCCCTCGGCGCCCTCCACCGGCACAGGCACGCCCCAGTCGAGGTCGCGAGTCATGGCGCGGGGTTGAAGGTCCATGTCAAGCCACGACTTGCACTGGCCGTAGACGTTGCTGCGCCACTCCTTGTGGCCCTCGAGGATCCACTCCTTGAGCCAATCCTGATACTTGTTGAGGGGCAGGTACCAGTTTTTGGTCTCCTTTTTCACCAGCGGATTGCCGGTCTCGGCGTTGTAGGGGTTGATAAGCTCCTCGGGGCTCAGGGACGCTCCGCACACCTCGCACTGGTCGCCGTAGGCGTCCTTGGCGTGGCAGCGGGGACACTCGCCGCGGATGTTGCGGTCGGTCAAGAATCGCTGGGTACCCTCGTCGAAGTACTGCTCGCTGTAGTGCTCCTCCAATTTTCCGTCGTCGTAAAGCTTACGGAAAAAGTCGGAGGAGAACTTACGGTGGATATCCGATGTGGTGCGGGAGTAAATGTCAAAGGAGATGCCCAAACCTTCAAAGGATTCCTTGATCAACTTGTGGTAGCGGTCGACGACATCCTGGGGGGTGCAACCCTCCTTGCGGGCGCGGATTGTGACTGGCACGCCGTGCTCGTCGCTGCCTCCCACAAGCATCACCTCTTCACCACGCGAGCGCTTGTAGCGCGCGTAGATGTCGGCGGGAACGTAAACTCCGGCCAGGTGGCCGATATGTACAGGCCCATTGGCGTAAGGCAGGGCCGTGGTTATCAAGGTTCTTTTAAAATCGGGCATTATTTTTAAGATTATTTTTTCAGGGGATTTTATCGAGCTTTCCCGAGAATCTCGGGATTTCCGGGATTTCCGGGATTTCCGGCCTTTATCCTTTATCCTTAATCCTTGGACGTTGGCTCCGCCACCGTCCAGTGGTCGCCAGCGAGGATCATCTCGCGCAGGGAGTTGAAGCCCTTCTTGGCTCGCACTTCCTCAACCTGGCGGTCAATATCCTCGTTGTAGACGGGGGAGGCCACGTCGCGAATCACGCCGATGGCCAGGGGAAGGTCGGTGCCGTCCATCATGGCGAGCTGCTGGTGGAGGAAGTTGGAGGGGGTGTGGGCATCATGCACGAGCACGTCGTCGATGGTGTAACCGTCTTCGCCTATTGTAACGGCCTTCAAGAGGAAACCGTCGCGCACAAGGCCGCGGTTTTTCTCCTTGCCGAAGATCATCTTCTCGCCGTGGACGAGGTGGATGGTGCGGTCGGCGCGATACTCGCGGTCGGTGATAGCGTTGTGGATTCCGTTGTTGAAAATCACGCAGTTCTGGAGGATTTCCACCACTGAGGCACCGTCGTGCTTGGCAGCGGCCACCAATACCTCCTCGCTCACCTTGAGCTCAACGTCGATGGAGCGGGCGAAGAAGTTGGCGCGAGCACCAAAGGCCAGCTCGGCCGGGATGAAGGGATCCTCGGTGGTGCCATAAGGGGAGGATTTCGACACGAAACCGCGGTCGCTCGTGGGGGAGTACTGTCCCTTGGTCAAGCCGTAGATCTTGTTGTTGAACAAGAGCATGTTGATGTTGACGTTACGGCGAATGGCGTGGATGAAGTGGTTGCCGCCGATAGCGAGGCCGTCACCGTCGCCCGACACTTGCCACACGGTCATCTCGGGGTTGGCCACCTTGAAGCCCGTGGCGATTGCGGCGGCGCGGCCGTGGATGGTGTGGAACCCGTAGGTGTTCATGTAATAAGGCAGTCGCGAGGAGCAACCGATACCCGAGATCACGGCCGTTTTGTGCGGGGGGATTCCCAGCTGGGCCATGGCCTTGTGCAGAGTGTTGAGAATCGCGTGGTCGCCGCAACCGGGGCACCAGCGCACGCTCTGCCCGTTTTTGAAGTTGGCTGCTGTATATTGGGATGTGCAGGGTGTTTCCATCTTATTTCTCCTCCATGATTTTGGTTACGGCATCCACCACCTCCTTAACGAGGAATGGCTGGCCTTGAATCTTGTTTACGCGCTCGATTTTCACCTCGGGGAACTTGGCCTGGAGGTAGTCGGCGAATTGACCCGTGTTCAACTCGGCCACAATCACCTTCTTGTAGCGGCGCAGGATGTCGCCGGTGTTTTCAGGCAGTGGCTGGATGTAGCGGAAGTGGGCGAATGCCAAGTGGCCGCCATTGGCGTTGATTTCGCGGGTGGCGGTGAGCAGGTGGCCGTAGGTGCCACCCCAGCCCACGAGCAGGGTGTCGGCGTCGACATCGCCAGTGGCTTCAAGCTTGGGGATGTCGCGGGCGATACGGGCGATTTTCTCGCGGCGGGTTTTCACCATCTTCTCGTGGTTGACGGGATCGGTGGAGATGGCGCCGGTCTTGGTGTCCTTCTCGAGGCCGCCGATGATGTGGGTTGCGCCCTCGGTGCCGGGGATAGCCCAGTAGCGCACGAAGGTGTCGGCGTCGCGCTCATAGGGGCGCCAGGTGCCGTCGCAACGGTCCTCGGGGAGGAAGTGAGGCTTGATTTCGGGATATTCGTCGACCTCGGGCACGCGCCAGGCGCTGGAGCCGTTGCCGATGAACGCGTCGCTTAGGAGGATTACGGGGGTCATGTGCTCGATGGCGATGCGGCAGGCCTCGAAAGCCATTGTGAAGCAGTCGGTGGGGGAGCAGGGGGCTACTACAGCCACCGGGCTTTCGCCATTACGGCCGTAAAGTGCCTGCATGAGGTCGGTTTGCTCAGTCTTGGTAGGCAGACCGGTGGAGGGACCGCCGCGCTGCACATCGATTACCACCAGAGGCAGCTCGGCCATCACGGCCAGACCGATACCCTCGCTCTTCAATGCGAGACCGGGACCGGAGGTGGAGGTGACGGCGAGGTCGCCGGCGAAGGAAGCGCCGATTGCCGAGCATACGCCGGCGATTTCGTCCTCCATCTGGCAAGCCTTCACGCCGAGGTCCTTACGCTTGGCAAGCTCGTGGAGGATGTCGGTGGCCGGGGTGATGGGGTAGGAGCCGAGGAAGAGGGGACGACCCGACTTCTCGCTGGCCATGATCAGGCCCCAAGCTGTGGCGGTGTTGCCGTTGATGTCGGTATAGTCACCAGGGATAATCTCCTCGGTCTCAATACGATAAGTGGATACCGAGGCGTGGATATTGTGGCCGTAGTCGTATCCGGCTTGGAGCACCTTGGAGTTGGCCTCGTAGATAGCGGGCTTCTTGGCGAATTTGGTTTTCAAGTGGTGCAAGGCGCTTTCCAATGGGCGGTCGAAGAGCCAGCACACCAGGCCCAGGGCGAAGATGTTGCGGCACTTGAGCATGGCCTTGTTGTCGAGACCCGAGTCGGCCAGGGCGTTTTTGGTCAAGGTGGTGACGGGCACCTCCACTACCTGTGCCTTGATACCAAGCTCGGCGATAGGGTCGTCGGTCTCGAACAGCGCTTTCTTCAAGTCGGCGGGCTTGAAGGAGTCGATGTCGGTGATGATGACGCCGCCGGAGGCGAGAAACTTGACGTTTTGCTTCAAGGCCGCGGGGTTCATGGCCACAAGCACGTCGCATCGGTCGCCCGGGGTATACACACCCGAGCCTACGCTCACCTGGAATCCCGAAACGCCGCTCAGCGAGCCTTGCGGGGCGCGGATCTCGGCTGGATAGTCGGGGAAGGTTGACACTTGGTTGCCCATGCCGGCCGACACGTTGGTGAAGATGTTGCCGGCAAGCTGCATACCATCGCCCGAGTCGCCCGAGAATCGGACAACCACGCGGTCCAGGGTTTTTACAGTGGGTTTCTCTGTCATAATCTTTTCTATCTCTTAATTGTACTATATGTGAAAACGCAGATGATTGGCTTAAAAGCTAATTTGCCGCGAAGTTACGAAATTTAAGTTAAGCAAAGGTCAACAATCGGAAAAAATCGCTAATTTCGCGCAAAATCACCTATTTTAATATAGGAATCTCTCTACAAAACTAAAAACTAGAAACTAGAAACTAAAAACTAGAAACTATATCCACATGAAAGCATTACGCGCAACGCTCGCCCTAATGGTCGCCGCCATGGCAGTTACCGCCTCGGCCGAGCATCTGAAAAGCTTGAACAAAGATTACATTGACAACTCGGTAGCTCCCGGTACCGACTTTTATAAACACGTCAACGCCGGCTGGCAGAAGGCCAATCCTTTGACCCCCGAGCACGCCCGCTACGGCCAGTTTAACATCCTGAGCGACTCGTCGGAGGTGCGCGTCAAGGACATCGTGCTCGGCCTGGCAGCCACCAACCCCGAGCCGGGCACCGTGGCTTTCAAGGTGTCGACAATCTATGAGCAGGCCATGGACAGCGACCGCCGCAACCGCGAGGGCGCTACCCCTATCCTGGCCGACCTGAAGAAGATAGAGAACACCCCGGCCGATGGCATGGAGGACCTCTTCTTGTGGATGCACACCAACTACGGCTCGCCGCTGATCGGCGCCGGTCCCATGGAGAATCTGGTCAACTCCAACGAGTACGCCATGTACGTTTCCGGTGCTCGCCTGGGACTTGGTGACCGCGACTTCTACCTGCTCAACGACAAGGAGAACAAGAAGGTGCGTGAGGCTTACCAGAAGCTCATCGTCGGCCAGATGATGAACGCCGGCTACTCCAAGAAGGACGCTACTCGCATCATGAAGAACGTGATGAAGATCGAAACCCTCCTGGCCGACTCGACCTGGACCCGCGAGGAGTCGCGCAACATCCCCGCGATGTACAACCCCCGCACGTTCGCCCAGCTCAAGGAGATGTACCCCCACATCCCCTGGGACCGCTTCTTCATCGAGACTATGGAGATTCCCTCACCCGAGACGGTGATCGTCACCGAGATCAACACCGTGGCCCAGGGCGACAAGCTCTACGCAACGCTTACCGACCGCGAGAAGAAGGACCTTTACCTGTGGGAATACGTGTCGCAGGCTGCCGGCAAGCTGTCCGACAAGTTCACCGACACCGCCTTTGAGTTCTCCAAAGTGAAGAGCGGCGTTACCGAGCAGCGCCCCCGCTGGAAACGCGCCCTGGGCGCCACCTCCGGTGCTATGGGCGAGGCTATCGGCCAGCTTTACGTGGAGAAATACTTCCCCGCTTCGTCCAAGGAGTATATGCTCGGCTTGGTGGAGAACCTGCGTCGCGCCCTTGGCAAGCACATCATCCAGCTCGAGTGGATGACCCCCGAGACCAAGCTCAACGCCATCACCAAGCTCAACGCGTTCACAGTCAAAATCGGTTACCCCGACAAGTGGAAAGACTACTCCACAATGGAGATCGACCCCCAGAAGAGCTACTACGAGAATATGCACAACGTGTCGATGTGGCACCAAAAGGAGTACCTGAAAAAGTGGGGCAAACCCGTCGACAAGACCGAGTGGGGCATGACTCCGCAGACAATCAACGCCTACTACAACCCGATGAACAACGAGATCGTGTTCCCCGCCGGCATCCTGCAGGCTCCGTTCTTCGACCCCGAGGCGAGCGACGCTGAGAACTATGGCGCCATCGGCGTGGTGATTGGCCACGAGATGACCCACGGATTCGACGACCAGGGCCGCAACTTCGACGCCGAGGGCAACATGGTGAACTGGTGGACCGAGGAGGACGCTGCCGCGTTCGAGAAGTTGACCAAGGGCTTGGCCGACCAGTTCAGCGCCGTCGAGGTGCTCCCCGGCCTGATGGCCAACGGCGAGTACACCCTTGGCGAGAACATCGCCGACCAGGGTGGCCTACGCGTGGCTATGACCGCGTTCCTCGACTCCCAGAAGAAGAAGGGCGTCGACATCAACAGCGAGGAGGCCAAAATCGACGGCTTCACCCCGCTGGAGGTGTTCTACATGAACTATGCCAACGTTTGGGCCCAGAACATCCGCGACGAGGAGAAGCGTTCGTTGACCACCGGCGACGTCCACTCGCTTGGCGAGAACCGCGTGAACGTGACGCTGCGCAACATCGCCCCCTTCTTTGAGGCATTCCAAATCACTGAGGGCCAGCCCCTCTACCGCGCTCCCCAGGACCGCGTCGTGATCTGGTAATTTTAATTATCTCGGGAATCTCGGGATTTCCGGGATTTCCGATAATTACGATTTTAGCGATATGAGAATAAGAAAGCTTTTTACAACTGTCGCCCTATTGGCGTCAATGGCCTCCTGGGCCGCGGCTCCGCGCTATATCTTCTATTTTATAGGCGATGGCATGGGCATGGGCCACGTGATGGCCGCCGAGACCTACAACCGCGAGGTGCGCAAGTCCTCCGAGCCTTTGCTGATGATGCGATTCCCCGTCGTGGGCATGTCGATGACCTACAGCGCGTCGTCGCCCGTGACCGACTCGGCAGCCGCCGGCACAGCCCTCTCCACGGGTCACAAGACCAACAACAACTACCTGGGAGTCACCCCGGACACCACCGCCGTTGAATCGATGGCCAAGGTGCTCCAGCGCGACGGTTACGGCATAGGTATCTGCACCTCGGTGTACCCCGACGACGCCACCCCCGGCGCGTTCTTCGCCCATGTGCCCTCTCGCTCAATGTATTACGAGATTGGCAAGCAGGCGGCCGAGAGCGGATATGAGTTCCTCGCTGGCAGCAACCTGCGCGGTACGGTCGACAAGAAAGGTAACCCCACCGACCTCTACGAGGTGCTCCAAAAGAGCGGTTACTCAGTGGTGAGAGGCTCCGAGGCCATTTCTTCGGTCACGACCGACAAAATTTTCCTGCTCAGCCCCGATTCAACCCGTATCTCCAACATCGGCTACACCATCGACTCCATTCCCGGAGCATTGACTCTCCCCGAGATTACCCGCCAGTGTCTCAGCCACTTGGAGAAACTGTCGCCCGACAAATTCTTCATGATGATCGAGGGTGGCAACATCGACCATGCGGCACACGCCAACGACGGCGGCGCCGTGATCAAGGAGATCGTCAACTTCAACGAGGCGCTGCAGGTGGCCTACGACTTCTACCTACAACACCCCGACGAGACGCTGATCGTGGTCACCGCCGACCACGACACCGGCGGCATGGCCCTTGGTAATCAGCACCTTAAGTATCAAGCCCACCTTGAATACATCGACTACCAGCGCATGTCGAAGGACGAGTTTTCCGACCAGTGCAAGGCCATCCTCAAGTCGCGCCGCGTGTTCACATGGGACGATATGCGCAAGATGTTGGAGGAAAAGTTCGGCTTTTGGAAGGGCGTTCCCGTGAGCGAGAAACAAGAGCAGGCACTTAAGGAAAAATTCGAGCAGACGTTCGAGATGCGCAACAGCGAGGACCAGAAGACGTTGTACAACTCGTTCAACGCGTTCGCGGTGGAGGTGTTTGACGTGCTCGACGCGGCCACCGGCATCGGCTGGACCACCACGAGCCACACCGGCAACCCCGTTCCCGTCTACGCCATCGGCGTAGGCTCGGAGCAGTTTGCCCGCCTCAACAACAACATCGACATCCCCTCCCGCATCCTCGACGCCGTCAAATAAGCCAGCCACGCTAAGTAGGACGTCCCGTCGTGTCGGCGGGACAGTTAGACAGGACGTCCCGCCGTCCCGACGGACAGCTCCCTCAAGAGATGGCGTAGCCATCCTTCTCTACGTAACCCCATGCTTTAGCTTGGGGTAAAGCGCAACCCTACAGATTACATGGTGGCGGAGCCACCTCTCTATAGAATCAAGTTATATGAAGAAAACTCTCACTATACTTTTCCTCGCCCTTGCTATTTCCGCCTCAGCCAAGGTCGACCTGGCCGCCATCTGCGACTCGGTCAACGCCGACCAGGCACGCTTCACAGCCTTGACCAACCGTTTCCTCGTTGGTGACACCACCCTCACTATCAACGAGAAATGCCTGGTGTACTACGGCTCGGCGTGCGGTCCCGACTTCAACCCCGACGCCGAGTTCCCAGCATTGGACCGCGCTTACGCCTCAACCGACTGGCCACGCGTGCTGCTCATGGCCGAGCAGGCGTTGACCTCCGACCCCTGCTCTCTCGACCTCACCATCAAGGCATTAACGGCCGCCACGCAGGTCGACGGACTTTCACAGGCCAAGGCCGATACCTACCGCAACCGCTACTGGATGTTGCAGGACGCTATTATGGCCTCGGGAATGGGACTGACTCCTGAGTCGCCATGGGTGCTCCACAGCCCCGACGATGAGGCTCGCTGGCTGCGTAACGTGCTGCGGGTCAACGAGATTATAGAACGCACCACCATCCAGGGGCTCGACGCCGTTAAGGTAAAAATGAACGAGACACCCGATCCTGTCATCCTCTACTTCTCCATCCTCAAAAAATAGGTGGTATCTGTCGGAGACACTATTATACATTTGATCTTTCGCTTGGCCAGGTAATGCTGGTAGCGAAACCGGGCTTCGTGGGCGATATCACGGATATCACCGGGGCGCGCTGTGGTGTAGATGTGGAGAGTGTCGGCGTGGCGATGGAGGATATCGACGCGATGATTGCGGTCGACGGTGTAAAGCTCGTCGTCGGCGCTCACTGTCGGCTCTACCAAGACAGCGACCAGCAATGCCAAGCAAGCTCCCACCGTGGCGAAGCCCCACCCTTTCCGGCGATCTACCGCCCAAATTATCAGGACTATAGCCACCGCTGCTATAGTCCAAAGGAGTGTTGCCGATGGGTAGAGGCCCGTAACAACCCCTTCAGGCACTCCTGCCACGAGCGATGCCGCATGGTCAATGCCCTGGTAAAGCCAATCGGTGACCCTGGAAAGACATACGGGCACACCTCCCGTAGCATCGAAAATCAGCACTAACACCCCAGCTCCGATAAACCACGGCAACAAAAAGGTAATCAGCAAGTTGGAGACCAAAAAGCACAGCGGCAACTGGTGAAAATGCCACACCGCCAACAATGCCGTTGCGGCCATAGCGGCCATCGGCACTCCCACCGCGGCTCCCGCGGCTCTAATCCAACGCGAGTGTATCTCCAAACGCCACCACCAAGCGCTGAAGAGAAGCAATCCAGCCACGGCCGCGAACGAAAGTTGCGCTCCCGCGTCGTAAAGACTTCGGGGATCGATGATTAGCAACACAATCGCCGCCAAGCAAAGAGCGTTGAAACCCGAATTTACCCTTCCCAACATCACCGCCCCGCAAGCCAACGAGGCCATCAGCACCGAGCGCGTCACCGATGGCGAAAAGCCGGTTAAAGCCGCGTAAATCCACAGCAAAGCGATCAGAGCGGCGGCTTTCCATCGTCGTCCCTTGACTCCGAAAACGGCCAGCAACACTGCTCCTACAATCATCGCCAGCACGCCCACGTGAGTGCCACTCAGCGCCAACACATGGACCACCCCGGCGGCCGCGTAACGAGGCTGCGTATCCGGGTCGAGATGGGTGCGGTCGCCCAGTAGCACCGCCGCCAGCATCCGCGAGGTCCCCTCGTCGAGGGGCGACAACAACAACCTATCCACCAACGACGACCTCCAAGCTGCCATTTTGGCCCACAGCGAGGGGTCGCGGCCTATGCGATTGAGGTGGCGGGGGGTGACGTAGGCTGTGGCCACAACACGGTTGCGCCAATGATACTGCTCTAAGGTCGTCTCGTCGGGCAAAAAGGTGGTGTACTCAGGCTGGGAGAACTTAGCCCTCACCGATACCGAATCCCCCACCGACAGCGGCGGCAGGAAAGTAGTGGTGGTGACGTGAGTCACCATCCCCGAGCCACGCACGAGCATCGAGCGGCCGCTTTCCCCCTCGTTGACCCTCAGCACTACGCCTCGCAGCTCCATCTCCTCGGTAGGCAACTGTGGACAGGGGACGTCATCCACCCACGCCAGTATCCAGCCCAGCGTAAAAGCGAGCGCCACTACCCACGGCAGCTTTCCCATAATCCCTATATGCCTTATAAGCCCCATAAGCCCCATAAGCCCCATAAGCCCTAAAAGCCCCGCTATCCCCCACCAGGGGACAGCACCATAAACGGCGATGCCCGCCGCCAGGGATATGGCGACGGGCATCAATGGTGCCTGGTTCCACGGGGGACGCATGGGATGGATTCTTACGCGTTGAGCAGTGGCGTTACGAGTTCCAAATCAGCCAAGCGGCGAACGCTTGCAACAGCAACATCTCGAGGCCGTTTTTCACCTCAGCCCCGCGCTCGCGTGCCCGTTTCATGAACAACGTCACGTCGGGGTTGTAGAGCAAGTCGTAGCACAGGTGCTCGGGCGAGATCAGGTCGTAGGGGATGGGCGGGCACTCGTCGGTGTGGGGGTACATGCCCAGGGGCGTACAGTTGACAATCACCTTGTGGGAGTCCATCACCTCGGGAGTGAGCTCGTCGTAGGTGAGGCGGTCGTCCTGCTTGGTGCGGGACACATATATAGGCTCGATGCCAAGGTTGACCAATCCCTGACGCACGGCTTTGGCGGCGCCACCCGTGCCGAGAATCAACGCTTTTTTATGGCAAGGACGCAACAGCGGTTTGATCGAGTCGGTAAACCCGATGATATCGCTGTTGTAGCCCTTGAATTTGATATTTTCGCCCTTGCCGCGGATGAATTTGATGACGTTGACGGCGCCAATCTCCTTGGCGTCGGGGTCCATCTCGTTCATGTAAGGGATAATCAGCTCCTTGTAGGGGATGGTGACGTTGAGTCCCTGTAGATTGGGGTACTCATCGATCACCTCCATAAAGTCGCCGATGTCGGGAATCTCGAAGTTGACGTAGCGAGCGTCGATACCCTCGGCGTCAAACTTCTGGTTGAAGTAGTTTTGCGACCAAGAGTGACCCAGAGGATATCCGATGAGGCCGTAAAGGCGCTCGGGTTGGCGGGTTGCCATAGGGGTTTACTCCACTACGATTTTGGCAAGGTACCACTTGCCGTCGAGACGCTTGAACTCCATGGTGTACTCCGAGAACGAGTCCACCCAGCCGCAATCGAGGTAAGCCTGGCCATATTGCATCTCGCCCCAAGCCTGATAATACTCCTCGCCGTCGCGCTCCTCGGGACCCATTGCCTTGAATGTCTCAGGCTTGAGGATGTCGGCGTATTTCTCGCGCTGGGCGTCGCTCAGTTTCAGTCGAGAGGTCATGAAATCGGCGTCGGTGGAGAATTGAGCGATAAACTGCTTGAAGGGCTCGGCACCTTGGTTGCAAGGCGTGGAGGGCGATTCCATTTTCTTGATGGAGGCCTCGATGTCGGCGCGTGTTTGAGCGGCTGCCGAGAGGCCAAGCACTAATGCCAAAGCAAGTAACAATCTTTTCATAACTTGAAGATAATGAATGGTTTATACTATTGGTTATGCGTGGATTACAGATTTTTGATCATGTGAGCCACAATGAAAATAATCACGAAAATGATGATGATAACACCCGAGAACACCAAGGCGCCCGTGGCGAGGTTGCGCGGCGGCTTGCGAAGCGACACCAACCCCATAACGAACGCCACCAAAGCGATCAAACCGGCCAGCGGCCCGAACCACCAGCTTGCGGCGAGCGGCAAAAACGCGCTCACGATGAAAATCATCCAGGACGCCAAAGCCAAGCCGAACGCCCAGCGCGCCAGCCGATTAGGCTTGCGGCAGTCGCGCAATTCCTCGACGGCCTCTTTTGCCTCCTCCGAAGCCTTGTCGATTGCGGTTTCGGCTTTTTGAGCCAACGTTTCGTCGCTTGGAACGGCTCGAACGCTCCCTTCGGGGTTCTCTATTGTTGTCTTTTCTTCTGCCATACAATAGCTGTATTATGCGCGAAATTAATCAAAAGATTTGTATCACAGCTCATTTCAGCGCAAAAATCGCGAAAGATTTGCGCGTGAAAAATATAATTACTACCTTTGCACCGCTAAATTTTATTATAAACATTTAAATATCAATCTCAGACATGCATCTCAGCTCTGACGAAAAAGCAGAAATCTTTGAGAAATACGGTAAGGGCAAGACTGACACTGGCTCACCTGAAGCGCAGATTGCATTATTCTCGGTCCGTATCGCTCATTTGACTGACCACCTGAAGTCAAATCACAAAGATTATAGCACCGCACGCGCCTTGAAGGCTTTGGTAGGTAAGCGTCGTCGCTTGCTCGACTACTTGATCCGCAAGGACATCAACCGCTACCGCGCCATCATCGCGCAGAAGGAGCTCGGCATCCGCAAGTAATCCCCAGCGGACGTCCCATCCCATCAGAAAGCAGCCTCTCAGGAGGCTGCTTTTTTTATCTAATAAGTTAGAAAGGATGTCGAGCTGGGCTAAGTAGGATGTCGGGCCGTGTTTAAGTAGGATGTCGGGCCGTGCCGGCCCGACACGAATACTGTCCCGCCGTGTTTAAGTAGGATGTCGGGCCGTGCCGGCCCGACACGAATACTGTCCCGCCGACACGGCGGGACTTCCTACTTAACCGCGGCCCGACATCCCACTTAAAAATCACTAAAAATGGGGATTGCGGGGGTCGTGGGATTGGGGTAATTTCGCGGTATGTTTCGACTGCTTGTTTCTTTATCGGTGCTTATCGCCTGCGCCTTGGCCATGTGGGCCGAGGAGCCAGCACCCGTGCAATATCACAGCGAAAGGATTGACACTGAGGGATTTGACTACTCAATTGAGGGACAGGAATTGAGAGAGGTGTCGGTGACGGCCATCAAGCAAGGCGCGTCGCTCGCGGCCGAACCGGTAGCCGCTACCGTGGTGAACCGCGAGGAGGTGGAGGAATACCGAGTAGTGACGATGAAGCAGGTGAGCGAAATGTCGCCCAACCTGTACATTCCCGATTACGGCTCGCGTATGACCTCGTCAATCTACATCCGAGGCATAGGCGCCCGCATCGACCAGCCGGCCGTGGGCTTGACGGTCGACAACGTGCCGTTCTTGAACAAGGACAACTACGATTTCGACCTGATGGACATCGAGCGCGTGGAGGTGATGCGCGGACCGCAAAGTGCTCTGTATGGGCGTAATACGATGGGCGGACTAATCTCAATCTACACCCTTTCGCCAATGCGATTCCAAGGCACGCGAGTCCTGTTGGAGGGAGGCTCCGGCACCTCGTTCAAGGTAGGCGCCAGCCATTACCAACGCATCAGTAATCCCTTGGCAATGAGCCTTTCAGCCTATTTCACGACAACCAACGGCTTTTTCCGCAACGCCTACAATAACGGTTGCCTCGACAAGGAGCGTCAAGGCTCGGCAAGGTGGAAGACTGTATGGCAACCATCTGATAATGTGGATATTGAGAACACAGCCGCCGTGTCGATCTCTCGTCAAGGAGGGTATCCCTACCAATCGGTAGCTACGGGTCAAATCGCCTACAACGATACCTGCTACTATCGGCGTGATGGCGTAACCGACGGATTTACAGTGAATTGGCGACTGCCGTCGGGTGTGACGCTGTCGTCCATCTCCTCGTTCCAGTACATCCACGACCGCATGACCCTCGACCAGGACTTCTTGCCTCTGAAATATTTCACCCTTTCGCAAATACGCCACGAATGGGCTGTGACTCAGGATTTTATCGCCAAGGGTAAGGCTGGGCAATACTCATGGATGGCGGGAGCGTTCGGATTTTATCGCCGCACGTCGATGTCGGCCCCGGTCACCTTCTTCGAGGACGGCATATCGGGCTTAATCACAGGCAATTACAACAAATACAACCCCGAGCGACCGATGACGTGGGACCAGGATGAGTTTCTGCTTGGCTCGAAATTCCATCTCCCTGCGTGGGGAGTGGCCGCCTACCATCGTAGTGAGCTGAAATTCGGGAAGTTAACCGCCGCCGTGGGCCTGCGCTTAGATTTCGAGCGGTCGATGCTCGATTACCATTCTTTCTGCGACGGAAGCTATTCTATCCGATTGGCCGCCAATGGGATGCTGTTGGCCCAAGTGCCTGTAACAATGGACCATACGGGCTCTCTTCACCGCCACGACCTTGAGTTGCTGCCGCGCTTTTCGGTGTCCTATCAATTCGGGACAAAGCCGAGCGACAACGTGTACATTACCATTGCAAAAGGCTATAAATCGGGAGGTTACAACACGCAGATGTTTTCCGACGTGCTACAGCAGCAGGTGATGGCCACAATGGGCTTTGACATGGGCTACGACATCGACCAGATTGTGAGCTACAAGCCCGAAAAGAGTTGGAATTACGAGGTAGGCGCCCATTGGACCACCGACGACATGCGTCTCGAGCTTCAAGCGGCCGCTTTCTTCATCGACTGCCGCGACCAGCAATTGACGATGTTCCCGGCGGGGACCACCACGGGCCGCATCATGACCAACGCCGGGCGCACCCACAGCTACGGCTGCGAGTTATCGGCCACTTACCATCCCACATCGCGATGGCGCGTGAACGCCTCTTACGGGTGGACGCACGCCCGTTTCCGCGACTTCGACAACGGCATTGCCCAGATGCGCGGCAACCGCGTGCCCTACGCCCCGGAGCACACTCTCTTTGGCGGCGTGACCTACCACCAGCCGCTATCTGACGACTTTTCGCTCGACTTTGGGGTGGACGCGCGAGGCGTGGGACCGATATCGTGGGATGAGGCCAACACCGTGGAGCAGAAGTTCTACGGGCTGTTGGGAGCCTCGGTGACACTCAATTGGCGTGAGTGGTCGCTGCAAGGTTGGGCCGAGAACTTGACAGGCACGCGCTACGCCACGTTCTACTTTCAGTCGATGGGCAACTCGTTCTTGCAACGGGGATTACCGCGACGTTATGGAGCCACGTTGCGCCTTACCATCTAGCCCCGGGCGCAAATTTTTGGGGTGAATTTCCACTTGTGTGGTTTAAAATGTGTAACTTCGCGGGTCAAAGCTTATACATATAATATTAACGAGATTTGCATAAAATGAAAGTAGCCATTGTGGGCGCCTCGGGCGCCGTTGGTCAGGAGTTTCTCCGCGTGCTCGACGAGCAGAATTTCCCCGTCGACGAGTTGTTGTTGTTTGGTTCCCAGCGCAGTGCGGGCCGTAAGTACACCTTCCGCGGCAAGGAATACGAGGTAAAACTCCTTCAGGACAACGACGACTTCCGCGGCGTCGACTACGCTTTCGTATCGGCTGGTGCCGGCGTCAGCAAGCAGTTTGCCGACACAATCACCCGACATGGCGCCATTATGATCGACAATTCCTCGGCTTTCCGCATGGACCAGGACGTGCCCCTGGTTGTCCCCGAGGTGAACGGCGACGACGCCTTCAACGCTCCCCGCAACATCATCGCCAACCCCAATTGCACCACCATCCAGATGGTGGTAGCCCTCAAGCCGATCAACGACCTTACGCCCATCAAGCGCGTGCATGTGGCCACCTATCAGGCCGCATCGGGCGCCGGCGCCGCCGCCATGGACGAGCTGGTGCGCCAATACGGCCAGATCGAGCGCGGCGAAGAGCCTACGGTTGAGAAGTTCGCCTACCAATTGGCCTACAACGTCATCCCTCACGTGGACGTGTTCCTCGACAACGGGTACACCAAGGAGGAGATGAAGATGTACAACGAAACCAAGAAGATTATGCACGCGCCCAAATTGGACGTTTCGGCAACGTGCGTGCGCGTACCGGTGATGCGCGCCCACTCCGAGGCCATCTGGGTGGAGACCGAGCGACCGGTGTCGGTGGAAGAGGCCCGCGCGGCATTCGAGAAAGGCGAGGGACTTGTCGTGGTTGACGATCCGGCCAACAAGCGCTACCCGATGCCCCTGGAGATCGCCCACAAGGATCCCGTTTATGTGGGACGCATCCGCAAGGACTTGACCGACCCTAACGGCCTTTCGTTCTGGGTGGTAGGCGACCAGATTAAGAAGGGCGCCGCCCTCAACGCCGTGCAGATTGCCCTCTACATGATCAAGCATAAGAAATAAATCTCTCGTTTACTCGAATGCACGAATGCACGAATACACGAGTGCACGACAATCGAACAAACGACTGAAAACTGAAAACCTCCCCCTATGGCCCGCTTTGAGGTGAAGATATTGGGCTGTGGCTCAGCGACCCCTACGCTGCGCCACAACCCCACGTGCCAGGTGCTCGACATCCGCGACACCCTCTACATGGTGGATTGCGGAGAGGGCACCCAGCTGCAGGCGCGCAAGATGAGAATCAAATTCTCGCGCTTGCGGCACATCTTCATCAGCCACCTCCACGGCGACCATTGCCTGGGCCTGGTGGGATTGCTCTCCACCCTCTCCCTGCACGGGAACGACGGCAAAATCACCATCCACACGTTCAAGGAAGGCGCCGAGATGTTCCAGCGAATGCTCGATTTCTTCTGCCACAACATGTCGGTTGAGATCGACTTCAACATCATCAAGCCCGAGCGCGCCGTCATCCTCGAAAACGACGCCATCACCGTGGAGACCGTTCCCCTGAACCACCGGGTGCCCACCGTTGGGTTCATCTTCCGCGAGAAACCCAAGCCTCGCCATCTGCGCGGCGACATGATGGAGTATCACCAGGTGCCCATCCACCTTCGCCAAGCCATAAAGCAAGGCGACGACTTCATCAAGGAGGACGGCACGGTGATCCCCAACTCGTGGCTCACCACCGACCCTGATCCATCGGTTTCCTACGCCTATATCTCGGATACCACCTACTATCCGCCGGTGGTAGATGCCATCCGCGGCGTCGATCTTCTTTACCA
The DNA here is from genome assembly GCA_964562375.1 of uncultured Muribaculaceae bacterium. GTDB lineage: Bacteria > Bacteroidota > Bacteroidia > Bacteroidales > Muribaculaceae > JAJPXC01. The sequence continues at coordinate 47,896 of CAZLSW010000006.1, read as the reverse complement.
CGAAGCCACCTACGCCGACGACTCCACCGAAAAAGCTCATCAACGCTTCCATTCCACAGCCCGCGAGGCGGCCCGCATCGCCCGCGACGCCGAGGTCAAAGGTTTGCTCTTGGGCCACTTCTCCAAATCCTACCTCAGCGAGGACCAGCACCTGTCCCAGGCCCTCGAGGAATTCTCCCCCGTGACCATCGCCAACGAAGGCCTCACCATCCCCCTGCTATGATAGAATTGAACGACGACGAGCGAATGATGCGCCAAGCCTTAGTCGAGGCAAAGGCAGCCATGGAAGAGGGCGAAGTACCCATTGGGGCTGTCGTGGCCTGCAAAGGACGTGTCATCGGCCGAGGTCATAACATGACCGAACGACTAAGCGACATCACCGCTCACGCCGAAATGCAAGCTCTCACTGCCGCCATGAATTCCCTCGGGGGGAAATACCTGCAGGACTGCACGCTATACGTCACCGTGGAGCCATGTCTTATGTGCGCAGGGGCTATAGGCTGGGCTCAGGTGAAACGCGTGGTGTACGGCGCCACCGACGTCAAGCGAGGCTATGCCACTTTCACCTCCCGCAGCCCTTTTCATCCCAAAGCCACGGTAACAGCCGGAGTTCTCGCCGATGAATGCGCCGAGCTGATGCGCTCCTTTTTCCAATCCAAGCGGTAATAGGGTTTCCGTAAAACATTCAGCCTCTTTTCTTGTTATACAAGAAAGCGTCAACTAAATGTGGTTTATGAGAAGGACAGTGTACTTGTTATTTGTGATAGCGGCACTATGTCCCTTGGGCTCGCAAGCCCAGGGGATTGCTGATATTGTCTCGACCCTGCAGAACGCCGATGGTTATCACGGACGCGCCACCTACGAGGTGACCATGCCAGCGTTCAGCGAGCCGGTGGTGTACACCGTGGAGATGTGGTCGTCGCAGGGCGACTCGATCGCCCCGGCCGACTATATCATCCAATGGGAGGTGCCCACGGCCAGCGGCACGTCGAAAGGGTGGAGCGCCTACGCCGACGGTAGCCACTATCGCTATCGCGACCAGCGGTTGCAGGAGTATCACTGGCAATGGGACTCGATACCGCTCGGCGCCGGTTCCCCGGCCCGCCTGCCCGACTATTCCCGCGGGGTGCAAAACAACGCCCAGTTCACCGAGATACTCCCCCAGTTTCTGGCCCGTCAATTACTCGAAATACAACGCGACACCACCTACACCTGGCACTTCACCCCCGATAGCCTGCGCCAGGGCGTACCCTCGCCTGTTGTTAAAGCTCTGAGGCGGTTCCAGGGCTATGACGCTAAAGAGTTGACGCTATGGCTCGACCCCAAGAGCTACCTTCCCGTGAGGATGGAGGTGGAGAACAACCCCGGGTCGATCAGCGAGCAGTCGATACGCGTCGACTTCACCACCCTCGACCCTGAAACCCCCGACTTCTCTGAGCGCGGCCTGATCGCATGGTTCCCGGAGGAGTTTACTCGCTACCGCCAGGGGATGTTCGCCCTTGAGTCGCTCAAGGGACAACCGGTGCCCGCGTTCTCGTGCCCCACGACCACTGGGGAGCGGTACACCTACCACCGCGGCGACGGGTTCCTCTCCCCCACCCTTATCGTGGTGCTGTCGCCCGAGGTGGCGTCTACCGGGGCCACTATCGAGGCAGTGCGCGAGGCGGTTAGCCAGCTTCCCACGAGCGTGCAGGTGCTGTGGGCATTCGTGACGTCGAATGTCGACCAGATAGAGCCGCTGCTGGGCTACGACCGCGTGGGTGAATACCGGTTGATTTCGGCACGAGCTCTTGCCCGCGACTGCGGCGTTACGGCTTTTCCAGCCATTATCCTAGCCGACCGGGAGGGTATCGCGCGAGAAATCATCCCGGCGTTCAACAATCACCTCGCCGACGACGTTATAATGATGATAAGTAGTTTATAATTATGGAAACCATCTATTTCAAAGGCCAACCCTGCCACACTTACGGCACGATTCCCCGCGTGGGCGAGAAAGCACCATGCTTCACCCTCGTCACCCCTGAGTTGAAAGAAGTACACTGCTCCGATTACCGTGGTAAAAGAGTGGTGATGAACATATTCCCGTCGTTGGACACCCCCGTGTGCGCCGCCTCGGTGCGCCGCTTCAACAAAGAGGCCGCCGGATTGGACAACACAGCCGTGCTGTGCATATCGATGGACCTGCCCTTCGCCTCGGGTCGCTTCTGCTCGGCCGAGGGCATCAACGACGTCACCATCGCCTCGGCATTCCGCTCGCCCATGTTCGCCCAGAAATACGGCTTGCAGATTGTTGACGGCCCCCTTGCCGGACTGCTCGCTCGCGCCGTGATCGTGCTCGATGAGGACCGCAACGTCATCTACAGCGACCTGGTTGAGGAAATCACCCACGAGCCTCACTACGACGAGGTAATCGACGTCCTCCGCCGCAAAGACTAGAAACCAGAAACAATAAACTATTAACCGAATTTAAGCCGCCTGTGCCATAATATGGCACAGGCGGCTTTTTATCTTTGCATCAGATTAGGAAACGACCCCCTAGGCCCCCAAGCCCCTCGGCCCCCCAACCCCCGAAGCGGGGGCTTCAGGATAGCCCCGTTGATCCTTTCCTCCTTTCCTCCTTTAAAGATTTAATGCTTTAAAGATTTAAAACATCAACTAGAAACTAGAAACTAGAAACTAAAAACTAGAAACTAAAAACTTTACCCCCCATGTCACGAATTTCCTCTTCCGACTTGCTGTTCGCCACCGTCACCTGCGGGGGCAACACCCTCTTCTCCGGCCGGCTGAGCGGCCTGGCATCAATGGGAGAAGTGATACGCTTCCTGCGCCGCTCCCTGGGCGACGCCATGGGACTGATGACCCTCACCCTGCGCAACGGCTCGCAGGGATGGACTACTCGCTCCGTGCTCCAGATGGCCCCAGCCGAAGGCACGCAGCTCACCCTCTTCTGACAAACCTTTATTATCTAGATAATCGCCTGTCAAGGTCCTCGGGGCGCGGAACCCCGAGGACCAAGGCTATTGAGGGAAGAATCGATTTCGTTCTCATAAGAGTGGCACCTGCTTGATGAAGGCCGTCCAAGGGCCGCCCCCAAGGGATGCGCTTACGCTATTAAGCCGATTTGTACAATATACAGCCCATTTAGTACGTTATTTAGGCGTGAAGATTGTTGTAAGAGCCAAAGCCCTGTGGACGTTGGCCGCGATTGTTATGGTCGCGGCTATGTTGCCTGCGTGCTCGCTGAAGAAGAACACCGCGTCGACTCGCAACTATATGGCGTTCATCACGCGATACAACATCTACTACAACGGCGACACCCACTACAAGGAGACGCTCCAGGAGATGGAATCGGCCTACGAGGACGATTATTCCCAGCAATTGCTCTTCATGCATCCCGTGGAGGCCAAGGAGGATTCCAAAGCTCCCCAGCCAACCGGAGATTTCACCCGCTCGATCGAGAAGGCGCAAAAGGCCATCCAATTGCGATCGATCAAGCAACGCCCCAAGAAAAAATCGGGCAAACAAAGCGACGAGTACAAGCTGTGGCTCAAGCGCGACGAGTACAACCCGTTCCTCCACAACGCGTGGATGATGATGGGCCGCAGCCAGTACTACAACGGCGACTTCCTGGGCGCGGCTTCCACTTTCTTCTACATCTCCAAGCATTTCTGGTGGTTGCCCACGACCGTTACCGAGGCCAAGATATGGCAGGCGAAAAGCTATATCGCTATGGATTGGCTATTTGAGGGCGAGACGATACTCAAGCGCCTTAAAGAGGCCGAGTTGACCAACAACACCCTGCGCGGGCTGTACAATTTCGCCTACGCCGATTACTACCTGCGTTCCAAAGAATTGGAGCCGGCCGTTCCTTATCTGCGACAAGCCGTGAAATACGCCAAGGGCGCCCAGAAAACGCGCCTGTGGTTCCTCTTGGGCCAAGTGTACGCCCGTCTGGGCAAGAAAACCGACGCCTACGAGGCGTTCAAGAAGGCCGGTTCGGCCCAATCGGCCACATATCGCACCAAGTTCAACGCACGCATCAAGCAGAGCGAGGTGTATACCGGCGAGAACATCGAGCCTGAGGTTAAAGCCCTCAAGCGCATGACCCGCTACGACCGCAACGCGCAGTACCTCGACCAAGTGTACTATGCCATCGGCAACCTCTACCTGTCGCGCAAGGACACCACCCAAGCCATTGAGAATTACGTGATTGCCTGCGAGAAATCCACCCGCAACGGCATCGACAAGGCTATCGCACAAATCACCCTGGGCCAATTGTACTACGAGCGCCATCAATACGAGTTGGCGCAGCCCTGCTTCTCCGAGGCAATTCCCCAATTACCAGAGAGTTACCCCAACTACGAGACACTCAAAAAGCGCTCCGACGTGCTTGATGAGTTGGCCCTATATTCCCAAAACGTCACCCTCAACGACTCCCTGCTCAAGCTCTCCAACATGAGCGAGGAGGAGCAGCTCAAGATAATCAACAAGATTATCGACGACCTGAAGAAGAAGGAGAAAGAGGAGGAGGAGGCCGCCAAGCGCGAGGCGTATCTCGCTGAGCAAGAAGCACAAGGGTCCACTCTTAACAGCTCGACAGCGCCGCAGACGTTCACCCTTAACACCGACGATTCGTGGTACTTCTACAACACGGCGTCGAAGAACGCGGGCAAGACCGACTTCCAGAAACGCTGGGGTTCCCGCAAGCTGGAGGACGATTGGCGAAGGAGAAACAAATCGTCGTTCGACATGAGTGAATTCTCATCGTCGGAGGATGACGAGGATGAAGACGAGCAGAAAGAGGGGCAGGAAGGCTCCGAGGGCTCCGAAATGACCAAGGAGGAGAAAGAGGCCGCCGAGCACGAGAACGACCCCCACTTCCCCGAATACTACCTCAAGCAGATTCCCAAAACCGACGCCGAGCGCGCCACCTGCAACGATATCATCCAGGAGGGATTGTACAACATGGGCGTGATACTGAAGGACAAACTCGAGGACTACCCGGCGGCCGAAAGCGAATTCAACCGCCTGTTGACCCGCTACCCCGACAACGTGTACCGCCTCGACACCTACTACAACCTCTACCTGATGTACGCCCGCCAAGGCAACACAGCCCAGGCCGAAAAGTACCGCCTGCTGATCGTCAACGACTTCCCCGAGTCGAAGTACGGCCAAGCCATGACCGACCCCAAATACCTTGACAACCTCAAGGCTATGGACGCACAGCAGGAGGCTATGTACGACGCGGCCTACGAGGCTTACCTCGACAACAACAACGCGGCCGTGCACCGCGCCTACAAGGAGATGCGCCAGAAGTTCCCGATGAGCAAACTGATGCCCAAATTCATGTTCATCGAGGCCCTCAGCTACGTCACCGAGAAGAACACCGAGGCGTTCCAGTCGACCCTCAAAGAATTGCTCGAGTTGTATCCCGAGACCGACATCACGCCGCTTGCTTCGTCCTATCTGAAGCAACTGGCCAAAGGCCGCCAGCTGCAGAGCGGCGCCGTCAACACCCGCGGCATGCTGTGGGACCTGCGCTTGACCAACGACTCCACGGCGGTGGCCAACGACTCGCTGGCCAACTTCGAGTTGAATCCGGCCAACCCGCAGTTGCTCGTCTTGACGTTCCCCATCGACTCGGTAAGTTCCAACCAACTGCTCTTCGACATCGCCCGCCACAACTTCAACACGTTTGTCGTGCGCGATTTCGACCTCGAGCAAATGAACTTTGGACGCCTCGGAATGCTTATAATAAAGGGATTCGACAACATGGAGCAGCTCGACCATTACCGTCGCGTGATGGCCGACGACACCCAGTTGCAGATCCCGCGGCAGGTGAGACCCATCATCATCTCCGAGAAGAACTTTGAAACCCTGTTGAGAGAAGGCCGCTCGTTCGACGAGTACTTCCGCTACCTCGAGGAGCAGAATTACATGGACGCCCAGAAGGACGTCCTCCCCCCGGAGGTTTACGGCGACCCTGAATCGCTGCCCGAGCTGGAGGAGCATATTGAGGAGGAACGACAGGCCGGCGAGATGCCCGAGATTCTCGAAAATATCGAAAATATCGAAATTCCCGAAATCCCCGAGAATCCCGAAATTCCCGAGAATCCCGAGAATCCCGAGAATCCCGAGAGCATCGAGGGGAAGGCCCTACAAGAAGCCAGCCCCCAAGGCCAAGTAGGAAGTCCCGCCGTGCCGGCGGGACAGCAAGCCCCCCAGAAGCCCTCCCTCCCCGAGTACCCCGAAGGCTCGGAAGGCGACGATCCTCTCTTCGATAACCCTTAAAATCAAGCGATTATGAGCCAATTACATATCCTTTGGGCCGATGACGAAATCGACCTCTTGAAGCCCCACATAATGTTCCTCAAGAACAAAGGCTACCTCGTCACTACCGTCAACAACGGTCGCGACGCCCTCGACTTGGCCCAGTCGCAACCTTTCGACCTCATAATCCTCGACGAGAACATGCCGGGTCTCACCGGGCTCGAGACCCTCTCGCTCATCAAGCAGGAGGCGCCACAGACGCCAGTGATAATGATCACCAAAAGCGAGGAGGAAAACATTATGGATCAGGCCGTTGGCAACAAAATCGCCGACTACCTCATCAAGCCTGTCAACCCCAACCAGATTCTCCTCTCCATCAAGAAGAATCTCCACTCGGCGGCACTCGTCACCGAGCAGGCCTCCAACGACTATCGCCAAGAATTTACACGCATCACCTCCCAAATCAACGATTCCTACACTCTCGACGATTGGCGCGAGTTGTACAAAAAGCTGGTGTACTGGGAGATGGAATTGGCATCCACCGAGACCAACATGGACGAACTCCTGTCGATGCAGAAAGCCGAAGCCAACACCGCGTTCTATAAATTCGTAAAACGCAACTATGAGACGTGGGTTACAAAGCCCGACGCCAAGGACCGCCCGCTGATGTCGCCCGACGTGTTCAAGCGCAAAATCTTCCCCCTGCTCGACAAGGGCGAAAAATTGTTCGTGATCGTCATCGACAACTTCCGCCTCGACCAGTGGCGCACGGTAAAACCGATGCTTACCGAGATGTTCAACATCGAGGACGAGGACCTCTACTGCTCCATCCTTCCCACGGCCACGCAATACGCCCGCAACGCCATCTTCTCGGGGCTGATGCCCGTGCAAATCGCACGCATGTTCCCGGCCCTGTGGGTCGACGAGGACTCGGAGGAGGGGAAAAACCTCAACGAGTCGCCGCTGATCGCTACCCAATTTGAGCGCTATCGCCGCCGTTGCCGTTTCTCCTACAACAAGGTCAACGACTCCCCGGCTGCTGCAAAGTTGCTAAAGGATTTCTCCAACCTCGAGGTCAACGACCTCAACGTGGTGGTAATCAACTTTATCGACATGCTCTCGCATGCCCGTACCGAGTCGAAGATGATACGCGAATTGGCCTCGACCGACGCCGCCTACCGCTCCCTTACCGAGTCATGGTTCCGCCACTCGCCGGTGCTCGACCTCTTCCGTCGCATCGCCGACAAGGGCTATAAGGTGATCCTCACCACCGACCACGGCACCATCCGCGTGGAGAATCCCATCAAGGTCGTGGGCGACAAGGCCACCAACACCAATCTTCGCTACAAGGTGGGCAAAAACCTGGCCTACAACCCCAAACAGGTATACGAAATCAAGCGCCCCGAGCAGTACGGTTTGCCGTCGCCCAACGTTTCCAGCGCCTATATCTTCGCCGGCGGACGCGACTTCTTCGCCTATCCCAACAATTACAACTACTACGTGCAGTACTACACCGGCACGTTCCAGCACGGCGGCATCTCCATGGAGGAGATGCTTATCCCCCTGATTACCCTTACCCCCAGATAATCATCACATTATGGCCAAGCATACAATCACAGTGAAATCGCTTGACGAGCTGCCCGAGGCCGCTCGCCAATTTGTCAATCTTATGGGTGACGCCACCGTCTTCGCCTTCTACGGAGAAATGGGCGCCGGTAAAACCACTTTCATCAACGCCCTGAGCGAAGCCCTGGGTGTCGACTCCGAGGAAACTTCGTCGCCATCGTTCGCCATCGTCAACGAGTATCGCTCCGACACCACCGCCGAGCTAATCTACCACTTCGACCTCTACCGCCTGGAGACGCTCGAGGAGGCCCTGGACATGGGTATCGAGGATTACTTCGACTCGGGAGCCTTGTGCCTCATGGAGTGGCCCGAGCGCATCGAGGCCCTGCTCCCCGACGACACCGTGCGCGTTACTATCACCGAGAATCCCGACGACCATTCCCGCACCATCTCCATCGATTAATCGATTTGTCGCCCCGTCGTCTAATCGATCTGTCGTTTTATCGTTCTGTCGTGCATTCGTGTATTCGTGTATTCGTGTATTCGTGTATTCGTGTATTCGAAAAATGCTTCCTCCCATTAAATGGCTTTCTGAAACCTCCTCGACCAATTCGGCCCTTCGCTCTATGATCGCGGAGGAGCAGCTGGGGGCGTGGACCGTCGTGGCCACCATGCGTCAAACCGCCGGACGCGGCCAGCGCGGCAACACGTGGGAATCGGAGCCCGGCAAAAACGCATCGTTCTCCCTGCTCATCCGCCCCGAGGCTCTGAAAGCCGCTCAGCAATGGACGCTGTCGCTGTGGGTGTCAATAGGCACTTGGGAGGCTCTTGCGAAACTCGTCCCCGATGCGTCGCGCCTGCGCATGAAGTGGCCCAATGACGTCTATTACGACGACCGCAAGCTTGGCGGCATCCTTATCGAAAACTCCCTCAGTGGCGAGTTTATCGACTGGTCGATCGCCGGAATCGGCATCAACGTCAACCAGACGCGCTTCCTCAGCGACGCCCCCAACCCCGTGTCGCTGGCCCAAATCCTCGGCCGCGACAACCTGCCAATCGAGCCTATTATCGCCAGTATACAGCAAGAAATCGCCCAGGCCAGTAAGCTCGACTACGACACGTTATCCAATCGTTACCACTCCTTCCTGTGGCGAAACGACGGCCATCCCCACCCCTACGCCACCCCCGACGGCACCCGCTTCTACGCCACCATCTCCCACGTCCTCCCCACAGGCCACCTCACCCTCCTCAACCCCACCTCCGGCCCCCTCACCTTCGCCTTCAAAGAAATCACCGCCCTCCTCTAACACCCCAAGTTAAACTGAAATTAAGGGAATATCAGAAAAGTTTTTTGTAAATTCGCGGTCACTGAAACAGTTATGACCCAAAACTCTTCCGACAAAGCCAAGCCGTCGTTCTGGCGCGCCCTGCTCAAGTATGTGGTGCCCCTGGTGATTACCGTGGGGCTCTGCTGGATGCTTTTCTCCAAGGTGGATTTCCACCAGATGGTGGAGATTATCCGCCGCGACTGCAATTTCTGGTGGATTGCCTTGGGAATGGCCATCTCGATTCTGAGCCATGTCGTCAGGGCCATGCGCTGGTCGATACAGCTCAAAGCTCTCGACATTGCCACGCCACTGGCTCCGCTTGTCTACTCGATATTCGGCACCTACGCCGTCAACCTCGTTTTCCCCCGACTTGGGGAGGTGTGGCGTTGCGGGTATATCGCGCAACGACAACAAGCGCCGTTCACAACAGTTTTCGGTTCCATGGTTGCCGACCGTCTGGCCGACACCGTCACTGTGGCCCTGTTGACCCTGATTACCTTCTGCCTGGCCTCCGGAGCCCTTTTGGCCTATTTAAAGGAGAATCCAGCGGCCTACGAGGGGGTGATGAACACGTTAACGTCGCCATGGCTTTGGCTCGCTGTAGGGGCCTGTATCGCCTTCGTGTGGTGGCTTTTCGCGGCGCAGAAGGAGAATAAATTCGTGAAAAAGATACGGGGCTGGGTAGCGGACCTGTGGGACGGTTTCGCTGTCGTGGCCAAGATGCCCGGCAAGGGGCGCTGGTTGCTGTTGACCGTCGCACTGTGGGGTTGCTACTACCTGCAACTTTTCGTGGCGTTCTTCGCTTTTCCCTTCACCACCGACGTGGTGATGGAGCACGGCGCGCTGGCGGTGCTGGTGTGCTTCGTGCTGTCGAGTATCGCCATGGGCGTTCCCTCCAACGGCGGCATCGGTCCCTGGCAATACGCCGTGATTTTCGGCCTGGCCATCTACATGCCCCTGGGAGCCGACAAGGAATTGTACACGGCCAATTCCACGGCTTTCGCCAACCTCGTCCTGGGGTGCCAGACACTTCTGCTGATCCTTTTGGGCATCTGGACGTTCATCTACATCGCATTGAGCAAGAAACGCGCTAAAGCCCTCCCCGCATCATGAAACTCGAATCACGCCAAGACTATTGGGAGAGCGACTCCACCTTCCACCCCGCGCTTCAGCCCCAAGAGGAGGAGCCCGCAAAGCCCAAGGCGCCCATAGATTTAGGAATTTCTTGGAATACCGGGAATCCAGGAAATACCCAGAATCCTGGAAATCCCGATGATTCCGAAGATTTTGACCTGGTTGATGAAGAGGAAGTGGATGAGGAGCTCGAGGATGATTTCGACGCCCCATCAACCGCTCCCAAAGGCTTCACCACATTTATCTGGGCGCTGGTGGCTATAATCGCCCTGCTCACCACCGCCGCAATCTCTTTCCTGCTCGTGAAATGATTTCGATTCAGCGATATACTCCAGAAATGGCCCCTAAATGGGACGCCTTCGTGGCTCGCTCGCGCAACGCCACGTTTCTTGTCTCGCGGCCATATATGGACTATCACGCCGACCGTTTCCGCGACCATTCGTTGGTGATTACCGATGGTGATAAAATCCTCGCCCTACTCCCCGCCAATGCCGATGGCGACACGTTGGCCTCCCACGGTGGCTTGACCTTCGGGGGATTGGTGCTCGCGCCGGAAACCTCAGCAGTCGATGTGCTGGAGTGGATGGTAAAGATACAGGAGTATCTTCGTAACGAAGGTTTTAAAAAGCTGGCTTACAAGCCTGTACCCCATATTTATCACAAGCGGCCGTCGGATGACGACCTCTACGCTTTGTTCCGCATGGGAGCCACTCTTACGGTGCGCAACCTGGCCTCGGCTATCGACCTGCGCCAACCGCTGGAATCGTCTCGCTTGGGGAAACGCGCGGCCAAGCGCATGCGCCGCTTCGGTATCACCGTGGAGCCTTGCGACGACCCCGCCGACTTTTGGCAAATCATCGTCGACGACCGCCGTGAGCGCCACAACACCACCCCCGTACACACCCTCGAGGAAATCCAATTGCTGGCACGTCGCTGCCCCAAAAACATCCGCTGCTTCGTTGCCAAGGCCGCTGGTGAAATCGTCGCCGGAGCCGTTATATTCGCCGACAATGGCGTGCTACACCTCCAATACGCCGCGGCCAACGCCATGGGCAAAGAGATCTACGCCGTCGACGCGATCTATCACGAGGTGATTTTCAATTTATTGCCCGGATACAACTATTGGGATTTCGGCACCTCCAACGAGCACGCCGGCCTCTATCTCAACGCGGGCATGGTAGCCCACAAAGAGGAATTCGGTGCCCGCTCCGTGGCCTACGACACCTACACCCTCCCCCTCTAACGCTGGGTGGTCCAGGAGGTGATGTTGCGCTTCTCGGATGAGAAGGCGACACCGATTTTAATTACCTTGCGGCCATCGGCTTGCCATGGGAGAGCATAATCGTTGTCGTTGATTTGCGCCAAGGCCTCCTCGGCGGGTCGATTCATTTTGAACTCCATAACGTAGACAAGGCGCAACGTCTCCACTACCATGTCGATTCGTCCTCCGGCGATTGAGATCTCGCTCTGGCACTTCACTCCTATCATCAGGAACAGTTCATAGACGAGCATGTGAAATGTAGCCTCCTGGCGCTCGATGTCGCCGTTGAAGAGCTGGTAAGGGATTTTGGCCAGGAACGACTGCAATAGCTTCATCAACGCGTCGACATCACCGCTCTTTATCGGTTCCTGGAAGTCGTACAGGAGCTCAGAAACGGCATCCTCATCAATACCCATATATGCCGGAATCAACTGGTCAACAAGGGCTTCCTGTACCTCTCCGTTGGGAATTCCCAAACGTATGCGCTGCCCGCGCACGTCGCGAATGGTGAGGTATCCCGTTTGGAAAAGCAACGGGATCGGATTGTTTTTGCTGAAGATATCGGCCAATTTGATTTTGTCGACCCACATCGACTGAAGGTCTAAAAGATTGAAGCGAGTATTCTTGAGATAATGAAGGAACACCCGTGAAGTGCCCGACTGAAGCCAGAAGTTGTCGAGCTCGCGGGTCTTCATCACGTTAAGTATGCTGAACGGATTGAAAACATATTCCGTGGCCGCGGTGAAACGATAGCCGTCGTATTTGGTTTTCAAGGTGTTGACCATTTCGTCGCGTGGTGAGTCATACTCCTTGCAAAGCCTATCCAGGCCTTCGGGGAAATAATGCAACATCTCCTCAAGGGTCACGCCGCAAAGGGTGGCGTATTCACGTTGCATGGAGATGTCCTCGAGGTTGTTGGCGCCCGAGAAGATAGTGAGGTGACGGAAACGTGCCACACCCGTGAGCATGGCGAAACGTAGGTAACGATCCTGATCCTTAAGCTGAGCAAAGAAGGGCTGGAGGGCCATGGAATTACGCTCAAGCGCCTCCGAGTCGTGCAACACGGCATTGAGCGTTTTATCGTATTCATCTACCAGAACCACTACCTTTTTACCGGTTTTTTTGAAAATTTGCTCGAGCAGTTGTCCGAAAGCTGTACCAACCGAAAGGATGGATTTGTCGTATGGCACGCCATACTCCGCTGAGTATGATGCGATTCTGGAATGGATATATTCGTTAAGTTCCTTCCAATCTCCACCAGCCACCGAGGTGAAGCTGAAATATAGCACAGGATAGGACTCCCAGCTTGATTCCATTTCGGCTATTGCAAGTCCCTCGAAAAGGTCCTTGCGCCCTTGGAAGTAGGCCTCAATGGTGCTAAGCAACAGGCTCTTACCAAAACGTCGTGGACGGCTTAAAAACACATATTTACTGTTGTGAACAAGATTATAAATCATTCTGGTCTTATCCACATAAATATATCCGTCCTCACGGATTGCGGAGAACGTCTGGATTCCAATTGGGTATTTTTCGCTTCCTGCCATGGCCGAATGAAATTTTCGAGATTATTCGCAACGCAAAGGTAAGGGATTTTGTGGAAAATGTCAAACGGATTTGACAATTGTTGAGCCCCACGATGAGCGGTCGAGATTGCGGTAGCCGGCGGCCTCCATGACGTGGGCTACCTGGATGTCGCGCGAGTTGTCGAGGTCGGCGATTGTGCGGGCAACCTTGAGTATGCGGTCGTAAGCTCGTGCCGACATATCGTAACGCACCATCACGTCCTTGAGGTACTGCAGGGAACGGTCGTCGAGGCGCGCGTACTCGTTGAGCATCCTACGAGACATCTGGGCGTTGCAATGCACCCCGGGGAAGTCCTTGAACCGCTCGGCCTGAATCGCGCGGGCCTTCACCACGCGCTCGCGTATCGACGCCGACGACTCGGCCGGAGCGCCCGACGAAATCTCCTCGAACGGCACGGGCAGTATCTCCACCTGCAGGTCGATACGGTCGAGCAATGGCCCGGAGATACGTCCCAGATATTTTGTCACCTGTCCCGGCATACAGGTACATTCCTTGGTGGGATGATTGTAGTAGCCGCACGGGCACGGGTTCATCGAGGCAACAAGCATTATCGACGCAGGATAGTCGATCGAGTACTTGGCACGCGCCACCGTAATATGGCGATCCTCGAGCGGCTGGCGCATCACCTCCAAAACGGCTCTCGAAAACTCCGGGAATTCGTCGAGGAAGAGGACCCCGTTATGGGCCAGCGAAATCTCCCCGGGACGGGGATTGGCGCCACCGCCGCAGAGTGCCACGGGCGATATCGTGTGGTGGGGCGAGCGGAAGGGCCTACGCGTCATCAACATCGAGCCCTGGCGCAAAGTTCCCGCCACCGAGTGTATCTTGGTGGTTTCCAGGGCCTCTTGGAGGGTCAACGGCGGCAAAATCGTGGGCAATCGCTTGGCCATCATCGACTTGCCTGATCCCGGAGGACCCACCAGCAAGATATTGTGACCCCCGGCGCAGGCCACCTCAAATGCGCGCTTTACGGTTTCTTGGCCTTTAACCTCCGAAAAATCGCAATCAAACACATCCTGGGCCTTGGCAAACTCCTCGCGGGTGTTGATAATCACCTGCTCGAGCTGGGAGTTGCCGTTGAAGTAATCGACCACTTCGCGCAAGGAGTTGACGCCATACACTTTGAGGTTGTTGACCACAGCGGCCTCGCGGGCGTTCTCGGCGGGTAGTATCAATGCCTCAAAGCCCAATGAGCGCGCCATTATGGCCATCGGCAGGGCACCGCGTATGGGTAGTACCGAGCCGTCGAGCGACAGTTCGCCCATCAGCATGTGGGTGGGGAGTTTTTCCTGACCTTTTATCTTTTCGTCGGCGGCGAGTACGCCGATGGCCAGGGGCAGATCATAGCTGGCTCCCTCTTTCTTGACGTCAGCGGGGGCCATGTTAACCACAATGTTGCGGCGTGGGAATTCGATTCCAGTCATTTTCACGGCCGACAATATGCGTTGATAGCTTTCCTTGACGGCCGCGTCGGGCAAGCCCACCATCGTGAACATATAACCAGGCTCGATGGCCATTTCTATGGTCACCTTGATGGCGTCGATACCTTGCACTGCTGCTCCGTATACTTTTACAAGCATGGGGAATGTATTTTGGATTTTATTCGTTAAATCTATGAAGGAGGAAAGGAAAAATTAAAGGAGGAAAGGGGGAAAGGAGGCTATTTTGAAGCCCCCGTTTCGGGGGTTTGGGGGCCGAGCTTAGAGGCCTTCAGTTTGGGGGCCGAGCTTAGAGGCCAATCCTCTTTTTTGCTTCTGTTATTGATGGGCCGCGGTATATCGGGACTCCAAGGGAATCAACCACGATAAACCACGGGAGTCTCGGGATTCGTAATTCCTGGATTGTGGGGGCACTCAGTCCGCCTGGGGCCCACACTTGGGTCCACCCTGCCGAATCGCTCTCTACGCAAAAACGCCACTCGGCTGAGTCGGGCTCAACCGACACGTCGATCACGCGTCGTCCCTCCTTGTGTAGCTGACGCAAAACGTCAACCACCGAATCGCGACGGCCCGTATTGTCGGTCGTGAACGTCAGCAGCGTCTTGGGCTTCTTGTTCCACTCGACGGTGAGGATAGAGTCGCCCCCGTTATACACTTTCAATGGGGAAATTTTGGCCTTAGCCACGGAGTCCTCGGAAGCATAAGCTACCAATTCGGCCCAACCTTGCGCCAAAGCGCTCGGTCGCGCCTTGTCCTCCACCATATTAATCAGCTTCGAGGCCCCATCGGGGTCGATCTTAGCGTCGTAAGAGGTGACGAGAAGGAGAGTGGCGAGGATGTCATCGGGATGTCCTTCAACGTATTTTGCGATTGCCTCGTTGACCTTGAGCGGGTCGCCAGAGCCCAGTGGTCCCGCATTGTTACGTATCCACTCGGCCCAGCGCTCGGTGATGTCGTTGCCCTTGGCGGTGATGGCGTAGGGATTAGCATTGTCGAGATTAAGGGTGATAGCGTCGCCGTTTTCGACAATCACGCGGGCCAACACACGGCGATTGGAGGCCAGGATTTCCAGTAGAGCCGGCTCGGAGGCTTTACCCTCAAATGAGAATTTGCCGTCAATGGCAGTGGCGGGGATAACACGCAGGGCGTCATCGGCCCAGTAGACGGCCTTGAGAGTCTGAGTGCCTAGGCCCTTGACCTCACCGTCGACGCGGAACGTGCCCGAGGAACAGGCCGCGGCGAGCGTCGCCAATGCCACAATTGCGATGTTTCGTATCCACTTAATCATCATATCGCAAAGGTACTAAATATTTCTTGAGTGGCAAACTAAATAAGGGAATGCCCCCTCGTAATAACGCAATAACGCAATAACGCAATAACGTGATAACGTAATAACGAGGCAAGAAAAAAAGAATGAGTAACGTAAGCCGAAGCTTAGCAATTACTCATTCTCCTCTCTCTCCTGCGGTGCCGACGGGACTTGAACCCGCGACCTCCGGCGTGACAGGCCGGCATTCTAACCTACTGAACTACAGCACCAGGATTTTAGTGCGCATCGGATGTCATTCCCGATTGCGAGTGCAAAGTTACGGCAAACTTTTGACATGGCAAAATTTTTCGGCAAAAATTTCATCACCAGGTGGAATATTAAGGGTTTTTAAAGGAGGAAAGGAAGAAAGTCGGCCTCAGCAGGCTTCCTTTCCTCCTATTTCCTTTCCTCCTTTATAAGGGATTAGTAGCGGATTTTCTCGGCCTTGCCGCCGGCGACGCGCAGGTAGATCTGTCCGGGCACGGGACGGTACACGCGGATGCCTTGCAAGGTGTAAAATACAGCCTCAGCGTCTACCTGGTCAGCTCCGATCTTGTCCACACCAGCAGCGGCGTTGTAGACGAACGTGCGGGTTTCGCAGTAAGGCGTGTAGCAGGTCTTGCCGCCGTAGCTGTAGAGGCCGCGAGCGCGCACGTAGTAGGTTTGTCCGTCAACGAGCGCCGCACTGTTGATTTTCAGGTTGCCAAGCTCGGCGGTCGAGGTGGCGAAGCGAGTAAGCGACGACTTGACGGTGCCGCTACGGGTGGGGAAACTCGAGCTCTCGGAGATCTCCACGGCCACCGAGGTCATGCCGTGCCAGGGAGCCACGGAAACGGTCTCGTTGGAGAAAATCATGTCGCCATCGGTTGCGGGGGATACGAGCACGGGTGCGTCGGTATACTCCACGTCGGCGGTCTTGAAGGTGACGATGGGGGTGGTCATCGAGTGCTCGCCGTAGGTGGCGGTGACGCGGGCGTAGTAGGTGGTGCCTGTGGAGAACACACACTCGCCGAAGCTTACCGACGGTTGGGTATACTCCTCGTCGAGAGTCATTACCGAGAACGAGCTGGTAGTGCCGATCTCAAGACGATAAGTTGCGCCGTCGATGGCCTTGGTCCATGAGATGGTGGGAGTCTCAGAAACGGTTGTCGAGCCGTCCACAGGTGCGCTGATGGTGAATGCCGGGGCTTTCACGCGACGTGTCTCGGAGGTGGCGTTAAGCTTGTTGGGGGCCGACGCGGTGACGCGCCAAGCGAAGGTCTTGCCCTCCTCCCACTGCGAGAACTCGCTGGTGGAAATCCATTTGTCGTTGGTTTCGAGCGAGTAAAGCACATCACCGGGGTTCACGCCGTCCTCGCAGGAGAGGATCTCAACCTTGAAGGCGGTGCCATCCGACTCCCACGCGAGGCGTCCCAACGGTTCGGGAGCGGCGTTGTCGGCCAACGACAGCACGGGTGCGGCCAATTGAGAGGCAGTGGCGCCGACGAACAGCGGAGCGTACTCGTTGCCGTAGCGGTCGTACACAGCCACCGCCCAGCGGTAGCCTGTCGCCTTCTCCTCGGGGATGGTGAAGTTGTTGACATAGCGTATGGCCTCGAGATATTGGGGTTGGCAGCCAAACTCAGCGTCAGTCACCTCCTCGGGCACAGCGTAGACGGTGTAACGGTCCAATTCGGTGGACGCATCCCACGACAACACGCCATCCTGGAGGGTGACGTTGGCTACCAGGCGGGGAGAGTAATCGTTGCGCCAGGGGCGATTGGGCACGAGCGCCTTCGACTGGTAAACCGCCTCCTTGAGGAAGTAGCCAAGGGGCTGGTTGGCGCCGTCAACGGTCTCGAAATAGCTCGAGAGCTTCTTCCACGAGAAGAACATCAGTCCCGACTGGTCGGCCATCTGAGCCTCGCGAGCCACGAGTTGCTCCTGTATCATCTCGTCGGCGCGGTAGTCGCCGAGGAGGTTGGCGTCGCAGGAGATTGTGATGTTGCGGCCGAAATGCTCCACGGCGTTGCACCACCACTGAGTGCTGGGAATATACTGGCCGCTGGTCGACCAGTAAACCTGCGGCGACACGTAGTCAACGATACCGCGGTAGAGCCACTTGATGGGGTCGGAGTAGATGCCGTTGTACTGCCAGTCGCTCATCGACGATGCGGGCAGCCCGTAATCGGCGATGTCGGGCGGATTGCACGAGCCGGCGGGGGAGATGCCAAAGGAGATGTAGGGCTTGGTCTCTACCACCATGTTGTAGACGTCGGCCACCATCTGGTTGACGTTCTCGCGGCGCCAGTCGGCTTGCGACAACGTGCCACCCTCGGCCTTGTAAGCGTTGTAGAGGTCGGCGTCGAGTGTCATCGACGTGCCCGAGGTGTAGAAATAGTCGTCGAAGATAAGGCCGTCAACGTCGTATTTGGTGATAATCTCGCGGCAGACGTCGACGATGCGCTGCCGCACCTCGGGGAGACCGGGATTCAGTATAATCTGGTCGCCCTCCTTGATTAGGAGCCAATCGGGGTGGGAGTTTTCGTAATCGAGCTCCGAGCCGCTGTTATAGTAGCTCGAGGAGTTGCTGTAGCGGTAAGGGTTGACCCACGCGTACAGCTCGAGGCCGCGCTCGTGGCATTCGTCGACGATCACCTGCAAGGGATCCATCATCGGTGCCTCGCCTCCGCGGGAGGAGGTGACGTAGCTCGACCACGGCTCGTAGCTCGACTGGTACATAGCGTCGCAGAACGAGCGCACGTGGAAGTTGACCGAGGTGAAGTTGTACATCTGCAGCTTGTCGAGCTCGCGGGTAAGGTTTTTGGTTTGCTGCGTCACCTGGAACGAGGAGTTGATTTTGCCCGAGGGCCACTCGCTGAGGAACGCCGAGCACCACACGCCGCGCTGCTCGCGCTTAATCTCGCGACCGGCCATCGGCGCTACAGCCAGCGCCGCGGCTATCAGGGATAGTATAATTTTTTTCATAATTGATATGCTTTATGGTAAAAATTCGATTACTCGAGTAATCGAGTACTCGGGTAATCGAATTTTGTGGTTGGGGTTTGGGGAGGCTTGGAGTCGTGTATTCGTTAAATCGTTAATTCGTGTATTCGGTTTTCGATTTCACGAGTGCACAAATGATCGACTGCACGACATCCGGCCTAACCTTAAACTTTAAACCTTTAACCTTAAACCCCTTAGAACAACAAGGTCTTATTGGGGTTAATGGTGATACCAAGGATAGCGTCGGAAGTCTCACCGTAGCGCTTCATGGTGCCAGTGTTGGGATCGTAGCACATGACGCCGGTGCCGTAGCCCGAGGTGTCGGTGGAGGAGGCGCGGAAACCGAAGTATACGCATCCCGTCTCGTCGTCCACTGCCATTTGGGTGGTATAAACACCCTCATCGGCGGTGGTGTTGATAGGATCAGCGTCCATCAAGAACTTGGCGGTTGCCGTGCTGATATCGCACGAGTCGCTGTCGCCGGGGAGCGGGAATACATAGAAGCCTTGGCTGGTACCCAGAATCCACACGTAGAGATTACCGCGAGCCTCGTCGATAGTGAAGGCCTTGAACTTGGTGCCCGAGCACACGATGGGATAAGGCAATGAGGCTGCTTCGGCTGCTGTCTGAGTAGCGTAGATATCGCTCTCTTTGAAGCGGAAGATACCGTTGGCGTTGTAGTTCTTGCCCCACCACCATGTGCCCTTGCTGTCGCGCAAGTGGCCAGTGGAGATAGCGCCGTAAGCGATACCGCGACCGTAGTAGGGAATACGCTGGTTGGTTACGTAGTAATCATCACGCAAGCTGCCGCTTTGACCTTGAACAGCGCCGCGAGTACCCATGTCAATGCGAGAGATACCCTGATTACGATCGGTGTAATAGAGATTATCTCCATACACATAACCCTGGAAGGGATCGTTGAAGGCGTATTGACCTACATTGGTGATTACGGTGTTCACGCCAGTGCCGTCGACCTTCATGGCGGTGATCAAGCCATCGCCGAGGGTACCGTTCTCGTCGTTCACGTAATAATACTGCTTGCCAGCATCAAGGATAAAAATCCATCCTTGCTGAGCAGTATCACCATCCTCCAAGGTTCCATATTCGCCAAAGACGATTTGGAAGGGATTGGAACCGCTCTTCACGCCCATGTCGTAAGGCAGAATCTTGGTGCCGGCGGGCAGAGTGGAGGGATCCACTATCTTCATGGCCATGATGTTGCCATCACGCACTGCATAGTAGAGCGTGGGGGCCGGAACATCCATACCCACTTGCACGTTCAAGAAGGCATCCTCCAAGCGACGGTTCTCGCCCTCGGTGTCGAAGTAGGAGGAGATGGTGATCTTCTGCGAGCCAATGCTTGCGAATTTCACCTTGCCGGGATACTCGATGTTGCCCTGGGCGTCGCTATAGCCCTCGAAAGAGGTCAACGCGTTGCCGTTAACGTCGGTGGTGCCTTCGGGGAACGACCACACGTAGCGCACGATCTTGTTCTCGGGGTTAGGCAATGCCAATGCGAAGTCCACCTCAGTCTTGTTGAACTGGATGATGTCGTCGCTTTGGGAAGCTACCGAGAGGGTAGGAACGATATCATAAATCATCAGAGGATAGGAACGATACCCCACGCCGTCGATAGTAAGAGTAACCTCATACTGGCCGGCGGCCGTGTACTTGTGCAGGGGGTTGTTCTCGTTGGAGGTGGTGCCATCACCGAAGTCCCAAGTCACCGCGCCGCTCTTGGCCGAGGTGTTGGTGAATTGGATGGTCGATACCACATAAAAGTCGAGTACATATTGGTCTCCGTCCACACAGTAGGTGAAATCTACGTCCGGATCGGGAAAGTTCTTAATATCAGCGTCCTTGTCAACGCAGGAGCTAAAGGCCAACGCCGCGAAGAGGACCACGCCGAATTTTTTCAACATTTTCATCGTTTTTCCAGTTTTTAAGCGTTAGTTAAGCGTAATTGTACGGGTATCGTAAGCTACACCCACTCGGCTCGGGGAGTCGGAGTTCTTGGGGTCGCGGTCGTATACCTTGAATTGCACGTCGAGAGAGTAATCGCGGGTGAAGACTACAGTGTAGGAGCTGGTTGTCGAATCGTAAATCCACTCAGGGAAGGAGATTACCGTAAGGAGCTCCTTGAAGCCCTCCATCCAGTTGGCGCGTACGGCGCGTACGATCGAGCCGGCGTCGTCGTCATAGCGGCAGAACACCCAGGGGCACGAATCGTATACGGGATAGCAGCGCTGCTCCCCTTTCCAGTAGTTGCCCTCCTCATCTTGAGTTACCGAGGAATCCATTCCCAGCTCGACGATTACGGTGTTGCCGTTGCCGTCAACTGTCTTGTAGTAATAGCCCGTGATTTTGTCATCGCTGGCTTCGGTGGTGGCATACCACAGGTCGCCTTTCTTCTCGATAGCCGCGCCCGGATCGTTGGGATCGTTGGGGATATCGGTGGGGAAGGAGAGGCCATACTTGGCGTTGATAGCAGCGAACTGCTCGTTGGTGAACGCGTAGTTGACGTAAACCGTACGCAGGGAGTTGTAGTAGGTAGAGTCGGCGGTAAGGTAGTTGATAACCTCGGCCTTGAACTCGGTGTCAAATCCTTCGGGATAATATTTCTCGAAGTTCTCCTCATCCCACTCGGTGATTGCCTGCCACGATACAGGGCTAAGGGTTGCGGAGGTGGGTACCGAGCCCGTGATCTCGTACTCATACCCATTCCACAAGTCCTCGCTATGAGCGTAGGAGCTGATCAACTGCGACTTGCGCACGGTGTCGCTCAGCGCCACAGTCTTGGTGTAGCTCAAAGCTGTGCCAGCCAACTTCACGGTTGCGGCTGCGCTCTCAGCCTTGGTTACCGAATACCAAATCTCAGAGTGATCGGGCACGCGATCCGTCGCGGTGTAATATTTACCGGTGAACGTGAAATCCTCGCCAGCCTTGCACGCGGTAGAGCCTACCGACCAATAGCAGGTGGGCACCTCCACGCCGATCTCCATCTTGTCGCCAATGGGATCGTGCTTGGCGCAGGAGGTCACTGCCAACAGGCCAGCCGCCATTATTGCTATTTTATATTGATTTTTCATTGTGTTTGTAAGTTTTCAGTTTTTAGTTTTCAGTTTTCAGTTGCTAGTAGTTTTTTAAGTTTAGATAAACTTCTTCCAATTCCTTAAAACCTACTAATTCCTTAAAACTTCAAGTTAACTTTATTCGGCGGTAAGCGAGGTACGTTGACCGGGTTGCATGCTCCAAATCATAGGCTCGCGAAGCCACAAGTGGTTCTTGTAAGCGCCAAGACGCTCCAACTCGCCACGGTTGTACTTCTCCTCGCACTCGGGGTCGTAGTTCAAACGGTATACCCAAGCGGCCTCCTTCTCGGCGTCGGTCAAGCCATCCACCCAGTAAGCGGCGTAGAGGTTGTAGGGTCGACGCAGGGTGGGGTAAACGATTTCGTTGGACGAGCCGATACCGTAGCCGTTGCGGTTGTTGGAGTAGTGATAGCGGCGCATGTCGGTCCACTGCTCAGGCTGCATGTACATCGACATCCACTTCTGCTGCATAAGGTCGCTCAGGGTGTATTCCGAGGGGTTGAAGAACCAGCGCTGGTTGCCCGACGCGGTTACCTGCTTCATACGTCCCGTAGCCTCGTTGTCGAGGAAGTTGGTGACCAGACGCTCGAAGAACTCTTTGTCGGAAGCCTGGGTCTTCTCGCCCTCGCTGGCCTCGCACTTGGAGTTGGGGTAAGCGCCGTTGTCCTGAATGAAGCGATCGAGGTGGCGTTGGATGTTCCATTGGGTAGCCTCCTTGGCCAGGGCGCATGCCATAGTCTTGTTGCCCATCCAGTAGTAAGCCTCAGCCTGGATGAAGTAGAGCTCCTCCATGGTGAACAGGGGGTTGTAGGCGTCAATACCAGCCGCGTAGGCACCGGCGTAGAGGCTGGGATAGTAAGCTTGCTTGTAGTCAACCGAGGGAGCTCCGATGTTGTTCTCCAAGAAGCGGATCATAAGCTTGGTGGCCGAGTTGGATGGGCTGGTGGGACCATTTTGGGGCACCATCAGGAGCATCAAGCGAGGGTCGTTGCCGTAGCCGTTGTTGCCCCAGTAGCCTTGGTTGGTCTCCGAGCCTGGGTTTACCACGCCCATCACGTCCTGTACGAAGAACTTGGAGGGAACAGCCTCGGTCAAGAGGTTCTTACGGCTCTCCCAAGCGTTGATGATAGGCTGAGCGTCGCTCCATACGGCGTTGCTCTCACCGGTGCCACCGTCGAAGTTGTAACGGGGCTCGTTGCCGAACCAAGAACCGTAGCGAAGGTCGCCCGAGCGCCAGGTGTCGATGGCCTTCTGAGCCGTCTCGATAATCTCCTGGCAAATGGAGGACGAGGTGTTCACGTTAGGAATGTTACGCAGAAGCAAGCGCGCCTTCACTGCGTAAACCAAGCCCTTCCACATCTTCAAGTCGCCGGCGTAAATACGGTCCATCGCCTGGTCGATTGTCTGGTTGTTGGGAGCGTCGGTATAAGCGGGGTCGTCGAAATCCTTCAACAGCTGGTCGGCCTCCTCAAACATCCACTTATAGATCGATGCCTGGGTGTCGTATTTCGGCGAGCTGGAGAGATAAGCCTCGGTGCGCGGCATGTCGCCGAACGCGTCGGTGGTGAGCTGGGTCGACATCAAGCAGATCGCGCGGGCGATAAGCGTATAGTTCATCGAGCCAGCCTCCTCGGCGTTAGCAACAAGCACACGGGCGTTCTTGCCAATATCGTAGAAGTGGCGGCGCCACTGCGGGTGACGGTTGATCGTCAGGAACTGCCAGCCACTCTTGTAGGGGTAAGAACCAGTCTGGCTCTTGCTCATGGTCGTCAAGCACTGCGACAGATATACATAGTACTCAGCGTGGTCGTATACCACCTGCTGGGAATAGAATACCAGCACGGGCAATCCCTTTGCGGCCTCATTGGTGTGAGCTGCATCGGGGTTGATGTTGTCATCAAGCATATCGTTGCAACTCGACATACCCATGGCCACCAGGAGGGCAAGCGCTATGGATTTTATCTTATTCATTTTATATAGGCGTGTTTTAGAAGGTTACTTTGAGGTTGAAGTTATAGCTGCGCAACGAGGGTACGCTGAAGTTGTCGATACCCATCGAGCCAGTTCCGTAGTCGGCCGAAGGCATCACCTGAGGATCGCAACCCGTGTACTTGGTCCACAACCACAAGTTGCGGCCGGTGAACGACAGGTTCAAGCCCTTGATGGGGTTGCGTGAGCCCAGTTTCTTCATCAGCTTGGTGAAGTCGTAGGAGAGGGTGACGTAGCTCAAGCGGATGTAGGAGCCGTCCTCGATGAAGTTGGACGATACGTTGTAGAAATAGTTGTTGATAAACTGTTGGTCGAGAATCACAGGAGTGGTGTTGGGGCTGTATGTCCCGTCGGCATTTTGAACTACGCCTTTAAACACTGCCTTGTGGTTGCGGTACTTGGCTGAGTAGTAGCTTTGTCCGCTGGAGAAGAGCGAGCGGCCCGTGTAGTTGTACACGTCGCCACCCTTGCGGCCGTCGAAGAGGAACGACAGGCTCAGGTCTTTCCAAGTGAAGGTAGAGCCGAGGCCCAGCAGGAAGTCGGGCTCGCGGTTACCCACGTGGTTCTGCTTGTTGGGCGAGATCATCGGGTAGCCGTTGGAGTCGCAGATCACGTCGCCGTTGTCGTTACGCAGGTAGTCGGTACCGGTAAGACCGGTGGTCGTCTGGCCCAGCATAGCCGAGCAGAATACGTCGGCGTACTGTCCTCCCTGAATCTCGGAAACCTCATCGGGAAGCGATTCCACCTTGGAGCGGTTGAACGAGAAGTTGACGTTGGCTGTCCACTGGAAGTCGCGCATCTGGAGAATGTCTTGCGACAGGGTAAGCTCGACACCCTTGTTGGTGATAGAGCCCTCGTTACGGGTCTGGAGGATGGTACCCGAAGCCGGCGATACTCGCACAACCACAATCTGGTTGTCAACCGTGGTGTTGTAGTAAGCCACGTCCAAGCGGGTGCGGGAGTTGAAGAAGCGCAAGTCGGCGCCAATCTCCCAGGTTTTGGTCATCTCAGGCGCGAGCTCCACGGCTGTCGACAGGGTGGGGTTCACGCCGATACCGCCGTCGGGGAAGGTGGGCCACTGCTTGTAGTTCTCACTGAACTGGTAGGGCTGGCAATCCTTACCTACCTTAGCGTAGTTACCGCGGATCTTGCCGAACGAGAACCACTCATTGCTCAGCTTGAAAATCTCGGAGAATACGAGACCACCGGTTACCGAAGGATAGAAGTAGGTGTTGTCAACCTGCTTCAGGGTCGACGAGCCGTCGATACGACCTGTTACCGACACCTGAGCCATACCCTTGTAGTCGAAGCGGATCTCACCGAAGTAGCCGTATTTGTCCTGATTACGACGCGACATTGTAAGGCCAGCGTCCTTCAGCAGCTCCATGTTCACGTTGTTGAACGAGTAGTAATCGCCACCGCTCTGGAAATCGTAACCTGCCAAGGTGCTCGACAAGCTCTTTCTGGACGAGTACTCGGCACCAAGGAAGAAGTTAAGATTGATATCCTTGTTGATGTCCCATACGTAGTTAACCAAGCCCTGCACGGTATAGCGCTCCGAGCGCGAGGGCTGTAGGGTAAAGCTACCGCTGCTGTTAGCCAAAATCGTCTTCTCGCCATCGGTGAGCTCGCCCACAAAGTCGTGATCCTCATCGTAGCGGGGGGTGACGTAGGACATATAAGTGGAGTGGCTGTTGTCGAACGACATCTTGCCGGTGAAGGTCAAGTTCTTGATCGGCTCCCACGAGATCTGGCCGTTGATAATGATACGAGTCGAGCGGGTGTCCGACGAGTCATGGTAACGACCATAGTAGGGAGAAAGGGTGGCCCCAAGACGCTGGGCGTTGGTCAAAGCGTCCCAGTCGTCGTAACGGTTCGCCCAGTTGGGCATTCCCGTCGAGGTCTCATAGTCGGCCATGTTCTTGTTGATGGCCCACCCGTAAACTGTCGACATCGAGTTGCCGAAACCGCGGCTCTTTGTCTGCATGAAATTGGAGGTCATCATGATCTTCACGGTGTTGGAGGGGTTGTACTCGCCCTTCAAGAACACGCCGATACGCTTCTTGAAGTCCTTGGGAACGACACCCTCGTTGTCCATGTAGTTGACCGATGCGTAAGAGTTAAACATCTCGCTGCCACCCGAAATTGTGAGGTCATATTTCTGCATAAAACCAGTACCTAAGAAGTCGCCAGTATTATCATAATATGTGTCGATACCGTCACGGAAACGGGGACCCCAGCCACCGGTGGCGTTGGTCGTGTAGAAGCCGTTGCTACCAGCCAAGAAGCTCTTTTGGAGCTTGGGGGTACGGGCTACCTCCGAGATCTCCCAGCCGCCGGAGGCGGTTACGGTCACCGTGCCGGCCTTGCCGCTCTTGGTAGTAATCAAGATCACACCGTTGGCACCCTCCTGGCCGTAAAGGGCCGAGGCAGCGGCGCCTTTAAGCACCGACATAGACTCAATATCGTTGGGGTTGATATCGGCCATCGACGACGCGCTACCCGATACGGGCATGCCGTCGATCACAAACAGAGGCTCGTTGTTCATCGCGCTGTTGATCGACGAAATGGCGCGCACCACAATCTGCGAGGCCGAGTTGGGCGAGCCACCGGCCATCGATACTTGCACGCCGGCCACCTTGCCCTGGAGAGTGTTGATGAAGTTGGCCGACTGTCCTGCGGAAACCTCATCCGAGTTCAACGCCTGCACGGCGAAGTTAAGTTTCTTCTTTTCCTGGACCTGGCCCATAGCGGTCACCACAACCTCGTTGAGCACGGTCGCGTTCTCGCTCATTACCACATCCACTACGCTCTTGTTACCTACGGGGATACTCTGAGCGGTCATACCTACATAGTTGAAGTTAAGCACTGCGTTGTCGCCACTCACTTCGATGGAGTATTTTCCATCTATGTCGGTAGCGGTGACCGTCGACGTGCCCTTGACTGCAACGGTCACACCGATCAACGGATCGCCGTCGCTCGCCTGTGTCACCGATCCGGTCACGGTGCGGCCAAACGCCACCACCGCGAAGAGGGAAAATAACAGAAGCAATAGCTGTTTTTTCATAATTACTACATGTTTGTTTATATTCAAGGTTAATTTTTTCCTTTTCCCATAGGGCTTTCCCCGGCCAAGCCGTTGACACCCTTAGTGTTAAGATTGTTTTTTTCTGATGTACTGCTTTTTTCAGTGGTTAAATGTTGGGTTTTATCAGATCACACACGCACATCGCGCTTCGTGGCCGCGCTCCGACGTAGCCTGCATTTTATCCTTTTCCGCTAATGATTGACCCGCAAGATGGAGGGTTAACCGCCCTGTCTGCCAGGCTGATACCCGCTTGTGCTTGTCATGGTTTCGTGAATCCAGGGGTGTCAGGTTAGGGAATCGTTTTATGTCAGGTTCGTCTCGGCGGGAGAGGCTCTTTTCGACCCTCTGCGCAATATACAAGGCAAAGCTAACACATTATTTTAAATTACGCCAACTTTGATAACAAAAATTCTTGATATTTACGAATCTTAAACTAAACTTCAACCCACTGGGCAACTTTTTTGCCTAATATACACATAATTTTGTTAAAGGATTATTCGTCTACCTCCCGATCTAGTTCGCCCGATTTCTCTCGATTTCCTTGGACTTCAGTCGACCCCCACGCTAAGCCATGCTCCTCGATCATCTACCCTCAGCTCAGCCTCCGCCCCGTGAAGAAGATGCACGTTACAGTCGACATGCCCAACAGGCGCGTTGAACGCCACCGGATAGCCGTAATCCTCCACCATGTCGCGCACCATGTCCTCCATAGCCTCATAGTCGAGTGATGGCCGATACTCGGTGAACTGCCCCACAATCAAGCCTCGCAACCGCGGCAAAACGCCTGCGAGTCGCAACCCGTAGAGAATCCTCTCCACCTTATATATAGGCTCGGCGATGTCCTCGATAAACAGAATAGAATCCCCAAGCAGGTCGTCGTAAGGCGTCCCGATCAAGCCACCAAGCACGGCAAGGTTGCCCCCGCGCAATGTCCCGCGAGCCTTCCCCTTATGGTTATACTCATGCGCGGCCCATCGGTAGGAAGGCCTCTCACCGCGCAAAATCCTGTACAACTGCTGGTTGATCTCGTCCTTGGGACCCTCGGCAAGCTGCTTGGCCATCGAGCCGTGCACCGACACGATCCCCCGGCTCGCCAGCAGAGCGTGCAACGCTGAGATGTCGCTGAATCCCACCACCCATTTCGGATCCTTGGCCAAATCCAAGTCGGCCAAAGCCTCCACCAAGTGTACCGTGCCGTATCCCCCTCGCGAGCAGATAATTGCCCTAACACGCTCGTCTAAAAACGCGCGTCGCAGGTCCTCCAACCTCTCCTCACGGCTACCGCTGAACGACCCGTGCCGTCCCAATGAATGAGGATACACTACGGGGTCGAATCCCATGGCGCCAAGCGTGGCCACGGTCCCGGTTACGCGCTCGGGTTCGATAACGCTCGCGGGCGACACTATCGCCACCCGATCCCCCGGCCTCAATTCTCTTGGAAATACCATATTAATTCACCTGCACAGTTATTCCGGCAGCCCGTATCTTCTCCGCCACCCGCTCGAGGTCCTCTCTCTCCACCTTCCTCAACCGTCTTGCGGGCGTCGGCCGGTCGATCGAGTAGAGCATCACCTCACGAGGCTGGATTTTCTTGTAAGCCGCGATCAGGGCGTCAACCTCAGCGTCGGTTGTGTTGTCAATCACGTTACCCTCGTCATCCTCGCCCCGCAGAAGCATCGTCTGCACGATGCAATCGTGGCCGAAGCTCGCGATTCGGTCGATCACCCACTCGCAGTTGAACGACCTCGACCCCGGACGGTCGATAAGACGCATCGTCCTATCCACCGCCGAGTCGAGTTTCAAAATATTGTTATCTACCTTGGCGAGCGCGCGACACACGCCATCGTCGCCCAATCGGGTGGAGTTGCACAGCACGCTCACCTTGGCCTCCGGAAAATCGCGGTCGCGAAGGGCAATCACCCGGTCGACAATCTCCTCAAAGCGCGGGTGCGCCGTGGGTTCGCCGTTGCCCGAGAAGGTGATCACGTCGAGTTGCTGACCAGAGGCGTGCATCTCCTTGAGCTTGGCGTCGAGTTGCTCGGCCACCTGTTCTACCGAGGGTATGCCCGTCGTTCCGGGGCCCTGGGCGTTGTACCCGGCCTCACAATACAGGCAGTCGAACGTGCATATCTTCCCGTCGTTGGGGCCAAGGTTGATCCCCAGCGAAGTTCCGAGCCGCCGGCTATGAATCGGCCCGAAAATCGTGCTATGAAACAGTACCCGTTGCATGGTCTGAAGGTTTTCAGTCTCTAGTTTCAAGTTTCTAGTTAATACCCTCTCATCGCCCACCAATCTCACCATCAACTAGAAACTAGAAACTAAAAACTAGAAACTAGAAACTAAAAACTATAAACTCTTACACCGTAAGTATCTCCTTCTCCTTGGCGGCAAAAAGCTCGTCGATCTTCTTCAGGTACTTGTCGTGGAGCTTCTGGGCCGAGCCTTCGGCATCCTTCTCAACATCCTCGGGCATACCTTGCTTCACGGCTTTCTTCAAGCCCTCGATAGCGTCGCGGCGAGCGTTGCGCACCGAAACCTTGGCCTGCTCGGCCTCAGCCTTCGACTGCTTCACCAACTGCTTGCGGCGCTCCTCGGTCAACGGCGGTATCGAGATGCGGATCACCTCGCCGTTGTTCTCGGGCGTGATGCCAAGCTCCGAGTTGATAATGGCTTTCTCAATCTCCTTGAACATCGATTTCTCCCAGGGAGTAATCGTGATGGTGCGGGCGTCGGGCACCGAGATGTTGGCCACATTGGAAATGGGTGCAGCCGAGCCGTAGTAATTCACTTTGATGCCGTCCAGGATTTTCGGGTTGGCTTTACCGGCACGGATGTGGGCCAGCGATTCGTCGAGATAGGCCACGGCCATCTCCATTTTCTCCTCGGCGGGGCCGAGATAGGTCTTTACGTCTGTCATGGATATTTATTGGATTTAATTAATGATGCGTTAATACGGGCTTGATTTCTCTCGACTTCAATCGACTTCAATCGACTTAAGTCGAATGAAATCAAGGGCCTTTAATAAACCAGCGTGCCGATGGGCTCGCCGTCGATCACCTTGCGCAGATTGCCCGGCGTGTCCATATCAAACACTATAATCGGCAATTGGTTCTCCTTGCACAGCGCCGTCGCCGTCAAGTCCATCACCTTCAGCCCGCGGTTGTACACCTCGTCGTAGGTAATCTCCGAGAATTTCTTGGCCGCGGGATCCTTCTCCGGGTCGGCCGTGTAGATGCCGTCCACGCGCGTGCCCTTGAGCATCACATCGCAACCAAGCTCCACTCCGCGCAGGGCCGACGCCGTGTCGGTGGTGAAGAACGGGTTGCCTGTGCCTCCGGCTATGATGGCCACCTCGCCGTGCTGCAGCGACTCCAGGGCCTTCCATTTGCTATAATACTCGCCGATGGGGAACATGTTCAGCGAGGTCATCACTTTGGCCGGCTGCCCTGCGCTCTCTAAGGCCGAACTCAACGCCAACGAGTTGATCACCGTCGCCAGCATCCCCATTTGGTCGCCCTTCACGCGGTCGAAGCCCCGCGAGGCGCCCTGTAGCCCGCGGAAAATGTTGCCCCCACCGATCACGATGGCTACCTGCACACCGCGCTGCGCTATCTCCGATATCTGCTCGGCATACTCGTTGAGTCGGGTGGTGTCGATCCCGTAACGCTGCTCGCCCATGAGCGACTCGCCGCTGAGCTTCAGCAATATTCGCTGGTATTTAGATCTCATTGTGGAATAGTTTTTACGTTTCAACGGCAAATTTAAGCAATCTCCACCGAGTTTCCAAAAATTTACTACCTTTGTTGGCATGAAATGGACTGCGCTCTTTCCACGCCTGCTCTGGACCAGGCGTTTCACAATCGCGTGGATAGCCTCTATCGCGACTATCCTCGCCTTCGACCTGTTGTGGATGGCCCAAACCACCTTCCGCCCGTTCACATTCCTGGCCTTCTACCCCTACCTGCTTCTCGGCGCCACACTTATGGCGTGGCCGGCCATGGTTTCTAAAAAGGTGTGGCCTACGGCCTTGTGGATGTTCATCATCGACGGGGTGATGATTGCCAACCTCATGTACTGCCGCACTTATTTCAACGCCATTCCCGCACAAAGCTACCTTCTGGCTGGTAATCTCCAGGACTTCGGCCCCTCAGTCGCCGACTCCTTCCGCTGGTACTACCTCGTTCTCCCCATAATCACTATCGCCACAATATTTATTATGCGCGCTCGACGAGAGAAATGGCGCCCCGTGGGACTGCCCTATCTTGTCACCGTCATCGTCCTGGGAATACTCGCTTGGGCCGCCGACTGTTGGCGCGGAGGCCCCATGGGACAGATCGACCGCCTAAGCCGCGAGTGCTACAAGGCCACCTGCATCGCGCCAATCTACCACATCCCCGGTTTCCTCGCCCACGACCTTCTGAAAGCCTCCGACGTCCCCACGGCCCAGGAGGTGGCCCAAGCCGAGCAGTGGATCGCCGAACATAAGCGCCAACAGCAATGGGGCGTCGCCGATTCCCTCCCCCACCCCTCCAACCTCGTTGTCGTCTTCTGCGAATCATTGGAATCTTGGCCAATCAACAAGAAGGTAAACAGCACCGAAATCACCCCCTTCCTCAACTCTCTCGTCGCCGACTCCACCACGCTTTATTTCCCCAACGTCCTCACCCAAGTGGGCGCCGGGCGCTCAATCGACGCCCAATTGCTTATGCTAGCGGGAATGATGCCCCCACAGGGACAGGTCTACGCGTTTTCCCACCCCGACTATCCT
Source organism: uncultured Muribaculaceae bacterium (assembly GCA_964562375.1). Classification (GTDB taxonomy): domain Bacteria; phylum Bacteroidota; class Bacteroidia; order Bacteroidales; family Muribaculaceae; genus JAJPXC01. Next base: position 16,083 of record CAZLSW010000006.1, on the reverse strand, counting down.
TTCTCCACCATCCAAAAAGCCATGAAAGCCGAGCGCCCCACACGCAGCTACCTCCTCACTTGCGACAAGCCTCACGTGTGGAACCAAACGCTTGTCGCCCGAGCCTTCGGCGTCGACACTCTCCTCCACTCATCATCCTGGGACAACACCGACCCCGTGGGCACAGCCCGGCGCCTCAGCGACGGCGAGTTTATGCGCCAAAGCGTTGAAAAGATGCGTCGCGGCGAAATCTGGCCCCAAGGTGAAAACGCGTTCCTGTTATGGGTCACCTACTCGGGCCACAACCCCTTCCGCCTCCCCGAGCATCTGCAAAAAATCAGTCCTTCAGAGAATTACCCCACACTCCTGCGCGACTACATAATCACCGCCAACTATACCGACTCATCGCTGAAAACCCTCATCGACTACCTGCGCTCGCGCCCCGACTGGGAGAGAACGATGGTCGTCATCACCGGCGACCATGAGGGCCTTGCCGCCGATCGTCGCAAGCTGCATAAAGCGGCCCCCAACCTGGTCGACCCCGGCACCCACACTCCCCTAATCATCCTCAACGCTCCCATCCACGGCACTTTCTCCCAGGAAATCGGCCAAATCGACGTCTACACCACCCTATTGGATCTCCTCGGCCTCCACTCCTACCCCTGGACCGGCCTCGGCTTCTCAGCCCTTCAAGTAGGATGTCCAGCCGTGCCGGCGGGACATAACACCCTTTCCCCCACCGACGTCTCCTCCATCCTCCTCCGCTCGCGTTAACCCCTCTTCAGCTTCGTAATAACGTAATAACGTAATAACGTAATAACGTTATCCCGAGCTTAAATTATGAGAATCGATCATGAGCTTAAGCTTCTCTTGCAGCCATTATCCGTGCCGCGATCTCCTCGATGGGAAGAGAAGAGCAATCAGTTTCGTAATGCAGTCGCTCCGCGGGTATCACCCTGGCAGCCTCGGAATTAAATCGCTCCCCAAGTGAAATATCCATCCCCGCGGCCAGCAACTGCCGCGCCAGCTCAGCCTTCCCCCGAAACCCATGCACAATCCACCGCCCTTCAGCCAAGGTGCCACCGTGCCCCGCGGTCAGAAAGGAAGCTGGGCCGTGCCGGCCCGACAGTATCAGCAAGCCACCGTGCCCTGCGGTCAGAAAGGAAGCTGGGCCGTGCCGGCCCGGCAGTTTCAACAAGCCACCGTCCCCCGCGGTTAGAAAGGAAGCTGGGCCGTGCCGGCTCGGCAGTTTCAACAAGCCACCGTGCCCCGCGGTTAGAAAGGAAGCTGGGCCGTGCCGGCCCGGCAGCATCAGCAAGCCACCGTCCCCCGCGGTCAGAAAGGAAGCTGGGCCGTGCCGGCTCGGCAGTTTCAACAAGCCACCGTGCCCCGCGGTTTGCCGCGGTGGTCTATATGCCTTCGATATCTCAAGAAGCCTCCCCCAAGCCTTCACCACGTGCAGGATGAGCGGCTTCCCCACCCGCTGGGCTATCTCGATATGCCGCCGAAAAATCTCCTCCTGGCGATCCAGCGGCGCCCCGCGCAACGCATCAAGCCCCGTCTCGCCAATCGCCACCACGTTGGGTAATAAAGCCATCCGCTCCAGCTCAGTATAGTCGCCGTCAAACGTGGCCGTGTCCCACGGATGAATCCCCACCGAGTACAGCCGGCGAGAATCCAGTTCCACCCCGGGCGACACAGAGATCACCGCCGGGGGCAGCGCCTCCAGGTTATGCGTGTGGATATCTACAATTGGGGTATTCATGGCACCGGATCGAAACCGCTCCCTCCCCACGGGTGACAGCGGCATATTCGCTTGATAGCCAACCAGCTGCCTTTCACGGCCCCATGCTTCTGCAGCGCCTCGATGGCGTACTGGCTGCATGTGGGTACAAATCGGCAACTCGCCGGCAACATCGGGGATATCGCCAACTGGTAAAACCTAATCGGCAGTATGAGCAGCTTCTTGATCATTAATCTTTCCCAACAACTTCACCACTGCGCTCTCCACGCGGGCATAGGAGCACTCTTTGTCCGCCACATAGATAAACGCCAAATCGATTCCGCGGCTATCCAACTCGGGGAACGACCGCCAATTCAATCGGAACGCCTCGCGCACGCGGCGACGCATCAACACACGCCACACAGCTCGCTTCAAGCGCTTCTTCGGAATGGAAATAAGGAAGCGTAGCACCAGGCTCTCGTCGCGACGCGAAGAGTGCTCGCGCCAGACGGCACGCAATGGATAAGCCAGCGCGCTTTGAGCGTCGGCCGTACCGCGCGCGAACAGCAAATCGATTGCCGTCTCGCTGCACAGCTTGTGATCCTTATCCAATCCTAATGCCTTCATATCGAAAACTGAAATGCCTATAATATCGAAAAGGAGCGGGCCTCCCCGCTCCCTTTTTACCTTTCACTTTTTACTCTTGCCTCTTTACTCTTGCCTTGAAAAAGATTACTCTTGCCTTGAAAAAGAGCCTACGCCTCTTTTTCCGCTTCCTCCTTGAGGTAAAGCTCCAGGGCTGTGGTCATCGAGGGTGCTTTAGGCGAGGGCGCCTCGATGTCGAGACGCAGCCCGGCGTCGCGCACGGCCTTGGCGGTGGTAGGGCCGAAGCAACCGATGCGGATTTCGCCTTGCTCGAAATTAGGGAAATTCTTCAACAGCGACGCGATGCCCGAGGGGCTGAAGAAGAGGAGCATGTCGTAATCGAACGCCTCGTCCTTACCGAAATCGTTGCTCACAGTGCGGTACATCACAGCCTTGGTATAGTTGACGTTGTTGGCGTCCAGGATCGAGGTGTCGTTGTTGTGCACGTCGCTCACGGCGAACAGGTACTTCTCCTTGTTGTGCTTCACCAACAGCGGTACCAAGTCCTCGATTTTGCCTGTCGCGCCGTGGAATATCTTGCGCTTGCGGTAGAGAATGTACTTCTGCAGGTAAAGGGCGATCGACTCGGTGGTGCAGAAATATTTTAATGTGTCGGGGATGGGCACGCGCATCTCCTCACACAGGCGGAAGAAATGGTCAACCGCCGTGCGAGCCGTGAATATGATCGCTGTATATTCGGGTATCGAAATCTTTTGCTGACGAAATTCGCGGGCCGACAAACCCTCAACCTTGATGAAAGGACGAAAATCGATCTCAACGCCGTACTTTTCCGCAATCTCGAAATAGGGCGACTTCTCTGACGTAGGTCGGGGTTGCGAAACTAATACTTTTTTTACTTTCACGTCTCTCTATGTGTGGATTATTATTCAACAATGGGACCCAAGCTGATGATGGCCAGGCCCAAAAGCAAGATAGGAATGATTTCCAGCGCGCAAAGGTACAAAATAAAATAAAGCAACGACGAAAAATTGTGGTAAAAAATTCTAAAACCCTTAATTATAAACGTTATACGAGCCAGCATATACAACCCCACTCCAGTCCACAACATCGCCTCCGAGGCTCCGGGATAGAAGATAATCACCACCGCGGGAATCACCAGCCCAACGCCCAGAAACGCTTGCGAGGAATTATACCCGCGTATCCACTGCGACGCCCCGATTGGATCGCTGAACGCGTATCCCACCACCTTATAGGCCAGCAACTGGAAGATATAGAACCCCAACGCCAACGCCCCCGTAAAAGCGATTGGGTGCACCCACCCCATCATCGGGATGTACCCTTGCGACTCTCCCCAGAAGTAGAGGAGCAATCCCTCGCAAAGCCATAGCTGGAGCAACATCACCAGCATCACCCGAGTCTCGTTGGCCGTGTGGTCGTCGAAGGCATTCTCGCGCCGACGCACCGACCATAAGTCCTGCGACATCGCCTTGAACATCCTGGCGCAGCTACGGAAATTGAACGCCACCAGCAGGAACATCACCGTCAACGCCGCTAGCAACCCCGAGTCGCGGGCCACCCCCAAGGGCCGAGCCTGCGGCTCCATACCGTGGAGGTAATTCCCCTCAACCCCTTGCGAACACAGCAGCACCTCCCGCTCCGACGCGTAGGGACAATCAGCCTCCCCCTCGATATTCCAAGGACAAGTAGGAAGATAAGTAGGACGTGCCGCCGTGTCGGCCGCATAAGTAGGATGTGCCGCCGTGTCGACCGCATAAGTAGGACGTGCCGCCGTGTCGGCGGCACAAGTATCCATTATTTCCGTCATTGCTGCCATTTCACCGCGAAATTACAACTTTTTCCTAATATTCTTGCGAGAATGGATATTTATGCTTATTTTTGCGCTCGAAATGCAATTACTTCACAATTTATTTATATTTATGCATTTCTACCGCATATTATTCAAATATTCAGATATGTCTTCGCGATGAAACTATTAATAATCGACAATTACGACTCGTTCACCTACAACTTGGTGCACGCCGTGCGACAGGCCGGACAGCCCTGCGACGTCGTGCGCAACGACGTCGTCGACCTCGACCGCGTGGGTGAGTACGACAAGCTTATCATCTCCCCGGGCCCGGGTATCCCATCGGAGGCCGGGTTGATGCCTGAGGTGTTGCGCCGTTACGCCACCGAGATGCCCATCCTCGGAGTATGCCTGGGACACCAAGCACTCGGAGAGCGGTTCGGGGCATCGCTGGTCAACCTCCCCGAGGTGTACCATGGCTTGAGCCGTCCGGTCAACATTATCGCCGACGACTACCTGTTCGAGGGGCTCCCAGCCCGGTTTGATGTAGGCCGATACCATTCTTGGGCGATCTCTCCGGACGGTTTCCCCGACCAACTCCAAGTGATCGCCACTTCCGACGAAGGCCACATCATGGCCATCCGTCACAAGGACCTCGACATCCGAGGCCTACAATTCCACCCCGAGTCAATCCTCACCCCTGTGGGTCAACGTATCATCGAAAACTGGCTTAGAAAATGAAGAATTTGTTATATAAAATGTTCGAGCACCGCAACCTCTCCCGACAAGAGGCACGCGACGTGCTGTTAAACATCGCCGACTCCAAGTATAACGACGCCCAGCTCTCGGCGTTTATGACCGTGTTCCTTATGCGCTCAATCACCACCGACGAGCTAACGGGTTTCCGCGACGCAATCCTCGAGCGACGCAATCCCATCGACTTCCCGGGAGTAAAAGCCATCGACATCGTTGGCACAGGCGGCGACGGTAAGAACACATTTAATATAAGCACCGCTACCTGCTTCGTTGTGGCCGGAACGGGACGCAAGGTGGTGAAGCACGGCAACTACGGTGCTTCGTCAATCTCGGGTGCCTCCAACGTCTTGGAAACTCACGGCGTGAAATTCACCGCCGACCAGGAAACCCTCGCCAAATCGTTGGACGAGAGCGGCGTGGCCTATCTCCACGCGCCGTTCTTCTCACCGGCATTGAAGAGCGTTGGCCCAGTGCGCAAAGCCCTGGCCGTCCGCACCTTCTTCAACATGCTTGGCCCATTGGTCAACCCCACCATGCCCAAATACCAGCTTTTGGGCGTCTACAACCTCAAGCTCCTGCGGCTTTACAACTATATCGCTCAAAACGAGGGAATTAACTGTACCATCGTACACTCAATGGACGGTTACGACGAGATTTCGCTCACCAGCGACTTCAAGGTAGCGTCCCCCGAGGGTGAGCGCGTCTACACCCCCGAGGAACTGGGCTTCCCTCGCGCGCAACAGGACGACCTCTACGGCGGCGACACCATCGCCGAGGCCGCGGGAATCTTCGACCGCGTACTTGCCGGCACCGCTACCCCCGCGCAACAAAATTGCGTCGTGGCCAACGCCGCCTTCGCCATCCACACGCTCGAGCCGGAGGTCTCAATCGCCGAGGCCCGTGCCCAAGCCGAGGAATCAATCCGCTCGGGAGCCGCCCAAGCCCGTTTCCGCCGTTTCGTCGAGCTCAACAGCTAAGCATCATCAAGCCACCGTGCCCCGCGGTTCGCCGCGGTGGTCCCCCTCGAAAGCCCAAAAATGAAAAATATCCTCAATGAAATAGCCGCCCATAAACGCGTCGAGGTAGCAGCCCAAAAGCAGTTGCTATCGATGGAGGCCATCGACTCCCTGGCCCAACTCGCTCCTCGCTATACCCTCTCCTTTCGCGACGCCATCAAGGCCACCCCGTGGGGTATCATCGCCGAGCATAAACGCCGCTCCCCCTCCAAGGGCGAGATCCACCAAACAATCGACGCCGGCGATGTCGTCCGTGGTTACTGCGACGCGGGTGCCGCGGCAAGCTCCGTCCTCACCGACACCCCCTATTTCGGCGGTTCGCTCATCGACTTGGCTGTCGCCCGGAATGCCGTTGGCAACACTTATCCCCTTCTGCGCAAGGATTTTACCGTCGACCGCTACCAAATCGCCCAAGCGCGCTTGGCCGGCGCCGACGCCATCCTGCTCATCGCCGCTATCCTCACCCCCGAGGAGGTCAAGGATTTCACCCATTACGCCCACTCGCTCGACCTGCAAGTGCTGCTCGAGATGCATTCCCCCGAGGAAATCGGCCACTATAACCCTGAAATAGACGTGGTTGGCGTCAACAACCGCGACCTGCGACGTTTCGTCACCGACCTCGACATATCACGCCAGTTGGCCTCGCTACTCCCCGCCGAGGCTGTCAAGATTTCGGAAAGTGGAATCCGTGGTGCCCAAGAGATGCGTGAACTCGCCGCCATGGGCTATGACGGCTTCCTTATCGGCGAAACTTTCATGACCACCCCCAATCCCCCCGAAGCTTTAAAATCATTACTCAATGAACTCAATACCAAGCAATAACGACCCGAAAACCCTGCGCCCTCGCCATTCCGATATGGTAATCAAGGTGTGCGGCAACCGCTATCCCGACAACATTCGCGACGTGGGAGCCCTCGCCCCCATGTTGATGGGCTTTATATTCTATGATGGCTCCCCACGGTCGGCTATCGGGCTTGACCCTCAGTCGGTTAAGGAATTACCCGAGTATATCCGCCCCGTAGGCGTATTCGTCAATGCCACCACCGACGACATCCACGCCATCTGTCAGCGCTACGGCATCCACTATGTTCAGCTCCACGGAGATGAGTCGGCCGAACAATGCCAAACACTTAAAGACCTTGGATACAGCGTGTTGAAGGCTATAGGCGTGGACAAAAACACCCAGTGGGACGACTTGCGACCCTACGAGGGGGTGGTTGACGCGTTCGTCTTCGACACCAAGTCGAAATCGCGCGGCGGTTCGGGGCGAAAATTCCGATGGCAAAGCTTGGAAAATTACTCGCTCTCAACTCCTTACCTGCTCAGCGGAGGCATCGGCCCGGATGACGTGGACGCCATCGTCGAGGCTATGCGACCCGGTATGGCCGGAATCGACGTCAACAGCCGATTTGAGTCGGCCCCAGGACGCAAAAATGTCCTCCAGCTGGCCAATTTCATTCTTTCACTCCGTAAATTCAACGAAAATGAATCGACTTCAAAACCTCTTTGGGAGAAAAAATAGCAACCTGCTCTCGGTGTTTTTCACCGCAGGACACCCCACACTCAACTCCACAGGTGAAATCATCCGCGAGCTTGTGAATCAGGGAGTTGACATGATTGAGGTGGGTATTCCTTTCTCCGATCCCATGGCCGACGGTCCCACGATCCAAGCCTCGTCGACCGTCGCACTCAAAAACGGTCAAACTCTCCGCAACCTGCTCGACCAGGTGGAAGCCGCCCGCGATGACGCCAAGGAAACCCCCTTGGTATTAATGGGTTACTTGAACCCTATCATGCAATTCGGAGTGGAGCCGCTGTTCCGTCGCGCCAAGGAGGCCGGTATCGACGCTCTGATTATCCCCGATCTGCCCTTCGACGACTATCTGCGTGATTTCAAGGCACTTTGCGACAAGTACGACCTGCCTATCATCATGTTGATTACCCCCGAAACCTCCGACGAGCGAATCCACCTGATCGACGACCATTGCTCAGGATTCATCTACATGGTTTCGGCCGCGGCCACCACCGGCACCCGCGACTCCTTCGGTCCCGAGCAATTGGAGTACTTCGACCGCGTCAACGCCATGGATCTCAAGCACAACCGCCTAATCGGCTTCGGCATCTCCAACCCAGGCACCCTAGCCGACGCTTGCTCCCACTCCTCAGGCGCCATCATCGGGTCCCTCTTCATCAAGTGCCTCGAGAAATCGCCCGACATCCCCTCCGCCGTCCACCAGATCCTCGCCACCCTCGGCTGTTAGGACCTCCCATCCTTGGACGGCCATTTAGGGGAGTCGGGCTTGGACCGCTTAAGTAGGACGTCGGGCTTGGACCGCTTAAGTAGGACGTCGGGCCGTGTCGGCCCGACAGAATTATCTCTCCCGCCGACACGGCGGGACCTCCTACTTAGCCAGGCACGACCTCCCATCAAGCCACGGTGCCCCGCGGTTTGCCGCGGGGTTCGTCATTTTCGGTCTACAAAGGGTCTACACCCCGTCTACGCCCTTGTAACATCCCATTTTTGCCTATAACTTCGCGGCAGCTTCTTAGAACATCGGGGCACCGTCTCTGCCCCTAAATACAGGTTTAATCAATTTCCAAGAAGTTATGACAAAAGGTATGAAATTCTGTGTTTTAGCATCCCTGGTGGCCGCAACCCTATCTACAAGCGCCGCCACTACCACTTATTCATGGCAAGGCGAGGCCGTCGAGGTTGACGGCCTGCTTTACCACCTCAGCGCAAGCGGCAGCAACGCCGCTCAACTGTGCGGCTACGCCGACACCTGCCCGGAGAACCTCGTCGTCCCCGACCAAATCACCTACGACGGCACCACCTACGCTGTCACCCACATCGGCACGGCGCCCTTCTTCCCCTACGACGACTACCTCGGCGCGACCTACGACCCCACTGGTTTCCCCGCTTTCTTCAACGAGTCGGGACTCAAGACAGTCACCCTGGGCCAAAACATCGTAGACGTTGTCCCCGGCAACTTCGCCGGATGCGCCAACTTGACCTCCATTACCACTTACAAGACCCCGGCAACCGCCTCCGACGAGGCTGTTGTCGCCGCAGATGGCTGGCTCGCCATCTACGGCACCACCCTCACCACTCTCATCGCTCCCTACGGAGTCCAGTATTCTGGCACCTTCGACCTCACCACCTCACTACTCCCCTCAGCCCCAGAGGCTTATCGCGATCGCCTGATGCTCGGCGAATACGCCCTCTACGGCCAATGCCAGATTACCGCATTGGAAATCGGCTCCAAATGCACAGTGGCCTCGGGCCTCGCTCTCGCTGGCATGGAGAACCTCGCGACAATCACGTCGACCAACGGCACCTACAAAGCCTCCTCAGGCACGCTGTATTCTTCTGATTACAAACGACTTATCTTCGTTTGCCCTAATGCGGTAACATCCGGAACTTTTACCCCTTCAGCCACGCTCACCACTATCGACACGGGCGCGTTTTTCGGTTGCACATCCCTCAAGAAAATCCTCCTAAACACATCAACCCCAGGCAAAAACATAGCCACAATCAACCGCTTGGCATTCTACCGCTCGGGCCTTACCGAATTCACCTGCGATCGCCCCGACATCTCTATCTCCAATGGCGTCTGCGCCAACTGTAAAACGCTGAAAACCGTGGAGTTGTACCTCACCGAGCTCCCCAATTACATGTTCTACGGCTGCTCGGCCTTGGCCACTCTTTCTCTACCACAAACCACCATCTACTCAGTAGCCACTTTCTACGGCTGTAACTCTCTGAAATCCATCAACTTCCACAAAAACACCAGCGACATCAAGGGATGGTGCTTCACGGGTTGCTCCGCGCTCGAAACAGTCGCAACCAACGGCGTTGACCATTGGCTACCTGCCGGCCTGAAACGCATTGACGACCACGCATTTACCCGCACCATGCTCACCAAGCTTTACATCCCTGCCAACACAACCGACGCCGGACTGAAACTCACCAACTGCTTCGACAACATTAAAGGCCAAGGCATGACCTTCTGGATTGACAACAAAAACTGGAACGGCACCTCATGGGAGGACGCTTTCGGCGAGGGCAACGACTACCGTTTCGTGCTATCCGACGCCGCACCTACCTCAGGACCAACCGCTTACGGTTCGCTTTACGCACCCTCAACAGCCCTCTCGTTCTACAAAGAGAACGCCAAGAGCTACAACCGTGGCCAAAATCCTTTGTCGCTCATGACGTGGGATATCGACACCGACCTCTTCACCTTCTCGATTTACTCCTACAACAATTCTATTTTTGGCGTAAACTCTTGGGGCACAGGCAATTTGTTTGACACCGACGGGACCTTGGTCTACACCACGCCCATCACTTATGGCACAATCATCGAGGCTCCGTGCCCCCTCGTAGGCAAGATCTGGGAGGTCAACTATACCATGGGCGAGGACGCCTTCCCAGCAACGACCACCTATGCCATCTCCGCCTCCTCAAGCGGCATCCAATCCATTGATAATGAAAATATTATCGACGAAGCACCCCGTTACTTCGACCTACAAGGCCGTCCCCTCGACGCTCCCCGCGGCCTCTGCATCCAAGTAACCTCAAAAGGCTCCAAAAAAATCTATCGATAGCCTCAGGATATCCCCTCAATAGAATGGAAGTCGACCCGTCCTCGGGTCGACACCATCATCAAGCCACGGTGCCCCGCGGTTCGCCGCGGGGTCCCCAACAAGAAACTGGAAACTAGAAACCAAAAACTAATACCTTTTTCCTATCTTCGCGCCACCATGCGCCACCAATCTACTATCATCCTATTGATTGCCATTCTGGCCGTAGGCTGCACCCACAAACGGGTGCAGCCTTTCGGCTGGGAGGCAATTTCACCACAATACGATTCCCTTACCGCCCTTCTCGAGCGCGACTTCATGTTCCGTGCCCCGCTGGAATCGATTACCGCACACGTTGCCTTGTTGGATACATTTTCCTCTACAACCTATGATGCACAACGCTGGCGCTCAGGATTTTGGCACGCACGCCTAACCCTACGCCAAGGTGACGAAACCGAGGCCCGCAAAATGTTTCTCGACCTAAAATCCCGCATCGACTCCTCGCAACACCCCTACGAGTGGCTTCGCATTGACTGGCAACTCGAGCCCGCATGTCTCGAATACGATGGAAATCAATACTTTAGGCTTCTCAACCAAGCCCAAGCCTTCGAAACGTTAGGCGACCTGCCTTACGCCGCCGACCGATATATGAATCTCGGCGCAATGCTCTACTACTTAGGCGAATATACCGGAGCATTAGAGATGATGGACCGCGCCGACTCCCTCGCATTGGCAGCCCAACTCCCCCAACTCGCCCTTGCCAACACCATCAACCGCGCAAACCTTCTCGCCCTAGGGGGGCCGGCCTTGGACGGCCATATTATGGAACCCGTCGCTACGGCAGTTAGAAAGGATGTCCCGCCGTGTCGACGGGACACTTCCTCTATCGGGCCGACACGACCCGATTTCCATTCTGGCTCTCCCGTCTCTCTCCTCAACGATGCTTTAAACTCCCGATTCTTAGATGATTATACCCGCATGCTTGCCCTCGGCAACCTCTACACCTGGGCACAGGACACCGCCGCCCTCACCCAAGCTTACAGGATTGCCCTTGAGCTTCAGGATTCCTCCAGCATCGCCATCTACTCCTCCCATATAGCTCACGTAGCACTCTCCGATGGGCAATTGGCCGAGGCTGAGGAGTTTAGCGATTTAGCACTCTCATTGTTACAGCACGTGGATGATCCCAGCGCAATACCAGAAATCTACGAGGGTCGATCGCTTATTTTTGAAGCCAAAAGGCAGAGTGACAGTGCGTTATACTACTCTCGCTTGACCAAAATAGCATCCGACTCACTATCGGCCAATATGCGTGCCCAACAAGTCCACTCCCAAGAAACCCTCCGGCAAATCGCCACTGTCAAGGCTCACATGCGTCAAGCCCGTCACCGTCAAGCCTATTGGTTTGTCGGAGCTATTCTGTTAATTATAGTTCTCTCAGTATCAGTTGGTTGGATTCTGTATCGACGTTCACTGTTGCAGCGCATCGCATCGGCCCGCTCCTCGCTTGACGCTATGCGTTCGCGGCGCAACATGCTCGCCATGCAGCTACGCATGCAAGAGATGGAACGCACCCTGAAAGAGAGCGACAAAGCCCATGCATTGACCCCCTTGGAGCACGACGCGTTCATGACCACTTTCGGGGAGTTGAATCCCGAGTTTGAAACCCGCCTATGTGAAGCCCACCCCAACCTTTCGGCCTCGGAAACGCGCCTCGCATCCTTGATCGCTTGCGGATTGGACAACAAGCAGATAGCCCGCGTGCAGGGCATCCGTCCCGAGAGCGTCAAGCAAGCCCGCTGGCGCCTACGCTCCCATCTTGCCCTTTCCCCGGACACCTCCCTTACCGTCTATCTCCGCTCCCTCCTCTAACATAACGGGGGCCAGCCTTGGACGGCCATCCAAAGAGCCAACGTTCGATGCCCTTTCAGGGGTCGGCCATCACCAAGCTACCGTATTTTAGCAAAATCTAATACTCCAACTGGAATATATGCGATGTGTCGGTAAATAGGGTGTAGGCTGGGGCGACCGAGAGGGTGCCAGCGGCATCCACCGGGCGCGCGTTGAGCGAGTAGGCGTAGGTTGAGCCTCCTTGGAATGTGATATCCATGTCGGATTTAATCCCCTTGGGCGAGCCTAAGCCCTTGGCGCCCAAGGTGACGACGTCGATTTGGCCACCCTTGACGAGGATCGACTGCTTGGCGTTGATGCCCTTACCGCCCTCACCAGTTGCCTTTAAGCGCAAGATACCAGCCGAGACAGTGACGGTGCTGTCGGCCTTGACGCAGGCACAGGAGGTGGTGTCGCCCAATTCCACAACACTCGATCCTGTGGCCAACACGGTGGTGCGGCCTCCTTCGATATCCACGTAGGCCTCCGAGTTAATGCCCTTGGCGGCGTTACCCGAGGCCAGAAGGTTGAGAACCGAACCGCGCACGGTGACACCGTCGTTGGCCTTGATTGCATGGCCTTGGGTGGTTGTAACGGTGAACTGCGAGCCGGGACGGAACAGGATGTAGTCGTCGGAAACGATGCCATGGCGGTAGTTGCCGTTGACGGTGAGCGAGCCGGCACCGTTGAAGATGATTTGGCCTTCGCTGAAGAGGGCGCCCTTTTGGTCCTCACCGTCGATGAGGGTATATGTGGAGCCGTCGGTGAGAGTGTTCACCGAGCCGTCGGCCAGGGTGATGTACATCGACTTGCCGCACTGGTTGTTGATGGCGGCTCCGGTGGGGTTGGTGATGTCGACACCGTCGAGGGTGAGGGCAAACTTCTTCTCCGAGTAGAATTTCAGCGACCCGTTGGTGGTGGCGCCTGTGGCGATGAAATGCACGAGTTTGGAGGTGGGGGTGAGAGTGACGTGGGCGCCCGACACCTGCTTTCTCACGTAGCCAGTGTCGCCCGAGAGGGTAGCCACATCGCCGTCAAAGGTGATGTAGACTGTTTTCTCGAAGGTGGAGGTTTCGACATAGTCGTTGTCGAGAGCCGAGAAAACCTCCTCGCCCTCAATCAACTGGGAGAAATCAAGCTCGATAGATTCCGGCTCGGGAATCTCCTCGGCGGGATCGTTTGGCGAGGAGTTGATGAGGTCGCTGAAGTCGGTGTCGTCGTTTTTACAGCCCGTAAGGATAAGGGCGAGGCAAGTCGCGGCGATGGCGGCGCCACGTCCCAGGTACTTAAAATATTGGAATCGCATGGGAGGCTAGAATTTGAATGTGTAAGAAAGTTGGAGGATGTGACGGTTGGGCTCGTCGTCATCGTCGTGGGATGTGGTGGCTTGAAAACGATAGGCAAGGCCCACGACGTTGTGCTTGTTGATTTTGTAGTCGCAACCCACGGTGACGCGGGTTTTATCGAGCACCCAGTTGTTGTAGAGTTCGACCGACGCGTAGGGGTTGAACGGGCACTTCTTTTTGCTCCAGTCGACCTGCAAGCGGGAGCGCAGCACGTTGGAGCCCTTGCCGCGCACGTGGCGGTTGAGGTCCCATGTGTTGTCGTCGAAATCGTAACGCTCCACGTCCTTGCCCGGGCGGTAGGTGTACTGCCACCGCTCGCGCAGGGAGATGTCGAAGTGACCGGCGGAGATTTTCCCCTGAAGCGACACGTTGAAGCGGTGACGCGACCCCCAATACGAGGGACGCCAGCCATTCAGGGAACCGTCGGGGTGGTAGGTGATTTTCTCCCGGTTGTTGTCGTAGAGCCATGTGTAACCGGCCGAGGCTTTGAGCCACTTTAGGATTTTGTAATCGGCCGACAGGCCCACGCTCCAGCGGTCGGCTGTGCGCGCGTCGTTACGGGTGCGGAACTCGCCTTCGAGCTCGGCCGACCACTTTTTGTCGATTTTCTTTTCGGCGCCCACCGAGTACCACATTCCGAAGTCGTCCTCGGCCTGAATGCCCGGAGCCAAGAGAGCCAAACCAATGGCTATCAATAATATACGCTTCATAATTAATTTTTCGAGTTTTTTGAGTATTTCGGGACTCCCGGGACTTCCGGGATTCCCGGGAGTCCCGAAATTCCCGGGATTCCCGAGATTTCCGATTATAGGGTATTGGCGAGGTCCTCGCGGGAGAATTTGATTTTTGAATCGACGGTATCGGGAACCTCGGCACCCGTGGGGGTGTAGTAGACACGCAACATGGCCGAGTCGCGCAGGAAGTCGATGGCCCCCACCTCAACCGAGGTGACCAACAGCCCGGTGCGCTTGCGCAGATCGTCAATCAACTCCTCCCGATGCTCGGGAGTAATGAGGTTGATTCGGTCGTATTGAATTAGTTTTGAAGGCTTTACCCGTAGACGAAGCTCGCAAAGCCAGGTAATGCCGAGCACCAGCAAATCGGTAAACAACAGCTCAAACAACGGAATCGAGATCGACACGGCGTTGACCACCGATAGCGCCACGATAAGAAAGAGATATGTCATCTCGCGCACGGGCATCGTGTCGGTGCGATAGCGCATGATTGAGAATATGCCGAAAAGACCGATGCCGATACCCATTGACGTTTTGGCCTTCATGTCCTCGAGCACGAAAATCATGAAGAACACCAGCAGGAATATGGCGATATTGATCAGGATAAATGTAAAATAGAAGTCGCGCCGCTTGCTCTTGGGATAGTAAAGGCGGTCGACCAGCACGAAATTGATTGCCAAGCAGATAAACAGCCTGACAAGCATATTCAGATAGCCGTGAGTAAAATATTCAGTAAGATCCATTGCGTGTAAGTTTAGATGGCATTAATGAGTTTTTTGACGTCTTGAATTTTGGTCTTTATGCAATTGCGTTTCAATGATTGGTCGGTAAGGGCGGCCCCCATGCAGTATTTGCTGAAGCCGTGGGGATGGATGCGCAGTTGGCGCAGGATTTCGAGGATAGGCGAGGGGGTAAGGCCGTCGCGTTTCAGCTCGATTATGACGAGCTGTCCCATGTCCATGTCGTTGCCGGTGACGAGGTTGTGGAACCGCAGCCCGAAATCGATTGTAAGTCGCTCGGTGCGGTTGCGGTTGACCAGGGTGATGCGCGAGAATCGGTTCTCGAGACGCTGCGTGAGGTCCTCAGGGCGATACCAGAGGTGCTTTCCGAGGAAGTCGCTCCAAGGGTGCTGAGCCTCAGCGTCAAAGATGATGTCGCGAGAGGGGACGACAGGGTCGAAATTGTCGATAGCGATACGGCGTTTCTTGGTGCGTCCGTGGTTGTTCTTGGTTTTCACCTCTAGGAAACTCATCTGTGAGTCGACGTAGGAACGGATGCGCAATTTCTGTCGGTTGAGGCGCCCGTTTTGGTGCATCGTGTACATCTGGGAGTCGCGAGTGTCGAAATAGGAGGTGAAGTAGTGGGCCACGCGCTCCCCGTCGATTTCCTGCGCGAAGTAGGCCGTGGAGGCCATCTCAAGCAGCCGTAGGAGCATAGGGAGGGTGGTGATGAACTTGGTGTCGGTGCGGTTCATCAGCTTAATCCCGCTCATTTCGGCCAGGGAAATGGGCTGGAAGGCCTGCAAGATGGAATGAATGTCGCTCATTGCAAAATTGCCACAAAATTATGGCAAAAAGTTGAAAAATCGACATTAGTGTCTCTTAAATTTTGTAAAAATTGCGTTTAGTTCATTGAAAATCAA
>CAZLSW010000005.1:0-74935 GCA_964562375.1 uncultured Muribaculaceae bacterium | reverse complement strand
AATTCAGCGCATTAATAACCTGTTACATTTGGACTATGAATAATATAGGTTAAAAGGCTCCGTTTACCGCTATATTTTTGGACTGTATTGATGCGCTTTTACGCTGGTATTTAGATGTTTAGCTCTTTATATTCACTATATTTTCCCTATATCCCGGCGACAAGCCGTTTTTCTGATATTACCTTTGCGGTGGACAATTTTTCAACACCGAAAAACTAACAAAATCTCATCATACACTATGAACCTCAAAAGACTTAGAAACCTATTAATTCTATCTATCCTCACGCTTGCCCTGTCGCCGTGCGGCGCCTCGGCCGGCACAGTGTTTTTTGACAATTCCGACGCTAATTGGACCACGGTGTACGCCCACTATTGGGGGGGCGACACCGGCTCCAGTTGGACCGACGCCGGAGTCAACGACGCTACCGTCACCGCCCATGGCGTTCCTA
The DNA here is from genome assembly GCA_964562375.1 of uncultured Muribaculaceae bacterium. GTDB lineage: Bacteria > Bacteroidota > Bacteroidia > Bacteroidales > Muribaculaceae > JAJPXC01. Next base: position 74,486 of record CAZLSW010000005.1, on the reverse strand, counting down.
TGATCCGCTTGGGCAACTCCAACCTGTGGAAAGTCGACATAGACGACAAAACCACCGGCCTTGTCTTCAATAACAACGACAGCGAACAAACAGTCGACATAAAGGTCTACCGCCCAACGTTGGATGAGGCCTCGTTGGATGAGGCCTCCAACGCCAAATACCGCGCAGCCTCGAAAATCACCGACGAGAGCAACACCAACTACGGCAAGTGGACCTACAATTCCGATCCCTATCCCTTGGTGGCTGACTCCAATTTCAAGCTTTACCTCTTTGGCGACCTTAACTCATCCCAGGACGGCGCAATCGTCAAGAACGACTATGTGGCTATCGAGATGACTCGCCAGAGCGACGGCACTTTCACCGCCTCGGGCGTGCAACTTGTGCGAAAAAAACATCAAGATTATGCATTCGTGTCGTTCTGCTCCACCACATCACTGGTGATGCACAGCATCAACGCATCTGCCTTGGCCGACACCAATTCCGGCAACTCCAACACCGACCGCTATGGCTCCTCCACCACCGACGAAATCGTCACCTACGGCTCTCCCTCCACCGTGATTGCCCGTCTAAAATGGAGCAACCGCACCTCCAGCGGCTATCACGACTGGGCTCTTGACGCCGGCAAATACAATATCACTGTCGACCTCACCAACGGCATGACCGTCACATTCACCCCCGCCAACTCGGTCAACCTTCCTCTCACCAAAGCCGACTTCGTAAACGCCGACGGCACTCCCCGCGCCCACTACTTCCTCGTGGGGTCTCGTCAGGGCGACTGGCACCTCCAGCCCGAGTGGGAGTTGGAACGCCAAAACGACGGCTCCTGGACCATCCCTGGCGGTCGATTCATATATCCCGGATACATCGGCATCGCCAAGGTCGACAACTACTACGATTATACATTCCAGCGCTATGAGCTGTTTGCCAAGCCCGGCGAGAAGATCCAGGACAAGACAGCTACCGACTGGTCCACCGTTACTCTCGCAGCCAATGGCCTGTCATCACAAGGCATTGTTCATGGATATATCGACTACCCCGATCTGAGCGATACCTACGGCGATGAAACATGGTTCCCTTATTCCGACGGCGCTGTAAAGTTCAACTCCTCCAACGCGATGATCCTCTACGCCAACATGACCGACGAGTATCAGGATCCCAAAAACGAGGTTGCTCAAGGCATCAACACAGCCCGCAACTCCAAGGGCCTGTGGTGTGACAACATCGTCGTCACCCTCGACGGAGACGCCAACCCATCGGCAGTATCGTTCAGCGGCTTGGCTAAATTCAACGCCAAGGAGTTCATTTTCACCCTCGTGGGAGGCGAAATCCACAATGAGCGCCTCGACGCTCTGAGCACGGCCAACCCCGGTGTCTATGATCACCCCCTTTGGGACACCCAATCGTCCAACGGCTATGGCTGGCACGACGCGTGGGTGCAATACGACGACCAAGGAAACGTGTACCACGACGGCAACGGCGAGCTGATTTACCAAACAGTCTTCACCCGCTCATGGTTCAAGGCCCACCCCAGCTACTTCTACCGCGCAAAGGACAACCTCCTTTACACCTCGGACGATATTACATTCGTCAACGCCTCGGCACTCGACGATCTCGAAAACGACCCCTTCAAAAACTTCTACACCTCCCGCCCGGCCAACGGCAACCAGATAGGCGACCTCAATCCTTTCACCTGGAGCGACGGCACCTACACCTACTCCTTCCCCGAGACTATGGACGATTCCAGTACCGACGGCATCAAATCGCGCTGGACCGACAAAGAGTGGGAATGTTTCGTGGTAAAGGACATCTGGTGCTCCGGCGATTACAAGATCTGGTCGGGATGGGGTGGCAACAGCGTGTTCTACGAGTTTGATAACACTTGGGGCAGCGAGTTGCGCTCATCCCAGCGCTGGAACCGCGAGAACGGCGGCTCGGCTATCAAGGACAACAACCAATTCACTGACGGATTCGATGTCAACTCGGAAGCCGAGGTGAAAGTTTACCCCACATACATCGACGTGGAGAGCGCCAACTTCTATTTCGGTTTCTCCATGGAGGAGAATCGCTGGATGGAGAAATTCTTCGACCGCATCATCTTCTGGTACAACGCCGAGGACGGCATCGAGAACGGTGTGCTCCAGTTCATCTCCCAAGCCAACGGCCCCAAAATCCGCGCCTACGAGGTGGAGGGCGACAACCACTCCATCGAGTACAAGTGGTATATCGACCAAAGCAACGTCGAGGTGGGTACCCTCAACGACAAGCAGATTGCCTCCTACACTATCACCCGCTACCGTGTCACCTCGGAGGGCGAGTCGCTCAACGGCGTTACCGAGGACAATATCGTGCCTGAGGACAGCAAGAATATCATCTCGAAATTTGATCCCGAGAGCGGCCTCCTCACCTTCGTCGACAAAGGCTCGGTGACCGATGCGGATGCCAAGGGCGACCTCCCCGCCGGCACCTATCTCTACGTGGTATCGGTTACCTATGTCGATGGTGTCACCAAGAGCGCCAAGAGCAACCGCATCACCATCTACGACCCCGACAACGTGGCCGATCCCGATCCTGTGGCCTTCCAGCTCATCGAAATCACCAAAAACCAAAAGGTTACAATCGACGGCACCACCTATACCGCCGATGCCCTCGACTACCTCGCCCCCACCTACGCCGCAACCCTGCGCGCTCGTGGTGCCGCCTCACTCAACTATCGCACTGACAACGGCACTATGTACATCGTAAGCGCTGGACTCGATGGCGACGAGTCGATCCAGCTTCACGCCCTCAACACCGAAAAGGCCTGGAACTTCATAAAGAACCACCCCGAAGCCTACACCTGGACCTCCGACTACTACGTGCGCTCCCTCACCGAGTCAACGTTCAACAACCGCATGAACAACTACCGCCAAAACGGCCTCATCCAGCAAGCAGAGAACCCCGTGCCCGCGCTTACTATCACTGATTCCAGCGTGTCGCAAAAGGCCACATCCACCCTCTCCAAGGTAATCCAGCAGGACGACGATATCGCGTCTCCTTCCGGGAAAAGCTACTACGGCTCCATTATCCGTCGCGGTGGTACATTGGTTAAGCCCAATTTCACTGTTGACATGAGCTATACGGTCGACGAGCAGCCTCGCAACTCTTCGGCCACCACCCAGGCACAAGTGGTGATGCCCAAGCCCTACAGCCTGCAATTGTCGGCCTACGAGGTCAAGGAAGGCGACATCGACGGCCTTTCTGGAGAGCAAGTGGCCTCGGTGCGCGCCGGAGTTAACGGCCACGTCGACCCTACCGAGCGCTCCCTTTCGTTCAACCCCGCCGACGTGACAATGCTTCACCTCAACGCCCGATTCAACCTCAAGCAGCCCAATGTCTCCCCCGAGATTTTGGCCAAATACAATATCCGTTACTCGGTAAGCGCGTATAATAACACCGACCTTCACGACGGCAATGGCGCTGCCTCCCAGCTGTTGTCCACGACCGATTACCTCGACTGCGGCCATGTCGTAAACTCCAAGGGTTACACCTTGACGGTGAACGACGTCAACCCCCACGGCGACGACCTGGTGGCAACCTCCTATACCCCCGATGTTTACCCCGGAATCAAGATCCTCTCCACCACCTACGTAAATAAGGACAAAGAAGAGGCAACCCTTGCCGGCACCTACCACTATTGCGACCTGCTCGCTGCCACCCCCAATGTCGTTACCCGCGGCGAGGCTCCCAAAATCGGCTCCCTCCAACTCCAATATACCGTCAACGCCAGCGAAGCCGACACCTATATCTGGGGCCTTAACGGATACAGCCAATTCTCCCACACGGGCGACCACACCGATGTCTTCAACTCGGGCAACTCGCCCATGACCCCCAAGTTGTATATGATTGAGACAACCGATGCTGAGAGAGGTAACTACGATGTCTATCCATCCCTTTCAACCATGCAAGCCAACGCCACTGTCTCTTTCGACACCCCGCTTTGGATCGCATGCCACATGCCATCCTCGGTGACCAATCCTACCGTCTACTTCACCCCGGTGTATATCTTCGCCTACAACCCCACTATTGCCTGCACCGGATTGTCCAAGGCCACAACGGCTCAAACTTTGGCCCTCGACTCCTCCTTGAGCTTCATCGGGGTCACCGGTACCCCCGGCACCGGCTCCTCCAACAGCCCCGTCTACACCGGCATTGAGAACGTGGAGATGGATTCCCTCGGCGACTGTCTCCTCTACAACCTTCAGGGCCAGCGCGTTACCCGACCCGTCAGCGGTCAGGTCTATATCCTCTACAGCAATGGCCAAGCCAAGAAAGTAATCCTCTAAAAACAAGTTAGTAGTTCTATATCATGAAGCCAATCTTCACCCTCATCGTCTTAGCCGCGGCCGTCCTGCCCGCGGCTAAGGCCGTGGCGGCTGACTTCAGCCCCACCTCTTTCGGGATCATCCACGTGCCTACGCCCGCTTCCGATTTCGAGCCGATGTCAATCGACTTGAAAACCGACAAATGCGCCTACGCCCCGGGCGATGCCGTTACGTTCACCGCCTCCCAGGCTCCCTACGGAGCCAAGGTGCGTTACCGCAACGGCCTGGAAATCGTCGCCCAAGACGACATCACTGCCAAAACCTGGCAATGGACACCTCCCACAACCGATTTTCAAGGCTACCTCGCTGAGGTGTACGCAACCGCCACCGACGGCTCCGAGGTGATTCTGGGCACTATCGCCGTCGACGTCTCCAGCGACTGGACGATGTATCCCCGTTACGGCTTCATCGCTACTTTCGACGACACTAAGCTCGTCGACGGCGTCGTCGAGAGCGAAATGGACTACTTGAACCGCTGCCACATCAACGGCGTGCAGTTCCAGGATTGGCACTGGAAACACCACTGGCCACTCGCCGGTACACGTGACAACCCCATGGACGTGTACACCGACATCGCCAACCGCACCGTCTACGCCTCAGTCGTGAAAAAATACATCGACGAGCAGCACAAGCACGGCATGAAAGCAATGTTCTACAACCTCGCCTTCGGCGCCCTCGAAGGCGCTGAAACCGATTACGACGAGGAAGGCTGGAGCGTGGAGGAATCTAAATACCTTTACACCGACAAAAACCACTCCTCCCGCGATTACCATGCCCTCCCCTCGGGGTGGAAAAGCAACATCTACCTTACCCAGCCCGGAAATTACTACTGGATTGAGTGGATGAAGAGGCGCAACGACGACGTATACTACAATTTCGACTTCGACGGATACCAAATCGACCAGCTCGGATACCGAGGGACACGTTATGACTATTGGGGCGAGGAGGTCGACCTCCCCGACAACTACGTGAAATTCATCAATGGCATGAAGGAGAAACATCCCCAGAAGCGCCTCGTGATGAACGCAGTAAGCTCCTACGGTGGCGACAAGATCGTGGCTACCGGCAAGGTCGACTTCGCCTACAACGAGACCTGGGACTCCGAGAAATACTTCCTTGACCTGCGTAACATCATAGGCAACAACGACGCGGCCAGCAACTACGGCGTGCGCACAGTCTTCGCATCCTACCTCAATTACAACCGCGCCGACCGAGGTGACGGCTACATGAACACCCCGGGCGTGCTCCTCACCGACGCCGTTATGATCGCCTTGGGCGGCAATCACCTCGAGCTGGGCGACCACATGCTCTCACGTGAGTATTTCCCCGCATCGCCACTGAAGATGTCCGACGAGCTACGACAGGCGATGGTAAGCTACTACGATTTCCAGACGGCCTATGAGCAACTCCTCCGAGGCTCCCTTTCAACCAAGGATGAAATCTGGGAATCGGTAACGTCCCTGGCCTCGGAGAGCGATACCAAGGTCAACAACTGGCCTCCTAAAACCGGCGGTATCACCGTATACGAGCGTGCCACCACTGGTAAGAAAATCTACCATCTGTTGAACTTCTCCACAGCCGACAACGTCGAATGGTGCGACACCGAGGCTGTCCGTCCCGAGCCCCGCGAGATGTCCAACTTGCCCATCCAGATTGCCTGCGGATCGGGCGCCAAGAAAGTGTGGACCGCCTCTCCCGATTACCTCGGTGGCGCTCCCCAAGAGCTAGCCTTCACCTCCACCAGCGACGGTGTTTCCCTTACCGTGCCGGCCCTTAAATATTTAACCATGATCGTAGTAGAATTTTAGCCATGAGATATACCGCATTTACTCTTGCCCTGCTCGCCGCTTGGGTCTCCAACGCCGCCAATAGCGTGGATCTCACCGACGCCGTCACCTACCAAGCCGTGGAGGTCAACCCCACCTCATTCAAATGCTGCGAGGTGCTGCCCGTAGGCCAATATGCCGTCACCGCCACCGATGGCGCTGAAACACGATACCTCTCCATCGCCTCTGACGGTGCCTATACCTACGTCACCAACCTAGCCGACGCCACATTCTTCCCCGTCACTAACGAAACCCCCTACCAGCAAGTGCTCATCGACACCGCCGCTGGTACCGTCGAAACCCGCGATTTCACCCCGTGGACGCAGATGTACGTCGTGGGTAGTTTCAACAGCTGGGCTTTTACCCCAATGGCTTGTGAAAACGTCGATAACCAGGAATTTACCTACACGGGCACAATCGCTACCACCCTCGGCACCGAGATCAAATTCATGGGCGCCAACTACTACTCCTCGGGCATCGACCCCAACGGTGTCCATCCCCTGGCCGACGGCGAATCCCTCACCTCAGCCGCGCATATCGCCACTGGCACCTCCACCGACTATAAGTGGGCCGTCCCCGCCACCGACTCCTACTCCATCACTGTCAACCCTTTTAAACTCACAGCTTCGGTGTCGACCAACTCCTCCACCAACATTGGCAGCCACTTGAGCGCCGCTGCCGATCAGGTAATAGCTGTTTACGACCTTATGGGTCGCCCCGAGCCTTGCGACCTTGCCCTCCTCCCGGCGGGTCTCCACATCGTCGTCACCTCCTCCGGCATCACCAAGATTCTCCGCTAATACTCTCTATTTCAGCAAATCGGGCCGCAGCCTCCGTGTCCGCTCCAAAGCCTGCTCGTGCCGCCAAGCGTCGATTTTTGCCTCATGCCCCGAGAGCAGGATCTCAGGCACTTCCCAGCCCTTGTACACTGCCGGGCGAGTGTAGATCGGCGGTGCCAGCAAGTTGTCCTGAAACGAATCGGTCAACGCACTCTGCTCGTCGCCGATCGCCCCCGGGATTAGCCGCACGATTGCGTCGGTGATTACCACCGCGGGCAACTCGCCCCCGGTCAACACGTAGTCGCCAATTGATATCTCTTTGGTGATCAGGTGCTCGCGTATCCGCTGGTCAACGCCCTTGTAGTGGCCGCACAATATTATAATGTTGTCGAGCAGCGACATGCGGTTGGCCATCGGTTGGGTGAGAATCTCCCCGTCGGGCGACGTGAAAATCACCTCGTCGTAGTCGCGCTCGGCCTTCAACGCCGCGATCGCCCTGTCAACCGGCTCAATCTGCATCACCATGCCAGCTTCGCCCCCGAACGGATAATCGTCCACCTTGCGGTGCTTGTTGGTGGTGTAGTCGCGCAGGTTGTGGACGTGGATTTCGGCCAACCCCTTGTCCTGGGCTCGCTTGAGAATCGAGCAACTCAGGGGCGACTCCAGCATTTCGGGCAATACGGTGATAATATCTATGCGCATATCGCGTTGATTTTTAGGTGAAAAGAAAAATTTTTCGCAAAATTACGAAAATTTTTTGTGATGGCGTGAACCAATTAATGGTGTCAATGTTTTAATAGTACATAGCAAAATTACTTTTTCCATTGCAAAAAATGTGATAATGATTGGTTTATTATCTTGGAGAGGAGATTCCGCGACGGCATTTCCTCTCTTTGATATTTGTATTAACGTTATTTAATAGAGAAAATTTGGTGGCGCGTGGGAAAGGCAGTACCTTTGCACTCACAAAACATCGCGGGGTGGAGCAGTGGTAGCTCGTTGGGCTCATAACCCAAAGGTCGCAGGTTCGAGTCCTGCCCCCGCCACCAAGTAAGTCAAGGCCGCTTTTCAGCGGCCTTTTTTGTTTTATGTTTTTTGGGGGGGGGTCGACTGAAGGCGATAGAAATCGATAGAAATCGAGAGAAATCACCCGTTAATGGCGGCTGAAGGAGATAGAAATCGAGGGATGTCGAATGAAATCACCCGTTGATAAAAAATTTCCTCGGACCCCTTTCCATCAAGGAGCCCAAGGACTAAAGCCAAAAGGCATGATTTGTGATTCTAAAGATAGCTGTCTTATAGCAATTTCCAAGTGTAGAGATTATATCATACTTACATTTCCACCAAAAATCGTGGGTCGCGCCTCACGGCGAGGTCATTGATTCATGCCATACCTTAGTCCTATAAGTTGTAAAAATTAATCGAGTCTAAGGGCAAGCATTCGGTGTTCTCTTAGATGTGGCAAAATTACAACAAATTTTTTACCCAGCAAAAATTTGTAACCCCCTCAAAGCCAATTGTAACCGATTTGTCACCACATTTAACTATATTTAATCTTCAGAAAGACTAATTTAGGAATGGAGAGAGGCTCGCACTGTCGGGCCGGCACGGCCCGACATCCTATCTGAGCTAAGTAGGAAGTCCCGCCGTGCCGGCGGGACATTGCTAAGTAGGATGTCCCGCCGTGCCGGCGGGACATTGGACCCTGTCGAGGCGGCGGGACATTGAACCCTGTCGGGGCGGCACGCCCCGACATCCTACTTGGTGATGGAGCGTTAAATGTTTTTAAAAGATTTACTTTTCAATGTTAATTCGAGAAAAGTGGTTAACTTTACGTTCAAATCTCAAAGTCGGGCAACCTTTAGCCCCTTTGAAGCGTTAAATTTATAGCCGCGCCACCCCAGGGTGGCTACTGCGGCGCGTGGATTTAACTATTTAACTGCAAAAGAAATGAAAGCGTCTGACTCTAAAAGCTCAATGGGCGGCGTGGCCCGCACCATCTTCGGCGTCATCATGATCGCCATCTATGTGGGCATGGGCGTGCTTATGATTATCAACTTCTTCCAGTGGAATCCCCAGTGGGACTGGGCTCGCTGGTTGCTCGCCGCTGTGTTTATCGTTTACGGCGTTTGGCGTGCCTATCGCCAGTTTGCCGGTATCGACTCGCGTGTATAATCCCCTAAACAACAGCCGATGACGATGAGTAAGCGATACATATTCCGCGCTCTGGCCGTGGCCATGGTGGCCCTGGCATTGGGCGCCTGCACAAAATTTAGCGACAAGCCCAAGGGCGTGACCTCAACCTCGGGAGTTACCATTTTGGCCTGCGACGAGAGTTTCCAGAACATTATCGAGCAAGAAATCGGGGTGTTCGAGTACATTTACCCCGACGTGAGCGTGCTCCCCTATTACCTCAACGAGAAGGCATGTGTCGACTCGCTGATGAGCCTGCATGTGCCCTCGGCTGTGCTCGCGCGTGAGCTCACCCCCGAGGAAACCGCTTATCTCACCGCCAACAAGAAGAAACCAAAGACCTCGCGCATCGCAGTCGACGCTATCGCCTTGATTGTCAACCCCGCAAACCCCATTGAGATCCTATCCATCAACGAGATACGCGAGATCCTCACCGGCCAGGTCACCGAATGGAACCAGCTCGAGCCCTCCAAACTCGGCAAGATCTCCGTGGTATTCGACAACGAGGCCTCGTCGACCGTCCAGTATATGAAGGACTCGCTGATGCGCGGCGAGAAATTCGCCGACAACGTGTACGCCCAGGCCACCAATCCCGAGGTGTTCAAGGCCGTGCAGAACAACAAGAACGCCATCGGCGTCATTGGTGTAAGCTGGGTGTCGGCCGACATGAACAATGCGGCTGTGGCCAATGCCGAGTCGATGGCCAAGAGCTTGGAGCAGAACGACACCACCGCGTCGACCTTCGACTCGTCGATCAAGGTACTGAAGATACGCCGCGACGACTCCATCGAGGCCTACCAGCCCTATCAGGCGTATATATTTGACGGTCGCTACCCGCTGTACCGCTCGATTTATATGGTCACCACTGGCGTGGGTGGCACCCCCTCCCATGGGTTCTACTCATTCGTCACCGGATTCCAGGGCCAGAAGATCATCATGAAAACCGGCATTTTGCCTGCCGTTGTGCATCCGCGAATGGTCAACGTAGAATAAATTCTAAACCAATCCGTTATTTAAGAGTCAAAACGTATAGATACCATAAATAAACAATCACACATTAATATTATAAGCATGAGAATTCACATCTTAAGCACCCTGCTCGTGGCAGGCGCATTCGTTGCCTCGGCTCAGGGCTACAAGGACGGTATCCAGTATTATACCGCTGGTGACCTGGACGACGCCCAGGAAATCCTTCTTCGCACGTTCAACGATGCCGGCACCGACCGCTCGGAGGCCTGCTACTACCTTGGCGCAATCGCTCTTGAGAAAGGCGACAAAGCCGCTGCCAAGAAGCGCTTCGACGAGGGTATCGCCGCCAACGCCGAGCAACCTCTCAACTATGTAGGTCTGGGCCAGCTGGCTCTGTCACAGGGCGACAAGGGCTCGGCTACTCCCCAGTTCAAGCAGGCTCAGAACCTCGCCGGCAAGAACGCTGCGATTTACGCCGACATTGCCCGCGCCTACTTCAACGCCGACCCCACAACCTACGCCAAGGAGATCGACGACAACATCGCTCAGGCACGCAAGAAAAACAAGAAAGAGCCCGCGATTTACATCCTTGAGGCCGACCGCGAGGCCGCCAAGAATGTGGGCAACGCCGCCGGCCTCTACGAGATGGCCATGAACATGGACAAGGAGGACAACAACGTGGTTGACTACCCCGGTGCCTTCATCAAATACGCCCGCACCTATTTCCCCGTCAATCCCCAGTACTCCATCAAGATGGTGCAGGACCTGCTTGAGGCTCTTCCCAACTCGGCCATGGCACAGCGTGAGCTCGCCGAGCAGTACTACGAGAACAACCAGCTGACAATGGCCGCCGAGCAGTACGGCAAATACATCCAGAACCCCAACCACTTCAAGAAGGACGAGCAACGCTACGTGGGTCTGCTCTACTTCGGCAAGAAATATCAGGAGTCGTTCGACCTTGCCCAGAAGATTCTGCGTGAGGACCCCACCAACTTCTACATGCAGCGCATGCTCTTCCTCGACCAGGCCGCTTTGGAGAACTATCCCGAGGCCGACAAATACGCCAAGGAGTTCTTCGCCAACCCCAAGGCTGAGTTTGTGGCCAACGACTACACCACCTATGGCGACGTGCTCGAGAAGCTCGGCCAGGACACCCTGGCGGTAGCCCAATTCGAGAAAGCCGTGGAGGTCGCCCCCGACAAGACCGCTCTTTTGGTTGACCTCAGCTCGGCTTACGACCGCGCCAAGATGTATCCCCAGGCCGCAGCCGCCCTCCAGAAATACGTTGACTCGGGCGACGCCTCCACCAACGATATCCTCTCATTGGCCCGTCGTTACCAGAACCTTGCCGCAACCAGCGAGGCCGACTCCCCCGAGCGCGCAGCCGCCATCGAGAACGGTTTGAAGTACGCCCAGATCGCTGTTGACCGCGTGCCCGACCACTACCTGCCCATCTTCACCAAGGCACGTATCCTCTACATCCGCGACAACAACGACCCCACCGCCGAGACCGTCGAGGCTTTCCAGCAAACTCTCAAAGTGCTTGACGCCGACCCCGCCAACCTCGAGAAGCGCGCCAACGACTACCGCTCGATCTATAACCTGCTCGGTGGCTACTACATGAAGCAAAAGGACACCGAGACAGCCAAGGGTTACTACCAGAAGTTCCTCGAGCTCGACCCCGAGAATGAGGACCTCCGCAAATTCGTCGAGGGCCTGAAATAACCCTGGCTTCCCCCATTAAAAAATCGGGTTGCACCGTTTGGCGCAGCCCGATTTTTGTTGTAACTTCGCGGTGGTACCATAACTGAATTCATCACGATACGACTATGAAGAGATTTTTACTGGCGGTGGCATTATGCGCCGTGGTCTCCGGCGCCCAGGCCGAGCGTGTGCTCCACAACGTATATTCACGGGATGTAACCTCCCTCAACGGCACGTGGCAAACCATTGTCGACCCTATCGAGACCGGCTACTACGACTACCGCATGAACGAAACCCCCAACGGTTTCTTCCGCGACCAGCAACCGCAAAGCGGCTACGACCATGTGGAATACGACTTCTGCGATGCCGAGACCCTCCAAGTGCCCGGCGACTGGAACATCCAGCGACCTGAATTGATGCTCTACGAGGGCACCGTGTGGTACAAGCGCAACGTCCCATTCCACGGAACTCCCGACAGCCGTCAATACCTCTATTTCGCCGCTGTCAACTACCACGCCGACGTTTACCTCAACGGAGAGAAATTGGGTACCCATGAGGGCGGTTTCACCCCCTTCAACTTCGATGTGACAGGCAAGCTGAATGAAGGTGATAACACCTTGGTTGTCAGGGTTAACAACACCCGCCACGCCGAGGATGTGCCCACGTTGATCAGTGATTGGTGGAACTATGGCGGCATCACCCGCGACGTGATGCTTGTGACCACGCCTGAGGTGTCGGTCGACGACTACTCACTAAAGCTTTCCCCCCAGAAATACAACGAAATCTCACTATCGGTTCAGCTTGCCCAACCCGCTGAGGGCCAGAAGGTCACCATCTCCATCCCCGAATTGAAAATCAAGCGCGAGCTTACGACCGACGACCAGGGCCAAGCCTCGGCCACGGTCAAGGCCAAGCCCGAGTTGTGGAGCCCCGAGTCGCCTCGGCTCTATGACGTCGAGGTGGCTTGCGGCGACGAGACTCTCCGCGACCGTATCGGCTTCCGCCATATCGCCGTCGACGGCAAGACCATCAAGCTCAACGGACAGCCAGTGTTCTTCCGCGGCATATCCATCCACGAGGAGGCTCCGTTCGAGGGAAGGAGAGTAACCGCCAAGGCCGAGTGCGACACCCTGTTGCAATGGGCTAAAGAACTGAACTGTAACTTCGTGCGCTTGGCTCATTATCCCCACAACGAGTACATGGTGCGCCGCGCCGAGGAGTTGGGACTGATGGTGTGGTCGGAAATCCCTGTCTATTGGACCATCGACTGGGAAAATCCCGCCACATTGGCCAACGCCCAAGCCCAGCTGTGCGACAACATCAGTCGCGACCACAACCGCTGCGCCATCGTTGTGTGGAGCATCGCCAACGAGACGCCCCACACGCCCGCCCGCGACCAATTTCTCACCGCTTTAGCCCGTCAGGTGAAGGAGGCCGACCAAGAGCGCCTGCTGTCGATGGCCATGGAGATCACTTCCGAAAACGATGACGTGGCCCATATCAGTGACAACATGCACCAGTGGGTCGATATCGTTAGCTTCAATGCCTACCTCGGCTGGTATGGCGGCACTCCCCAATTGTGCGACCATCACAACTACGACATCCCTTACGACAAACCGTTCTTTGTGAGCGAGTTTGGTGCCGGTGCCGTGGCCGGTTGGCATGGCGCCCCCACCCAGAAATGGACCGAGGAGTACCAGGCCGACCTCTACGCCCGCACATTGAATATGTATAACCGTCAGGACGGATGGGCCGGTTGCTCCCCCTGGATTCTCAAAGATTTCCGCTCGCCACGCCGTCAAAACCACCAGACGCAGAATTTCTTCAACCGTAAGGGCCTCGTTTCCGACCGTGGGGTAAAGAAAGCCGCCTTCGCCGTCCTCCGCGACTTCTACGCCACGAAGGCCGCAGAATGAGATTCCTTCCGGATGGCATTCGTGGCCATTCGTTAAGCGTCAGCGCAATTCGATAATCCGCTTAAAGATTCGTAGGATTTGTTAGATTCGTAGTCTAATTGCATCTGCGCCCTTGTGAACGGTAGTTAGGCAGTGTCGGGAGAATTTTGTATCTTCGCGGGTGAATTTAAATCACTCAAGATAACGACATGTCATTACAATGCGGTATAGTGGGATTGCCCAACGTGGGCAAATCCACCCTTTTCAATTGCCTCTCCAACGCCAAGGCCCAATCGGCCAACTTCCCCTTTTGCACCATTGAGCCCAACGTGGGCGTCATCTCGGTACCCGACGATCGTTTGACCCGCCTCGTCGAGATGTGCCAGCCAAAGAGCATCGTCCCCGCCACGGTCGAGATTGTCGACATCGCCGGCCTTGTCAAGGGCGCCAGCAAGGGCGAGGGCCTGGGCAACAAGTTCCTGGCCAACATCCGAGAGACCGACGCCATCCTCCACGTGCTCCGCTGCTTCGACGACGACAACATTACCCACGTCGACGGTTCGGTCGACCCCGTGCGCGACAAGGAGATTATCGACTACGAGTTGCAAATCAAGGACTTGGAGACTGTCGAAAGCCGCCTGGCCCGCTGCATAAAGCAAGCCCAAACCGGTGGCGACAAGGTGGCCAAAATGCAGGCCGACGTGCTCCAGCGATTCAAGGAGGCACTCGAGGCCGGCAAGCCCGCTCGCACCGTCGAACTGGAGACCCCCGATGAAAAGAAATTCGCCCGCGAGCTGTTCCTGTTGACCTCCAAGCCCGTGATGTACGTGTGCAACGTCGACGACGCCTCGGCCGCCACCGGCAACGCCTACGTCGATGCCGTGCGCGAGGCCGTCAAGGACGAAAACGCCCAAATCCTCATCGTGGCCGCCCGCACCGAGAGCGAAATCACCGAACTGGAAACGTGGGAGGAGCGCCAAGAGTTCCTCGCCGACATGGGATTGGAGGAGTCGGGAGTGTCCCGCCTGATTCGTGCAGCTTATGCCCTGCTGGACCTCCAAACCTACTTTACGGCCGGACCCGACGAGGTGCGCGCCTGGACGTTCATGCGGGGCTCCAAAGCCCCACAGTGCGCCGGAATTATCCACACCGACTTTGAGCGCGGCTTTATCCGCGCCGAGGTGATCAAGTACGACGACTATGTAACCTTGGGCGGCGAGAAGGGCGTGCGCGAGGCTGGTAAAATGGCCATCGAGGGCAAGGATTACATCGTACAGGACGGCGACATCATGCACTTCCTTTTCAATGTCTAAAAACTCCTCCTTTTCCTCCTTTACTCATTTTCTCCTTTAACATCCCCTGATTACGCTTCGTTATCCTGTAATAACGTATTAGCCTTATACCCTCTCTCCCAAAAACTAGAAACTAGAAACTTAAAACTAGAAACTTTTTTACTACCTTCGCGGCTGTTAATCATAATCTAATCATGCAACAAGAAGTTAGGGTAAGATTCGCCCCGTCCCCCACGGGACCTCTGCATATCGGCGGCGTGCGCACCGCCCTCTACAATTATCTGTTCGCCCGCCAGAACGGCGGCAAAATGATCCTCCGTATCGAGGACACCGATTCCCAGCGCTTCGTTCCCGGCGCTGAGGACTACATCAACGAGGCCCTCGCTTGGCTCGGAATCGGTATCGACGAGGGCGTGCGCGAGGGTGGCCCTTACGGTCCTTACAAGCAGAGCGAGCGCCGCGACATCTACCGCGAGCACGTGAAGATGTTGCTCGACAACGGCCGCGCCTATATCGCCTTCGACACCCCCGAGGAGCTGGAAGCTAAGCGCGCCTCGGTGGCCAATTTCCAATACGACGCCCGCACCCGAGGAGAGATGCGCAACTCCCTGACTCTTCCCGCCGACGAGGTGAAACGCCTGATTGACGCCGGCGAGAAATACGTCGTGAGATTTAAAATTGAGCCCGACCAGCAGGTAACCGTCAACGACCTCCTGCGCGGCCCCGTCACTATATCGTCCAATGTGCTCGATGACAAGGTGCTATACAAGAGCGCCGACGACCTCCCCACCTACCACCTTGCCAACATCGTCGACGACCACTTGATGAAGATCACCCACGTGATTCGCGGCGAGGAGTGGCTTCCCTCGGCTCCGTTGCATCAGCTTCTATACGAGGCATTTGGCTGGGCAGATACTGCTCCACGTTTCGTGCATCTCCCCCTGTTGCTCAAGCCCGACGGCAAGGGCAAACTCTCAAAACGCGACGGCGACCGCCTCGGGTTCCCCGTGTTCCCCCTGGAGTGGCACGACCCCAAGAGCGGCGAGGTATCCTCGGGATACCGCGAGCGCGGATACATCCCCCAGGCCGTCGTCAACTTCCTCGCCCTGCTGGGCTGGAACCCTGGCGACGACACCGAGATCATGTCGATGGACGAGCTAATCTCGAAATTCTCCCTCGACCACTGCTCCAAGGCCGGCGCTAAGTTTGCCTACGAAAAGGGCTTGTGGTTCAACCACAAATACTTGCAAGAGCTGTCCGACGAGGAGTTGGCTCGCCAATTCCGTCCCGTCCTTGAGGCGCACGGCGTGAATCCCTCCGACTTCTCCGACGAATATATCCAACGAGCTGTAGCTATGGTAAAAGGTCGCGCCAACTTGGTGACCGACCTATGGGACCAAGCCCGATTTTTCTTCGTCGCCCCCACCGAGTATGAGGCCAAGTCGGTGAAGAAGCGCTGGAGCGAGGACACCCCGGCTATCTTACGAGCCATGATTGATCAGCTCCGCGCGTTGCCCAACCTCGAGTCCAAGCCCACCGAGGACGTCATCCTCGCCTGGATCGCCGACAAGGGCTATCACCTGGGTAACACCATGAACGCCTTGCGCTTGGCCGTCGTGGGCGAGTGTAAGGGTCCCCATATGTTCGACATCATTGAATTGATGGGCCTCGACCCCGTTGCTGAGCGCGTGGAAGCCGCCATCGCCAACATCAAGCTCCCCCAATAATCGCGATGAACGCGCTGTACAACTGCGGTATACACCTCTACGCTGGCGCCGCGCGGCTGGCTGCGACACGCTCCTCCAAGGTCAAAAAGATGATCTTGGGCCAGCGCGAGACAATGCCCCGTTTGACCCAGAAAATCGCTCAATTGGGACAAGGCGACTGGATATGGATGCACGCCGCCTCGCTTGGCGAGTTTGAGCAGGGGCGCCCCCTGATCGAGATGATCAAGAGCAACCATCCCGAGGTAAAAATCCTGTTGACATTCTTCTCCCCCTCGGGCTACGAGGTGCGGAGGGACTATCCACTGGTCGACGCCGTGGCCTACCTGCCCTTTGACACCCGAAAGAACGCACGGCAGCTTGTGGATACGCTTAAGCCCCGTATGGCGCTGTTCATCAAATACGAGTTTTGGGGCAATTACCTGTGTGAGCTGCAGCGAGCTGGAGTGCCGATCTATCTGGTTTCGGCCATTTTCCGTCCCAAGCAGATCTTCTTCCGACCCTGGGGAGGCATGTTCCGACGCATGCTGCGCTGTTTCACCAAGTTTTATGTGCAGGACACCAATTCGGTGCACCTCTTGCGTAAAATCGGCATCAAGGAGGTGGAGCGCACGGGCGACACGCGCCTCGACCGCGTGAACGACGTGATGAAACTCCCACCCAAAGCCACATCTTTGGCCAAATTCGCCCCCGACGCCCAGTTCCGTTTAATCGTGGGCTCGAGTTGGGAGGCTGACGAGGCCATCTATATCCCGTGGCTCAACGACCATCCCGAGGTGGCTGCCGTGATCGCACCGCATGAGTTTGACGCCGACCGTCTTGCCAAGCTGAAACAAGCCGTCAACGCCCCGTCGATGTTGCTCAGCGAGTGGGAAAAAGCAGTTGAGGAGGATCGCGAGGGGTTGGATAAAACCCGCTTGGTGATTGTCGACAGTTTCGGCAAACTCTCCTCAATTTACCGTTACGGCCACGCCGCTTACGTGGGTGGAGGCTTTGGCCAGGGTATCCACAACATCAACGAAGCTGCGGTCTATGGTATCCCGGTGGTATTCGGACCCAAACACGCTAAATTCCGCGAGGCCCGCGACTTGATTGAGCTGAAGGCCGCGTTCTCGGCCCCAAATGCCGAGGGCATCCAGGGCATCTTGGACCGCCTCTACGAGGACCCCACGCTGCGAGAGCGAGCCGGCCAAGCCGCCTCCGACTACATCTCCTCCCACCTCGGAGCCACCTCCCACATCTACCGCGACATCTTCGAATAACCCGGACGCCTCTATCAGGCGATGCCAGAAAGGAAGTCGGGCCGTGTCGGCCCGACATAACTTGTTTTAGGTCTCTATCCTCAGGAGAATGGAAGTCGACCCGACCCCGGGTCGACGGGTCGACATTATAATGTTTAAACCGATAGTGGCCTCGTTTGTTGTACATATAAGAGAAAAGGATTATCTTTGCAAGATGAAACCATCTCAGAAAAAGAAACTGTTCAACGTTGTAGGTAAATATTGTTTAGACCTGTCAAAACTCGTTTTCGGTGGAGTAATACTCGCTGGAATAATGGAACTGGAATTTGACAAAGTGAATCTAATCATCATAGGTACCTCTGCAGTTGCTTTCTTAATATTTGGTGGATTCGTCTGTCTTTATTTGGCTAGTGACTTTGGTTCAAAAAAAACTAAATGAAAGAATTATGGATCCGTTACTTATATTTATTGGAGCGTTTGGCCTTATGGGAGGCATCATAGGTGTTTGGGGTTTAACGCAAATCCACAAGCAGAACAAGGCTGAGGAAGCCCAAGAGGCCGCCAAGGCCAAGAAATAATAACAATGAAATTGACTAACAAAATACTAATCCTCGCGCTATTACTTGTTTCAGCTTTCGGCTCTCGAGCCGTCGAGCTGATAAAGTATGGCGACATGGAAAATTGGGTGACCCGTATCATCCCCGAAAGCTCGCTGATTGGCGGCAACAAAAAGACCCTCTACGAAATCGCCCCCACGCAGACAATCGAGGGCGATAAAGCCTACAAAAATCTTGGCGGCTCTCCCTGGGCCACCTCCAATGTCCTTGCCCACGTGGTTGGTATCACCAAGGGCAGCAACGCCGTGTTCCCCGACCAGCGTTCGGGCGGCAACAAGTGCGCCAAGCTCACCACCATTATGGAGCACTGCAAAGCTATCGGCCTGATTAACATCGATGTAGTTGTGGCTGGCTCTATATTCCTGGGTGAGTTCAAGGAGCCAGTCAAATCCACATCCGACCCCTACAGCAAATTTGAGATGGGCGTGCCGTTCACCAAGCGTCCCAAGGCCCTCCGATACGACTACAAGATGTACATGCCATCGGCATCGGACCGCACCTACTCCAGCGGTTTCGGCAAGAAAAAGACCCTTAAGGGCTGTGAGAACGCCGAGGTGTTCATCATCCTCCAGCGCCGCTGGGAGGACGAGAATGGCAATATTTACGCCAAGCGTGTGGGTACCGGCCGCGAGCGCTTCAACAAATCCACCAACGGGTGGGTTAACAATCACGAATTGCCAGTGCATTACGGTGACATCACCAAGGAGCCTTTCTACAAGTCGTGGATGGGCCTAATCGACGGTGACAAAGCCTATTATGCCAAAAATTCCAAGGGCAAGCTGGTACCCGTGCATGAAATAGGCTGGGACGATGCCGACGCCACTCCCACCCACCTGCTTGTGATGGCTTCCGCTGCCTCCGGCGAGGCCTACATCGGCACTGTTGGTCTCACCCTTTGGGTCGACAACTTCGCCCTCGTCTACTAAGCCCATCAGAGCCGCATCCCGGCGAGCTGGCTATAACGCCGGGTGACCGTAGGAAACCCGGCGAGAAAGTCTTGCCCTATTATCCAAGTTTCGCAAGTAATCCGAGAAACCACTAATTTTCACGAATTTCCACTAATTCAGCGATTAATCTTTATCCTCATTCAAGAATTAAGCTTTGCTTCGCAAAGAATTAACACGAATTTCCATAACGCAACGCTATCTGCATTAGTGTTAATTAAAGAGCGTTAGCTCTCTAAAATTTATTAGGAACCTTGTTAATTTGTTAGTGTTCATTAGTGTTAATTCGTGGTTTCATAACTTGAGAAAGTTGAGTCGTTAATTTCAGCCCCAACGAGGCGGTTTGGTAAAGCGAGTAATAGCGAGCGTCGTTTACAATCGTAAATCCCAGCCCATCCCCAAAAATCGGCTCCACAAGCCGCTTTTGTAAAATGTTGATAACTTTATTGAAAATTTTTTGATTTGCATTTGAGAATTTTCGCGATTTCTTAGTAACTTTACGGCATTATTCGCGCGCTCTTATATGTCCCCGCGCGGTTAACACACTTCCAAATCCGAAAATTCCAACGCAAATGGCCGAGCCCGTTTACCACATCCCCGCATTGCTCCCGCAAGCTCTTGAAGGATTAAATATCAATCCGTCAGGGGCTTATGTGGACGTAACCTATGGCGGGGGCGGCCATTCCCGCGCCATTGTCGAGCTCCTCGGAGAACAGGGGCACCTCTACGGAATGGACCAAGACCTCGATGCCGTTAGTCGAGCTTTGGTTGACCCGCGATTCACTATCCTCCACGGTAATTTCCGTTTCCTCCAGAATTTCATGCGCTACTACGGCGTAGACACGGTTGACGGCGTCCTGGCCGACCTGGGCGTGTCGTTCCACCACTTCGACGATCCCGAGCGAGGCTTCTCCTTCCGCGCCGACGGCCCTCTGGACATGCGCATGAACCGCCAAGGCTCACTCACAGCCGCCAAGGTCGTCAACGAATACTCACAGGAGCAGCTTGCCGACATCCTCTATCTCTACGGCGAGTTACGCCAGGCCCGTCGCATCGCCGCCGCTTTGGTCAAGGCTCGCGCTCAGGCCCCCATCAGCACTACCGAGCGTCTGCTCGAGGTGATCCGCCCGCTGATCAACCCCAAGCAGGAGAAGAAAGAGCTCGCCCAGGTGTTCCAAGCCCTGCGTATCGAGGTCAACGGCGAGATCGACGCCCTTCGCGCGTTCCTCACCCAGGCCACCGCAATCCTCAAGCCCGGCGGCCGACTGGCCGTGATCACCTACCACTCCCTCGAGGACCGCTTGGTGAAAAACTTCATGCGCGCCGGCAACTTCACCGGCGAGGTCGACAAGGATTTCTTCGGCCGAGTCTCCTCTCCACTGCGCCTGCTCAACAACAAGCCCATCGTCCCCGACGAGGCCGAAATCGAGGCCAATCCCCGATCCCGATCGGCCAAATTGCGTGTCGCCCAAAAACTATAACCCCAATCATTCACCCCAATATGCCCACAGCTCCACAAACCGCCTCCACCGACGCCCCCAAGCACGACACTTGGCTCCTGCGCGCCCTGCACGGACGATTGCTCTCGTCCGACTTCTTCGCTAAAAACTGGGTCACCATCTTGACGATTATGGTGATGTTCCTGGTGTATATCACCAACAAATACCAGTGCCAAACCCGCATGGAGACCATCCAGTCGTTGCAGCGCCGCTTGGAGATTGTGGAGACCGAGCGAGTGCTGCAACATTCGGTGTACATGAGCCGCATCCGCGAGTCGGCTATGCGCGAATTGGTCGACACCATGCATTTGGGGCTTAGCATTCAGGAACGTCCACCCTTTAAAATCTCCTACGACCGATGAGCACTCCCTCTCCCCGCCGCCGAGCCCCCAAGAAAAAGGACAACCGACGCCATATCCTGTGGCGCTACTTCTTGATCACTGTCATGATCATGTGCTTCGCCGTGGCAATCAGCGTCAAGCTCTTTTCCACCACCGTCCTGCATGCCGACCGCTGGAACAAGAAAGCCATGGAGGAACTTGCCCGCACCGACACCATCAAGCCCGAGCGCGGCGAGATCCTCGCTGCCGACGGTAACGTCCTGGCAACCAACCTGCGCTACTACACTCTACGCATCGACTACCGCTCAGAGCGGTTCAAGCGCGAGCGCCTGCTCCTTTCCGTCGACTCCTTGGCCGACTCCCTGGCCAAATACTACCCCTACCGCACCAAGGACGAGTGGAAAGCCTACTTCCTCCAGCCCATGGAGGGGAAAGCCCAAAACAAGTGGCCTCGCGCCAAGCTTATCCTTCGCGACATCTCCTACGCCGAGATGATGCACGTGCGTTCGTTCCCCTATCTGAATATGCGCAACCGCAACCGCTCGGGCCTTACCGTTGAGAGCCGCCTGCGTCGCCGCAACCCCTATGGCGACATGGCTCGTCGCTCAATAGGCTCCATCTCCGAGGATCCCGCCACGGGTGAGTTCCACGGTATCAGCGGTCTCGAAATGGCCCTCGACACTCTCCTCTACGGCGTGCCGGGACGTGCCAAGAAAATCCCCCTGACCCACAATATCGTCAACTGGACCGACGTCGAGCCGATTCCCGGCTACAACATCGTCACCACCATCGACATCAACATGCAGGACATTGTCGAGAACGAGCTCAACGCCCTTCTCGAGGAGAAAAACGCCGACTGGGGCGTGGCTGTGCTAATGGAGGTCAAAACCGGCGACATCAAGGCGATCTCCAACCTTGAGAAGAGTCCCACCACGGGTAAATACATCGAGGGAATGAACCGCGCCGTGCTTGGCTTCGAGCCGGGATCAGTGGTCAAGACCCTATCGATGCTCGTGGCCTTGGAGGACGGCATCGTCACCAACCTCAACGAGGCAATCCCCACCGGCGGCTCATGGGCCTACGGCGGAGGCAAACCGATTACCGACTCCCACTACACCTCGGCCCTGAAGGTCTCGGAGGTGCTCGAGCACTCCTCCAACATCGGCATGGCACGTATCATCACACGCGAGTACGGCGACAAGCCCGACGCCTACTACAAGCGCATTGAGAAGCTCGGTTTCTTCGACCCTATGAACACCGGTATCGCGGGAGAGCGCATCCCCAACTTCCCCAAGCATCCCTCCAAATTGACCCTCTCGCGCGTGAGCTACGGTTACGCCACCGAGATTCCCCCGCTCTCAACCTTGGCTGTCTACAACGCCATCGCTAACGATGGTAAATACGTGCGTCCACGCCTTGTCAAGCGACTGATTGGCCAGGATGTCGATTCGGTGCTTCCCGTCACCTACATCCGCGACTCTATCTGCTCACGCAAGAACGCCGCCATCCTGCGCGACATGCTCTCCCAGGTCGTGTGGGGCGACCACGGCACAGGCCGTCGCTTGCGCAACCCATTGGTGAGCATCGCCGGCAAGACGGGTACCAGCTATATGGTCGACTCGGGGCGCTACAACACCAGTCGTAAACGCTTGACATTCTGCGGTTTCTTCCCCGCTGACAATCCCCAATACTCCTGTATCGTGCTCACCTGCCGCCCTCGCGAGGGCGCTGTGGGCGCCGCTGCCACATCCGGTACCGTGTTGAAAAACATCGCCCTGAAGATGTACTCACGCGGCATGCTCGGCAACTCCTCCGACTACCACGAGAACCCCGCAACCGGCTCACGTCCCACGATTTTCGCCTGTCAGGGCGACCATCGCGTGGGCAACCTCAAGAACGCCCTCTCATTTGGCGCTTTCAGCTACTTCGCAACGCCACGCACCGTCCCTCAGGGCACCGTTCCCTCTGTGATGGGCCTCGGCCTGCGCGACGCTGTCAACAACCTTGAGCGTGCCGGTTTCAACGTGCGCATCCATGGCGACGGCTACGTCCTCTCCCAATCTCCCGAGGCCGGCGCCAACGTCCCCAAATCAACCACCGTCAATTTATCTCTAACGCATTTATAAACATTATCCCCCTCGAAACCGGGAGATCGTCTTCCGGGTGGGAAGCCCCCGGTTCGGGGGTTGGGGGCCTAAAATTAGACAATATGCATCTTTCCCGCCTCCTCTCCTCCATCACCATAGAAGGCCTCCGCGGCCCCCGCGACCGCGAGATCAAGGCTCTCACCGCCGACTCCCGCCAAGCCGGCGAGGGTGCAATGTTCGTGGCCGTGCGCGGCGTGAACGTCGATGGGCACCAGTTTATCCCCTCATTGCCCAAGGATGTGGCCGCTGTCGTGTGCGAGCAGTGGCCCGAGCACGAGGTGGAGGGAGTGACCTACATCAAGGTCGCCAACTCGGCAGTAGCCTTGGGTTGCCTTTGCTCGGAATGGTGGGGCAATCCCTCACGCAAACTCTCCCTCGTGGGTGTCACCGGCACCAACGGCAAAACAACCACAGCCACACTCCTCTACGAAATGGCACGATTGATGGGCGAGAAAGCCGGCCTACTCTCAACGGTGGTCAACTACATCGACACCGAAACCGTTGAGGCGCATCAAACCACCCCCGACCCCTACACAATCAACGAACTGCTGGCCCGAATGGTCGACAAAGGTTGCACATTCGCAGCAATGGAGGTTTCCTCCCATGCCGCCGACCAGCACCGCATCTCGGGTCTCTATTTCCGCGGCGGCATTTTCACCAACCTCACCCGCGACCACCTCGACTACCACAAGACCGTCGAGGCCTACCTCAAAGCCAAAAAATCGTTCTTCGATGATCTCCCGCGTGACGCCTTCGCTCTCACCAACATCGACGACCCCGTGGGCGAGGTGATGCTCCAAAACACCAAGGCACATCGCCACACCTACTCCCTGCGCGACATGGCCGACTTCCGAGGCCGTATCATTGAGAGCCGTATCGACGGCACCCTCATCAGTTTCAACGGTCATGAGGTGGAAACCCGCTTCACTGGCCGATTCAACGCCTACAACCTCACTGCCGTTTTCGGCGCCTCCATCCTCGTGGGCTGGGAGCTCAACGAGGTGCTACGCTGCATGAGTCTCCTTGTACCCGTAGCCGGCCGCTTCCAAGCGTTCCACGCTCCTCAAGGTTACACGGCCATCGTCGACTACGCCCACACTCCCGATGCCGTGGTCAATGTCCTTACAGCCATCCGCGACGTAATCGGTGCCGGTGGCCATATCATCACCGTCGTGGGTGCCGGCGGCAACCGCGACAAGGGCAAGCGTCCAATCATGGCCCATGAGGCTGCCCGCATGAGCGACCGCTTGATTCTCACCAGCGACAACCCCCGATTCGAGAACCCCAACGATATCCTCGCCGATATGAAGGCTGGCCTTCAGGGTGATGAGATGAACAAAACCCTGGTTAACGCCGATCGACGCGAGGCTATCCGCATGGCTTGCGCGCTCGCCCAGCCGGGCGATGTAATCCTCATCGCCGGCAAGGGTCACGAGGACTATCAAGAGATCCAAGGCGTCAAGCACCACTTCGACGACCGCGAAGAAGTCAAGGAGGCCTTTGGCCTCCAAGGATAAAGGATGAAGGATAAAGGATGAAGGATAAAGTATAAAGGATAAAGTATAAAGGATAAAGGATAAAGTATAAAGTATAAAGGATAAAGTAAATGCTCCTTTCCTCCTTTCCTCCTTTCCTCCTTTAAAGCCATTAACTGAAAACTAAATACTGAAAAGCTAAAAACTGCCCATGCTCTACTACCTATTTGAATACCTCCAGCAACTCGACTTCCCCGGGGCGCGACTGATGAGCTACATCACGTTCCGCTCGGGGGCCGCGTTGGTGCTCTCAATATTCATCGCCATTTTCATCGGACGCCGCATCATCGACCGCTTGCAGAAGATGCAGGTGGGCGAGATTATCCGCGACCTCGGCCTCGAGGGACAGATGAAGAAAACCGGCACCCCTACCATGGGTGGCGTCATCATCATCATCTCCATCTTGATTCCTTGCCTGCTCGTGGGCGACCTGAGCAACGTCTATATGATCCTGATGCTGGTGGCCACAGTGTGGCTCGGAGCAATCGGCTTTCTCGACGACTACAAGAAAATCGCCAAGCACAACAAGGAAGGCCTTAAGGGCAAATTCAAAATCGTGGGACAGGTAGGTCTGGGCCTCATCGTGGGGTTGACCATGATGCTCTCGCCCGACATCGTGATTCGCGAAAACCACGAGGTGGAGAGCGTCGAGCCCGACCAGGTGGCCGAAGTCGTATATGAGACCGAAGATATCAAGTCGACCCAAACCACCATCCCCTTCGTAAAGGACAACAACTTCGACTACGCCTACCTCACCGAGTGGATGGGCGACCACGCCCAAACCGGCGGCTGGATTCTCTTCATCCTCGTCACTATCTTCGTGATCACCGCCACCTCCAATGGTGCCAACCTCACCGACGGCCTTGACGGCCTCTGCACCGGCACCTCGGCTATCATCGGCGTCGCCCTCGCCATCATGGCTTACCTCGGCGGCAACGTCATCTATTCCTCCTATCTCAACATTATGTACATCCCCCAAAGCTCCGAGCTGGTGGTGTACATGGCCGCGTTCATCGGCGCCCTGATCGGCTTCCTTTGGTACAACGCCTACCCGGCTCAGGTGTTTATGGGCGACACCGGCTCGTTGACCATCGGAGGTATCATCGCCGTGTTCGCTATCTTGATCCACAAGGAGCTGCTTATCCCCATCCTCTGTGCTATTTACTTCGTTGAGGATCTGTCGGTTATGCTCCAAGTGGCTTACTTCAAATTCACCAAAAAGAAATACGGCGAGGGGCGTCGCGTGTTCAAAATGACTCCTCTCCACCACCATTACCAAAAACCCGGCGACGGCACCATCCAGGCGCTCATCCAGCGCCCCTACCGAGCGATACCCGAGTCCAAAATCGTCACCCGATTCTGGATCATCGGCATCTTCCTTGCCGTCACCACTTTTGTTACACTTAAAATCCGTTAAGCTATGAAGCGTTTAGTGATATTAGGCGGAGGAGAAAGCGGCGTGGGTGCCGCTATCCTCGGCAAAGAAAAAGGAATGGACGTGTTTTTGAGCGATATGGGCACAATTCCGGCCCGTTACCGCCAGCAACTTGAGCAGGAGGGGATTCCCTTCGAGGAAGGCCACCACACCGAGGCTCTCATCCTCAACGCCGACGAGGTCGTGAAATCCCCGGGCATCCCTCCCACGGCTCCCATCGTGCAAGCCCTCGTTGCCAAGGGGATCCCTGTGATTTCCGAGATAGAGTTGGCCGGCCGTTACACCGACGCCAAGATGGTGTGCATAACCGGCTCCAACGGCAAAACCACCACCACCCTCCTCACCTACCACATCCTTAAGGGTGCGGGTATCAACGTAGGCCTCGCCGGAAATGTCGGCAAGAGCCTTGCACTCCAGGTCGCTCGCGAACAACACGACGTGTACGTCATCGAGCTCAGTTCCTTCCAATTGGAGAACATGTACCAATTCAAGGCCAACATCGCCGTGATCATGAATATCACGCCCGACCACCTCGACCGTTACGAATACCAGATGCAAAACTACGTCAACGCCAAGTTCCGCATCATCCAAAACCTCACCTCCCGCGACGCCTTCATCTACTGGCAGGACGACCCTGTGATCCAAGCTCAATTGGAGCATTTGGCCACTGAGGCCCAAAAATACCCCTTCGCCGAGCACAAGGAGGAGGAAACCAAAGCCTACCTCGACGCTGAGGACGAGCTGATTATCAACACCCCCGACACCTCGATGAGGATGCCCCGCGCCGACCTTGCCCTCAACGGCCTCCACAACCTCTACAACTCGATGGCCGCCGGTCTCTCCGCTTGTCTGCTCGACGTGAAGAAAGAGGATATCCGCAAGGCTCTGAGCGACTTTGAGGGCGTGGAGCACCGCCTGGAATATGCCGGCACGGTAAAAGGCGCACGATGGATCAACGACTCCAAGGCCACCAACGTCAACTCCTGTTGGTACGCCCTCGAGAGCATGCCCGAAAAGGGCGTTATCCTCATCCTCGGCGGTAAGGACAAGGGCAACGACTACTCCGAAATCCTCCCCTTGGTTGAGAAAAAGGTGAAAGCAATCGTAGCCATGGGCAAGGATAACAGCAAGATCCTCAGCTTCTTCCTGGGCAAGGTACCCACCTTATTGAACACCCACTCCCTGCAAGAATGCGTCGACGCCTGCTACGACTTGGCCCAGGAGGGCGACACCGTGTTGCTCTCCCCCTGCTGCGCCAGCTTCGACCTCTTCTCCTCCTACGAGGATCGCGGCGACCAGTTCAAAGCCGCCGTCAAGCGCCTGAAGTAAAAAGAGTTTCTAGTTTCTAGTTTCTAGTTGGGCGGCTGTCGTGTAATCGTTTATTCGTGTACTCGTGCACTCGAGAATCCAATCCATTAACCATTAACCACTAACCATTAACCATTAACCATTAATGGAAGTAATCTACACCTCTCAATCCAGTTCCACCACCAGCTCATCCCCGGAGGCCTCCCTGGGACGTGCCGCTGCCCCCAGCGGCACACCGTCAGCAGCCCCCGCCGCCGCCATCCCCATCGTGGGTAAGGCCGACAAATACATCTGGGCAGTCTACATATTCCTGTGTATCCTGTCGATTATCGAGATCTTCTCAGCATCCTCGCGCGAAGTCACCTCCACCAACATCTTCGGCCCTATCGTCCGCCAGTGCCTCCACTTGGCAATCGACACCGCCATCGTCTACGCCATCTCACGCGTCAACTATCGGTGGTTCATCCCGTTCATACCGCTATTTATCCTGCTTAGCGTGGCCCTGATGTGTTATGTGCTGGTGGCCGGCGACATTATCAACGGCGCGCGTCGCTCGTTCACCATTTTTGGCTTCACGATGCAACCATCCGAGATGATCAAGATGTCGGCCGTACTCGGTATTGCCCTGATCATGTCGCGCAACCAGGTGCCACAAGGAGTGAAGACCCGCGGAGTGGTGCTGTCGGCATTGTTGGTGTGCGTCTGCGGTGGACTGCTGTTCTCCCAGGGCTTGACCAACACCCTGTTGCTCATGGGTATCTCGTTGGCCATGATGCTGATCGCAGGTATCGAGTTCCGCAAATTCATCCTCGTGCTGGTCGCCTACGCCATCGTGGGCGCGGGCGGCATGTTCTATAAGATGGACAAGAAAGAGGCCGCTGATGCCGCCGCTACCGAGCAGGCCGACCGATTGCCGGAGATAAACCAGGCTGGCGAGCGCCAAGGCACATGGGTGGCCCGTATAAAGCGATACTTGGGCGACGGCGTGCCTCTCTACGAGAAAGAGATTACCCCCGAGAATCGCCAAGAGGTATACGGCTACATGGCCCAGGCCAACGGAGGCATGTTCGGCGTGCTTCCCGGCAACTCTCGCGAGACCTCCCGTTTGCCCCTCGCTTTCAGCGATTACATCTTCTCGATCGTCGTTGAGGACTGGGGATTTGTCGGTGGCTTGGTGTTGTTGATTGCCTACCTGTCGCTGATGGCGCGTGCCGGCAACATCGCTTCTCGATGCACCCGCGCATTCCCGGCCTTCCTTGTGCTGGGTATGGCCGTGATGATTACCCTGCAGGCCCTGTTCCACATGGCCATCGTCACCGGCGTGTTCCCTGTTTCGGGCCAACCGCTACCTATGATATCCAAGGGAGGATCGTCGATGCTCGTCACGGCAATCGCCTTTGGTATTATGCTGAGTGTAAGTCGATTCGCTGTTCGCAGCGGCAGCAAGAAGCAGGATATCAAGGACGAGAAGGAGGCCCTCCCCACCACCATCAACGCCGACAACCCCACCATGATTGGTAGCTAACCCCCCAATTCCACTAAACAATGGCTAATTCTTCTCTTATTCACCCCGATATGAATACCCTTTTAAGTGGTATCCGACAGTTGTTGCAAGATTCCAAGCGTAATCTTGCACGCACTGTCAACACCACTTTGGTTGCCACTTATTGGCAAGTAGGACGACATATCGTGGAATATGAACAGGGTGGAAAAGAACGCGCTGCTTACAGCAAAGGTGTTATAGATTATTTAGCGGGTCATCTTCAAAAGGAGTTTGGGAGTGGGTTTAATCCTACCAACTTACGGTTGATGAGGCGTTTGTTTATGCTTTTCCCAAATCAACGGACACTGTCCGTTAAATTGACGTGGAGTCATTACAATTACCTTCTAAAAGTGGAGGATCCGAAGGCTCGCCAATTTTATATGAGGGAATGCGAGGCCTCAAATTGGAGCGTTCGCCAACTTCAGCGCCAAATTAACACTATGTATTACGAGCGTTTGTTGGCTAGCAGGGACAAGGATACGGTAGTGAATGAAATGAAATCTAATCTTGTCGAGGAAAAAAATCCCCGGGAGATCATTCACGATCCCTATGTTTTGGAGTTCCTGGGCCTCTCTCAAGGTGACCACTTTCTTGAAAGCGACTTAGAACAAGCCCTTCTTTCACGTCTGCAACACTTTTTGCTTGAATTGGGTCGTGGATTTACATTTGTAGCTCGTCAAAGACGCATCTCTTTTGATAATAAGCATTTCTACATTGATTTGGTATTCTATAACATCTTAACACGTAGCTATGTGCTTATAGATTTAAAAACTGATGAGCTTACTCACCAAGATCTTGGGCAGATGCAAATGTATGTCAATTATTATACACAAGAGTTGATGAATCCGGGAGACAATCCTCCCATCGGTATTATATTATGTACCGATAAGAGTGATACCCTGGTGAAATATACTTTGCCTCAAGGACAAAATCAAATCTTTGCGGCTCAATATATGACTTATATGCCTAGTAAAGATGAACTTTCAGCTTTATTATTAGATTAATCTAGAGAATATGGTTATAAGCGACATAAAGGATTTAAAGGCTCCGGCCATGGACCAGCCCCGATATATTATCTCTGGCGGTGGTACGGGTGGCCATATCTACCCGGCTCTGGCTATCGCCCAGCAGATCAAGCAGGTGCAGCCCAAGGCGCAGATTCTCTTCGTCGGCGCAAAGGACCGCATGGAGATGGAGAAAGTGCCTGCCGCCGGTTTCGACATCATCGGCCTCAACGTGCAAGGTTTCGACCGCAAGCGCCTGTGGCGCAACATCGCAGTGCTGTGGCACCTGTGGCGAAGCATGCGACTGTGCCGCAAGGTGCTGAAAAAGTGGCAACCCGACGCCGTGATTGGGGTAGGGGGGTATGCCTCGGGCGCCGTGCTCAAGCAAGCCCAAAAAATGGGTTTCCCCACCGTCATCCAAGAGCAAAATTCATACCCGGGAGTTACCAACAAACTGCTCGCACCCAAGGCCCGCAAGATATGCGTCGCTTACGAGGGTACCGAGCGTTTCTTCCCGGCCGACAAGATTGTCCTCACCGGAAACCCAATCCGCGAGTCAGTCGCCAGCGTCTCCCTAACACCCGCCGAGGCTAAGCGCAAACTTGGTTTCCCCGCCGACCTGCCCATGGTGCTCGTTACGGGTGGTAGCTTGGGTGCTCGCACAATCAATCTCGCGATGCAGGCAGCCTTGCCTGAGTTGGCCAAGGTTAATGCCTCGGTGCTGTGGCAAACAGGCAAATTCTTCACCCACGACCCGGCTGTCACCATCCCCGAGAACGTCCACGTAACCCGATTCATCGACGACATGGCCGTGGCTTACCGCGCGGCCGACATGGTGGTTGCCCGCGCCGGAGCTTGCACGATTTCCGAATTGCAACTCCTGGGCAAAGCCGCGATCCTGATACCGTCGCCAAATGTGGCCGAGGATCACCAGCGCAAGAACGCCGAGGCACTGTCAACACGCGATGCCGCCGTTATGGTGCTCGACAAGGATGCCCCCGTGCAACTCCTCGACAAAATTTTGACTCTGCTCAGCGACGCCGCAAAGCGTAAATCCCTCAGCGAGAATGTCCAGGCCATGGCCCTTACCCATTCCGCCGAAAAAATTGTAAAAGAGATAATGGCCCTATAAGCCCCATAGGCCCCATAAGCCCCATTTTTAGAAAAGATGAAAAATTTCAAAAACATATATTTCCTTGGCGCTGGAGGCATTGGCATGGCCGCCCTCGAGCGCTACTACCTCAGCCGCGGTAGCCGTGTCGCCGGCTATGACCGTACGCCTACGGATTTGACTCACGCCCTGGAAAAAGAGGGTGTCACAATCACCTACGATTCCTCGGTCGACCAAATCCCCCAGGAGATGCGCGACCCTGCCACCACGCTGGTGGTTTACACCCCCGCCGTCCCTCAGGATCACCCCCAGTTGAAATATTTCCGAGACAACGGCTTCGAGGTGCTCAAGCGAGCCGCTGTGCTGGGCTTGATTACTCGCGACTCCAAGGGTCTGTGCTTCTCGGGTACTCACGGCAAAACCACCACCTCCTCGATGGCCGCTCATATCCTTCACTGCTCCAAGGTGGGTTGCAACGCCTTCCTCGGCGGAATCCTTCGCAACTATAATTCCAATCTCCTCCTGAGCGCCACCTCTCCTTACAGCGTCATCGAGGCCGACGAATACGACCGATCGTTCCACCAGTTACGTCCCTACGTGGCCGTCGTAACAGCTACCGACCCCGATCACCTCGACATCTACGGCACCGAGGAGGCCTATCTTGAGAGTTTCGCCCACTTCACCGAGCTGATTCAACCTGGTGGCTCCCTCCTCGTCCACGAAGGATTGAAACTCGTGCCACGTCCTCCAAAAGGGGTTAAAACATGGACCTACTCGCGCGACCATGGCGACTTCCATGCCCAAAATATACGCCGCGGCGGCGGTGAGATAATCTTCGACATCGCTCTGCCCGACGGTTCTGTAATCAAGGATATTAACCTCGGCGTGCCCGTTGAGATCAACATCGAAAACGCTATCGCCGCTGTCGGTGCCATCTACTTGACGGGCGACCTCGACCGTGACGCCGCCCGAGAAGCCCTCAAGTCGTTCCAAGGCCCCAAGCGTCGCTTTGAGTTCTGGCTCAAGGAGCCGGGCGAGCATGGCAAAGCAATAATCGACGACTACGCCCACCACCCCGACGAGCTGAAAGCCTCCATCGCCTCGGTGCGCGCCCTCTACCCGGGGCGTCACTTGACCGTCGTGTTCCAGCCACATCTCTACTCCCGCACCCGCGACTTTGCCCCGCAATTCGCCGACGCCCTGTCGCAGGCCGACCGTGTGATACTCACCTCGTTATACCCAGCCCGAGAGACCCCTATCCCCGGAATTTCGTCAAAAACCATCCTCGACCTCATAAAAAATCCCAATAAGGAATTAATTTTGAGCGAAGATTTGACCAAAACGATAAAAAACACTACCTTTGACATCTTAATGACGATGGGGGCCGGCAATATATGCGACCAGCTTCCCGCCATTGTCGAAAACTATAAAGCCCAACAGGCGTTAACTAAATAGCCACTTCACAAGATGAACAAACCCACGCTTATACGCTTAGTGCTCTCGGTGATGCTCGTTGCCTACCTCGTGGTGGCGCTGCGGGTGTCGGCCATGATGCGCGCCGATGACACCTGCACGGGATTTGTCATCGAGGTGCTCGACACGGCTAAGCATCAGTTCGTTACCGTCGAGGGCATAGCCCAAGAGTTGGGCAACCTCCCCTTGGACGCCCGTGGCAAGAAACTGTCGTCGATCAACACCGACCAGATTGAGCGTCACCTCGACGGCATCGACGACATCGAGGAAAGCCGTTGCATCACCCGCGCCGACGGCTCCATCCTGCTCCAGGTTATCCCGATGCGCCCCGTGGCTCGAGTGTTCGACACCCGTCAAGGCACCTCCTACTACCTCAACCGCGTGGGAAAGCGCATGAACGCCTCCCTGCGCTACCGTATGGACGTGCCCGTGGTGGTCAACGACAACGGCAAGAGCGTTAACCCCCGCGCCGTCCTCCCCCTCCTTGACAAAATCGCCCAGGACTCCCTGTGGAGCTCATTGGTCACCGCCGTTAAGGTCGACCGTAACGGCGACTTCATCCTGGTCCCCTCAATCCGTGGTCACGTCATCGTCCTCGGTGATGGCGGCGACCTTGACAACAAGCTCGACCGCGTAAAAACGATGTACCGCAAGGTAATGCCCGTCAAAGGCTGGACCTACTACGACACAATATCGGTGAAGTGGCGCGGACAAGTCGTGGCTACACGTCGTCAAAAAGCCCTGGCCAACGCCGAAATCCCCACCGACATGATCGACGAGGAGGGCGACGACATGGACACGATGACCGCCGATTCAACAGCCGTCAAATTAACCAACCGAAGAATCTAACCATCTCTAAATACCTATTGCAGTCATGGAACAGCAAAAATATATAGTTGCAATCGAAATCGGTAGCTCCAAAATCAAGGGCGCAATCGGTGCCTACGACACGGCCAAGAACATCCTTTCGGTGCTCTCCGTCGAGGAAGAGTCGCTCACCGGCGACGAGTTGGGCGACAGCGTGCGTTACGGCGTTATTCAGAACGTCGACAAGGTCTCCAACGCCCTCAACCGCATTCGCCGTAAGCTCGAGAACTCCCCCGCGGTCGCTCCCCGCAAGATTCGTGGCGTGTACGCCGCTGTGGGTGGTCGCTCGATGGTCTCCACTACATGCGAGGTCAACCGTCAATTCCCCGACGACACCGAGGTTACCGAAATGGTGTTCGACCAGCTTCGTCGCGAAGCGCGCCAAACACCCATGCCCGAACGTGAGATCGTCGACATCACCACCCGCGAGTGCTTGATCAACAATATGAACTATAGCCACCCTGTGGGAGTGATTGGTCGCAACATAAAGGCCACATTCAACCTCATCTCGGCCAAAACGCCCCTGCGCCGCAATCTGGCCCGCGTAATCTCCGACCGTATCGGCTTGGATATCAACGGCTACATCGTGCGCCCGTTGGCCGAGGCCAACCTCGTGCTTACCGACGAGGAAAAGCGCCTTGGCACAATGATGGTCGACTTCGGCGCTGAAACCATTTCCGTGGTCATCTACAAGAACGGTGCCGTGCAATACCTCTCAACCCTCCCAATCGGCTCGCGTAACATCACCCGCGACCTGATGACCCTCAACTACACCGAGGAGCGCGCCGACGACATCAAGAAGCTTGCCGGTAACGCCGAATATCAGGACCCATCTCGCCGAGGTCCCCGTACCCCCGACGGCCTCGATTACACCGAAATCAACAACTACGTGGCCGCACGCTCCGGTGAGATTATCGCCAATATCCAAGCCCAGCTCGACTATGCCGACCTCAAGGCTGCCGACATCCCCTGTGGTATTGTAATCGTGGGGGGTGGCGCCAAGCTTAAGGGCTTCTGCAACCAACTGGGCACCCAGACCAACTTGAAGGTGCGCATCGGCTCCCCCTCCGGCTTGATCCGCATCGAGGACGCCCGCATCCAGCCCAACGACGCTGTCGATGTGATCGCTATCCTGGCCGAGGCCGCCAAGGGGATGACCGTCGAGTGCATGGATCGTCCCGCGATTGTCCACAACGCCGACGAGGAGGTTGCCCAAAACGACGAGGATGTCGAGGGCGACGAAGGCTCTCGTATCGGCGAGGATTCCCCCGCTTTCCTCCGCAAGAAGGAGAAAGAGCGCCGCGAGCGCGAAAAACGCGAGGAAAAGGAACGCAAGCGCGCCGAAAAAGAGGAGCGCGAGCGGGCCAAACGCGAGGCCAAGGAAAAAGAAAAAGCCTCCGGCGATTTTTACGCCGAGGAAGACGAGGAAGAGGAGGAGGACAAAGTCCCCGCAAGCTCCTTCTGGGGTGGTATCAAATCCCGCATTAACAAACTTAAAGATAAGGTTGCCAATCCCGAAGATGTCGAAGACGACAACTTCTAATTAGGGAACACTCAGGTACTTACTAACGTAAAAACTAAGAAGCAATGAGCGAAGAATTTGATTATATAGCCGACACCGATTTCCTGGATCCGCAGGTGGTGCCCACCGACATTAAGGTTATTGGCGTGGGTGGTGGTGGCAACAACGCCGTCAACCACATGTACAATCAAGGCATCGAGGGCGTGTCGTTTGTCGTCTGCAACACCGACCGCCAGGCGCTCGTCCACTCGCCCGTCCCCAAAAAGGTGTTACTGGGCAAGACCGGCCTTGGCGCCGGCAACGACCCTGAGGTGGCCCGTAAAGCCGCCGAAGAATCGTTGGACAAGATCACCGAGCTCTTCGAGGACGAAACCAAGATGGTGTTCATCACCGCCGGCATGGGTGGTGGTACCGGTACCGGCGCGGCTCCCGTCGTCGCCCGTGTGGCCAAGGAGCGCGGAATGCTCACAATCGGCATCGTCACCATCCCATTCCTCTTCGAGGGCGAGAAAAAAATCCTCAAGGCCCTAAACGGAGCCGACGAGCTTGGTAAAAACGTTGATGCCCTGTTGGTTATCAACAACGAACGCCTTACCGAGATCTACCCCGACCTCGACTTCCTCAACGGGTTCGCAAAGGCCGACGACACCCTGTCGACCGCTGCTCGCTCAATCTCGGAGCTAATTACTTGCAACGGTCATATCAACGTCGACTTCAACGATGTCGACACTACCCTGCGCAACGGTGGCACCGCCATCATCTCCAGCGGCTTCGGCTCAGGCGAACACCGCGTCACCAAGGCCATCGAGGACGCTCTCAACTCCCCGTTGCTGAAGAACCGCGACATCCTGTCCTCCAAAAAACTCCTGTTCAACCTCTACTTCTCCCGCGAGGCTACCGAGAAGTTCTCCATGGACGAGGTGAAGGAACTTACCTCATTTATGAGTCAATTGGACAACGGCGTGGACGTTATCTGGGGTGTCGCATTCGACGACTCCCTCGAGAATCGTGTGAAGATCACCATCTTGGCCGCCGGTTTCGGCGTCACCGTGCGCGAAGAGGTCAACAACGCCAACCGCGGCGGCTTGCGCATCGAGCCCAAAAAGGTGCAAGCCGACACCGACCGAGTTAGGCAGGAATATGACCCCACTAAGGTTGAGGAGATTCGCCAAACCAACAAGCAAAAGCGATATATAATCATGGGACAGGATCAATTGGACGATGACAACGTGATCGACATCATCGAACGCAACCCGGCCTTTAATCGCGACCGCAAATATGTGGATATGGCCCGCGCAAGTTCCCAGGCTCCCGTTACCGTCGAGGCCGAGAAAGCCGAGACCGAGAAGGCAGCCTCCCCCGCCACCTCCCCCGCCCCGGCCGTCAACCCTGACACCCCCGTCGACCCCAACCGCTCCATCGACTTCTCCATCGACTAAGGGGGCCGACCTTATTAGTAGGAAGTCCCCCTTCTAAGTAGGAAGTCCCGCCGTCTCGGCGGGACAGTAAAGCTAATTAGGACCCCCCTACTAATTAGGAAGTCCCGCCGTCTCGGCGGGACAGTAAAGCTAATTAGGACCCCCTGCTAAATAGGAGGTCCCGCCGTCTCGGCGGGACAGAAAATCTAAGTAGGACCCCTGCTAAGTAGGAAGTCCCGCCGTCTCGGCGGGACAGTAACAATTTTATTTATGTGGCGTTTCATTAAATTCCTCCTCCTGCTACCCCTCCTGGCCGCCGCCCAGGAGCCGGCACGCATATCCCTCCTCATCGCCTCCCCGGGCGTCGAGATCTACGAGCTTGAGGGACATGTAGGGCTGCGTATAAAGCAGGATATGAGGGACATGACCGTCAATTGGGGCGTGTTCGACTTCAACGCTCCCAATTTCGTCTACCGTTTCGTAAAGGGCGAAACCGACTACATGTGTGCCGCATATCCCACCGAGTATTTCCTAATGGAGTACCGGTCTCAAGGTCGCGGCGTTACCGAAATCCCCCTCAATCTCTCCCCCGAGCAAACGAATCAGCTTATCTCGCTGGTAAGCAATAACTTGCGCCCCGAGAACGCCACCTATCGCTACAACTACGTCAAGGACAACTGCTCCACGCGCCCCATCAAGCTCATCGAGCAAGCCGTCGGCTCCTCCATTTACTGGTCCCCCGAGCTTGGCCCCACGGTGCCCCGCGATTCCATCGCGGGGATCCTAGGCGATGCTCCCTCCTTCCGCTCCGTGATGCGTCACTATCATCACCACTACCCCTGGTACCAATTCGGCATCGATCTCGCCCTCGGCTCAGGCATCGACTACCCTATAACCATCCAGGAACTCTCCTTCGCCCCAGTCCTTGTCCCTGCTCTCCTTGAAAATGCCAAATACGAAAACGGCCAATCGGTTGTAGTAGAGCCTATAACCCAGCTAATTACCCCCACCGAGCAGTCAGCTACCCATCCCACCCCCTGGTTCCTCACTCCCGTAGCCGCTGGTTGCTACCTGCTTGCGCTGGTTATCGCCTTCACCATCAGGGATATCCGCCGACGCAAGGTGACGCGCTGGCTCGACTCAGCCCTGTTCCTTGTCATCGGCCTCGCCGGCTGCTTGATCACTTTCCTGGTTTTTATCTCAGTTCACGAGGCCACATCGCCCAACTATCTCCTGTTCTGGCTCAACCCCTTGGCGCTCATTCCCGCGGTGCTGATTTGGTTAAAAAGCTGCAAGAATGCGGTTTTGTGCTATCATTTTCTTAACTTCGCGCTCATATTTATAATGTGTGTCGCCTGGCCAGCGCTTGGGCAAGGATTCAACGTAGCGTTTATCCCGTTCATCTTGGCCGACGTAACACGCAGTTGTTCATATATTTACATTACTCGATGCCCTCGCAAAAGGCCTATACCAAAATGTTGACTCATCGGCTGGCGTTCGCGCTGGTCTCGGCTGTTACTACCTTCTCGGTAGCCGCCGCGACCCCCGAGCGCGTCAAGCTCGTCGTTGGCGTCATGGTGGAGGGTCTTTCGCTCGACCAATTGGCCCTGTTGCACGACCAGCTCGGCGACTGCGGCTTCAACCGGCTCATGCGTGAGGGCGTCACCATTGAGGACCTCGATTACGGCTCCCCCCTCGACCCCGCGGCCGCAACAGCTATGGTTTACACCGGAGCCTCGCCCGCTGTGAGCGGTGTCGACGCCGCTACGGCTTTCGACCGCTCAAAGCGTCACATGGGCTCCATCTTCCTTGATGACAAGGAGACTGGCTCTTTGACATCCGAGGCCCTGTCTCCCAAAGCGTTAGCCGTATCTACAATTGGTGACGAATTGCGCATCGCCACCGGTGGGGTAGGGGCTGTCCACACCCTCGCCCTCTCCCCCGAGCAAGCAATCGCCATGGCCGGGCACGCCGGCAACAGCGCCCACTGGCTCAACACCGTAAACGGCAATTGGGCATCCTCATCCTACTATAAGGAACCTCCAACGGCCCTCCAGACGCGCAATCGTTACGGCCCCGTCTCCTCCCGCATCGACACAATGGCGTGGACCCCGTCGATCGCCATGAGCGACTACCCAGCCCTGCCCGAGCATCGAAAAATCTACCCGTTCCGCATCACCTTCGACCGTCGCAACCCACAGCGATTCAAGCAATTCGCTGTCAGCGCCCTGGCCAACCGCGAGGTCACTACAATAGCCACCGAATATATCCGCTCACTCAAGCTGGGAGAGCGCGAGGAGCCGGATATGCTCAATATCACCTACAACCTCTCCCCCTATCCCTACACCACCGACGGCGACACCCGCGTGTCGACAATGGATGCCTACCTGCGCCTCGATTCCGACCTGGCCAACCTTATGGAGGCAATCGACCGTGGCCCGGGTATGGGAAGCACCGTGTTGTTCATCACCGGCACGCCGCCTCCCTCGCGCACGCGTCGCGACCCCGAGCGCTGGCAGATTCCCTACGGCGAGTTTTCCCGCCGCAAGGCTATGTCGCTGTTAAACAGCTTCTTGATGGCTCGATATGGAAATGGCGACTGGGTGATTGGTCTCGACGACAACCAAGTATACCTCAACCGCGAGCTTGCCTCACAGCGCGGCAAGTCGATTGAGGAGATGCGCCTCGAGGCCGCCGCGTTCTTGACACGTATGAGCGGTGTCACCTCGGCAATCACCGTCGACGACGTGATTGCCGGCCGCGGGGGCGAGCGCTCCCTGGCCCTGCGCCGCAACGTCGCCCTTAGCCATTCAGGCGACATCTTTATCACCCTCGCCCCGGGCTGGGCTGTCGTGGATGAGGAGGGTAAAACCCCTGAATCACAGAATCTTGTAACTCGCACTGTGGCCACCACCGCCCCGGCGTTCATCCTCGCCCCGGCAGTCGCCCCGCAACGCATCTCCACCCCCACCGACGCCCGCGTGATCGCCCCAACGGTGGCCGGTATCCTGCGCATCCGCTCCCCCAACGGAGCCGAGCTCCCCTCTCTCCGCCTCCATTAACCATTATCCATTAACCATTAACCACTAAAATAGTGTCACTCAATACATTCCTCAGCAAAATTTTCGGCAATAAATCGCAGCGCGACCTCAAAGAGATGCAGCCTATTGTCGACAAAATCAAAGCATTAGGCCCCAAGATGGAGGGCCTCTCCAACGACGAGCTCCGCGCCCAAATCGACACCGTGCGCGCCGACATCGCCGCCTCAATCGCTGGCGACGAGCAGCAGATCGCCCAAACCAAAGAGAAAATCGAAGACCTCCCCTTCGACCAGCGTCAGCCACTATGGGACAAAATCGACAAATGGGAGAAAAACATCCTCGACACAATCGAGGACAAATTGAACGAGCACCTGCCCGTCGTTTTCGCCGCCATGCGCGAAACCGCTGCTCGTTTCGCCAAAAACGACGTCGTCGAGGTCACCGCGACACAGCTCGACCGCGACCTCGCCGCACAGGGCCGCGACTTCGTATCCATCGAAGGCGACAAGGCCCTCTGGAAAAACCACTGGGTAGCCGGCGGCAACGAGATAAAGTGGGACATGATCCACTACGACGTGCAGCTAATCGGTGGCGTCGTCCTTCACCAAGGCAAAATCGCCGAGATGGCCACCGGCGAGGGTAAAACCCTTGTGGCCACCCTCCCCGTGTTCCTCCGCTCCCTCTCCAAGCGTGGCGTCCACGTCGTCACCGTCAACGACTACCTCTCCAAGCGCGACTCCGAGTGGATGGGTCCGCTCTACATGTTCCACGGCTCTACGGTCGACTGCATCGACAAGCACGACCCCAACACCCCCGAGCGCCGTGCCGCCTACAACTGCGACATCACATTCGGCACCAACAACGAATTTGGCTTCGACTACCTCCGCGACAACATGGCCATGGCCCCCGGCGACATGGTGCAGCGCAAACACTACTACGCCATCGTCGACGAGGTCGACTCGGTCCTCATCGACGACGCTCGCACCCCTCTTATCATCTCCGGCCCCGTGCCCAAGGGCGACGACCAGTTCTTCAACGAATTCCGTCCCAACGTCGAGAAAGTCGTTCAGGCCCAGAAACGCCTCGTCACATCCATCCTTGCCGAGGCCAAGCAAAAACTCGCCTCCGAGGACAAAGACGTTAAGAAAGAGGGCGCCCTCCTGCTCTTCCGTGCCTTCAAGGGTCTCCCCAAAAACGGCGCCCTCATCAAATTCCTCTCCCAAGAGGGCATGAAGAACATCATGCTCCAAACCGAGGCCTACTACCTGCAGGACAACTCCCGCGAGATGCCTATCGTCACCGATCCCCTCTACTTCGTCATCGACGAGAAAAACCGCTCGGTGGAATTGACCGACAAGGGTATCGACGAGCTGACGGGCAAAACCGAGGACCCCAAATTCTTCGTCCTCCCCGACATCGCCGCCGAGCTCTCCGAGCTTGAGCACATCAAGGACCTCAGCGAGCGCCAGCAGAAGAAGGACGAGGCCATGCAGAACTACGCCATCAAGGCCGAGCGCGTCCACACCGTCACCCAACTGCTCAAAGCCTACACCCTCTTCGAGAAGGATGTGGAATACGTAATCGACGACAACAAAATCAAGATCGTCGACGAGCAAACCGGCCGTATCATGGAGGGACGCCGCTACAGCGACGGTCTGCACCAGGCCATCGAGGCCAAGGAGGGCGTGAAAGTGGAGGCCGCTACCCAGACCTTCGCCACCATCACTCTCCAGAACTACTTCCGCATGTACCACAAGCTCGCCGGTATGACCGGTACCGCCGAGACCGAGGCGGGCGAGCTTTGGGACATCTACAAGCTTGACGTGGTCACAATCCCCACCAACCGCCCCGTGGCCCGTATCGACATGAACGACCGCGTGTACAAAACCAAGAAAGAGAAATACGCCGCTGTCATCGACGAGATCGTCCGCCTCGTGGGCGAGGGCCGTCCCGTCCTCGTGGGCACAACCTCAGTCGAGATTTCCGAGCTTCTGAGCCGTATGCTTAAGATGCGCGGTATCAAGCACAACGTCCTCAACGCCAAGCTCCACCAGCAGGAGGCGCAAGTAGTGGCCCTCGCGGGTCAGCCTGGCACCGTCACCATCGCCACCAATATGGCCGGCCGAGGTACCGACATCAAGCTTACCCCCGAGGTCAAGGAGGCCGGCGGCTTGGCCATCATCGGCACCGAGCGCCACGAGTCGCGCCGCGTCGACCGCCAGTTGCGCGGCCGTTCCGGTCGTCAGGGCGACCCCGGTTCGTCGGTGTTCTACGTCTCCTTCGAGGACCAATTGATGCGACTCTTCGCCACCGACCGCGTCATGAAGATGCTCGACACCCTCGGCCTCAAGGAGGGCGAGATGATCGACTCCAAGATGGTGACCCGCGCCATCGAAAACGCCCAAAAACGCGTCGAGGAGAACAACTTCGGCATCCGTAAACGCCTCCTCGAATACGACGACGTGATGAACAAGCAGCGCACCTACATCTACTCGCGTCGCCACCACGCCTTGCTCGGCGAGCGTATCGGCATCGACATCGCCAATATGCTCTACGACACCATCGAGAACCTCGTCAACACCTACGACCAGCCCACCGACTACGAGGACCTCTCCCTCGAGCTGATGCGTGTCCTCACGATCGAACCCCCGTTCACCGAGGACGAGTTCCGCAACCTCTCCAAGGAGGAAATCATCGAGAAGCTCAACGCCGCCGCCAACGACAAGCTGCGCCGCCAAGGCGAGCTTATCACCGAGGTCGCAATGCCCGTCATAAAGGACTGCGTCGAGAACCGCGGCATGACCGGCCGCATCGCCGTGCCCATCACCGACGGCCGCCGCATCTTCAACCTCGTGTGCGACGTCACCGACGCCTACGCTTCCCAGTGCCGCTCGATCGTCAAGGAGTGGCAGAAAGCCGTACTCCTCGTCTCCATCGATGAGTTGTGGAAAGAGCACCTGCGCGAGTTGGACCAGTTGCGCCAATCGGTACAAAACGCTTCCTACGAGCAGAAGGATCCCTTGGTGATCTACAAGGTAGAGTCGTTCCACCTCTTCGAGAACATGCTCAACAACCTCAACAACAAGGCAATGTCGGCACTCCTGCGCGGCCACATCTTCATCCAGCAACGTCCCGCCACATCCGACGCCACCCTCGATAGCGAGAAAGCCAAACCGCAGCCCGAGGTGAAGCGCGCTATGCCCGAGCGTCCCACCGACTACTCCCGCTATCGCGCCACCAAGGAGGGTCTGCCCGGCGAAGCCGAAACCCGAGCCGCGGCCTCCGCTCCACAGGGCGAAAAACAGCGCCCCATGCCCATCAAGGCCGCCCCGCGTGTGGGACGTAACGACCCATGCCCTTGCGGTTCCGGCAAGAAATTCAAAAACTGTCACGGCCGCGGCCAGTAACAGCAGGAAGAAGGCGGGTCGTCCCCGGCCCGCCACCCCTCGACTCCAGTCGTTCCCCTCGATTCGTCGTGTATTCGTTCATTCGTGTATTCGTTCATTCGATAAATTCATCCCGTGAAAGAATTCTTCAAGAAGCATCCTATATTAGTCAACGTCATCGCCATCCTGGCCGCAGGGGTACTCCTCTGCTGGCTGGGACTGGTGTTTCTTGACATCTGGACCGACCATGGCGACGAGCGCCAGGTGCCCAACGTGCGCGGCCTATCCTACACCGACGCCGAGGGCGTGTTGCGTCTGGCCGACTTGAACGTCGAGATCTCCGACTCGGTCTACGACACCGGGCGCCCCGGCACCGTCATCGAGCAATCGCCGCACCTCGGCGCCAAGGTGAAGCCTGGCCGAACGGTGTACCTCACCATCGTGGCCTTCTCGCCCAAGACCGTCACCATCCCCGACATCTCCAACGTCTCCCTGCGCGAGGCCCAATCCATCTTCGAGGGCTTGGGTATCAAGAACTTGCGCATCGTCGAGGTAGAATCCGAGTACGAGGGATTGTTGTTGAACGCCAAGTTCAACGGGCTGCCCCTGTCGGCTGGCGCCCGCATCCCCGTCAACGCCCAGATCACCCTCGAGGTGGGTAAAGGCTTGACCATGAGCGAGCTCGACTCCCTCTCCCTGGCCGAGGACACCGTCCTCGACGCTCCCACCCTCGACGAGCTCAACCTCGACTAACACCACTGCCGATATGGATCACAACCAACTGATATTGAAGCTAATCAAAGATGAGGTGGAAGCCCATTCCCCCGGAGCTGAGGTTATCCTCTTTGGCTCGCGTGCTCGGGGCGACGCTCGTCCTGGCTCCGATTGGGATGTGTTGGTTATTGTCGATAGGCCAAAATTGACCCCATCTGATCGTCGGCTTGATTGCGACCTTTGGGATAAGGGTCTCGATTACGGAGAAGAAATCAACACCCAAATCCGCACGCGACAGAAATGGGATGAAACCATCTCCCTTTTCAAACACAACGTCAACAACGAAGGAATCCGATTATGACCCAGGAGGAGATAATTGACGAGGAGCTGGAGCAGGACGACGGGTCGGGGCTCTACGAGCACTTCCGCTTTGTCGCCGACCGCGGACAGGCGTTGCTGCGCGTCGACAAGTTCCTCAAGCTGCGCCTCGAAAAATCCTCCCGCAACCGCATC
Organism: uncultured Muribaculaceae bacterium; assembly: GCA_964562375.1. Taxonomy (GTDB): domain Bacteria; phylum Bacteroidota; class Bacteroidia; order Bacteroidales; family Muribaculaceae; genus JAJPXC01. The sequence goes on along the minus strand of CAZLSW010000005.1, from coordinate 30,084 downwards.
CAGCAAGCCGCCGAGGCCGGTTGCATCCTCGTCAACGGCAAGGCGGTAAAAAGCAACTACCGCGTGAAGCCCTTGGACGTGGTGCAGGTCGTCATGGACCGCCCGCGATACGAGTGGCAAATTATCCCGCAGGACATCCCCCTTGACATCGTGTACGAGGACCAGGACCTGCTCGTGGTCAACAAGCCCGCCGGCATGGTAGTCCACCCCGGGCACGGCAACTACGACGGCACCCTGATCAACGCCTTGGCGTGGCACCTGCGCGACAACCCCGACTACGACGTCAACGACCCGCGCTTGGGGCTCGTCCACCGAATCGACAAAGACACCTCCGGACTGCTCGTAGTCGCCAAAACTCCCGACGCCAAAACTTCCCTCGGCCAGCAATTCTACGACAAAACCACCAAGCGCGAGTATGTGGCGCTCGTATGGGGCATTCCCAATCCGCCTGTGGGCCGCATCGAGGGGAACATCGGCCGCGACCCCCGCGACCGCGTCAAAATGGCCGTATTCCCCCCGGACAGCGACCAGAGCAAACACGCCGTAACCCACTACGAGGTGATCGAGCCACTGGGACACGTCGCCCTCGTGAAATGCGTACTCGAAACAGGCCGCACCCACCAAATCCGCGCCCACATGTCGCACATCGGCCACCCCCTCTTCAGCGACGAGCGCTACGGCGGCTCACGCATCCTGCGCGGCAACACCTCGGGTAGCTACCGCCAGTTCGTCGAAAACTGCTTCGACACCTGCCCCCGCCAGGCCCTCCACGCACGCACCCTCGGGTTCACCCACCCCCGCACCGGCCAAGAGATGTTCTTCACCGCACCCATCCCCCCCGACCTCGCGGCCCTCATCGACCGCTGGCGCAACTATGTGGGAGCCAGTTGTTAGTTGTCAGTTGTTAGTTGTCAGTTGTTAGTTGTTAGTTGTTAGTTGTTAGTTGTTAGTTGTCAGTTGTTAGTTGTTAGTTGTTAGTTGTTAGTATTCCGCCATCACGGCCCCCAACGCGTCAAGCACCAGCCGCCACTCCCCGACACAATACTCCCGCTCAACCCGCTCCACCAACTCATCCGACGCCTCTTCTGCTCGCTTCCCATCGAAGAACGCCTCCAAATCATCCTCGCACACATCCTCCCCATCCAGCCACCGCGTATAGATATCCGACAAAAGCACGTCATCCCGTCCCGAATACCCGGGCAGCCACTCCATCACAAACTCCCAATAATTGTAGGGCAACCCCAACAACTCCTCCCCATACACGGGATTCACCACCCCCTCCTCCAAGGGATACCGCTCGCTGATGTACGCCCTCAGAGCCCTCCTCACCAAGTCGAAATCCTCCACCTTATCCCCATTGCTTTCGCAATCAGGCACCCACTCCCTCACGAAATCCATATACCCCTCCGGCACCCAATACCACACCTGCTTTACCAGCGCCCTCATCTTCTCCTTTTCCATCATAAGTTTTCAAATAAGTTGATATACAGAGGATTTCCTTGGCCGCGAAACTTTAGCCCCGCTCTATCCAATAAAAAATATCCTAAACGCTTTTCATCCTGCTTGCTAACGCCTTTCAAAACCCAAAAATCTTTTGTCGTATGCTTGGTTATTGTAATATTTTCGATTGAGACGTCCATGTCTTCAACTAAAAATCTAATTTCTCTTGTGCCACAGTCGATTATTGATAATTGATTGTTGGTGAATTGAAGTGTAAAGGGCAAATTGGGAAAAGGAATCTCGACCACGTTAGAGACCTCCGATGTGCGCTTCCCCGATCGTTTCCCCTTGATCAACACCATTTCTTCTTCGCCCTCGTTGATGGGGGGAATGTCAGAAGGCGTGTCCTCCACTTCCTCTATGTCCTTGTCATAAGACGGTAGAGTGGGCGATATCTCTACCTCTTCCACGCCTTCGAAATAACGCTTCCAATCTCGAGTGCGATCGGGTAACCCAAAGCGATTGTAAAGGCCTACATTGTCGAGGATTATGCACTCTTTATCGCCGTTTTTGCGCAGCCCGCGACCCACTTGTTGCAGGTACTTGACCAACGACCTTGTTGGCCTCGCAAGCTGTATAAACTCAATCGACGGGCAGTCAAAACCCTCAGAAAACACATCCACATTCACAATTATATCGATATCGCCCCGCTTGAATCCCTGAACCAGCTCTTTACGCTCTTGTGCGGGTGTGGAGCAATCGATATCCACGATGCGCAATCCCGCCGAGGCGTATTTGGCGCATATATGCTTACTATGGAGCCGTGATATTGAGTAGATTATCCCACGCTTGCCATGGGCGAATTTCAGGTAGTTTTCAAGTAGCTGAGCATGGATATGATCTTGGTCGTAAATCGATTCCAAGGAGTCGACCGTATAATCACCGTCGATATCCGTATCGGTTATGGCGTTGATTTGTCGTTGAAGCAGTGAATCGGGCTTGATTGAATAATAGATGTAGTCAGCGAGCCAGCCCTCGGCGATAAACTGCTTGATACTCATCGAGGGGATGAAACGTCCGAAAGTGTCCCCAAAACCTTCGCCGCTCATCCTCCAAGGAGTAGCCGTTACCCCTAATTTCTTTGCGTCGGGATAAAGATCCCAAAGCTTAAGGTAAGTGGTGGCTTTGGCATGATGAGCCTCATCGATTATCACAAAGTTAAAAGGTTGTTCCTCTGCTATTTGACGATTGCGCTGATGTGTAATGGTTTGAATTGAGGCCACTTGAACCCTCTGCCTCAAGTCGCGTTTAGCATGCATGGAGCCAGCGAATACCCCATGATTCAATCCATAACTTTCCAGTGTCGAAGATATTTGCTCAATTAGCTCCGTGCGATGGGCAATTATGAGGATATGAGGATTGGTACCCTGGCGCAACCCCTCGAGCAGCACATCCCGAATCAACGACACGAATAATCGAGTCTTGCCTGTCCCCGTGGGCATTTGGTACAACACTTCGTCCACGTCGTCCCAAGCCGAGAATATCTTCTTCTTAGCCTCGAGTTGATACCCTCGCAACGACTTGTCAACCGTGCAGTACTCTCTAAACATGCCTGCTATTTTATCCACCTAATTTGGAGTTGGCTTTTCATCTCTGAAATAATATCACGGAGTATTACATATTTTACCTGCGCCGTATAGTCGACCCGTGCGTAATATCCGTTACCAACAGGTTGATAATGCCTTAGCCCAATGTCGGTTTTGGCTGGGTCATACTTGATTAAGCCATCTAATGCGCGTGCCTTTTGGGTAAATCTTACCTTGGCCGTATCCAAATGTTTAATTACTTCCAAATATGGTTCTCCTTGCAGTTTCATTCCGTTTGGAAGCCGCACCTCAATTCTCCCCTGGGTAATCTCACCCAACGGTTTGAGGGAGGAGGACGGTGTGGTAATGTGTTTAGAGGATGGTACAGCCGTGACTAAGGGTTGATCTACTGGTTGTTTCTCTTTCAGGTGATTGGTCGAAATGCGTAGTTCAACTTTTAGTCCCAAGTTAAGCTCGGCGTTTATTTTGGTTACTATTCGATACTTTTCTTGATTGGAGTAATCGCATTTAACACAATAACCACAGCCTACGCTCACATAAATGTTTTTATCATAATTTGGATTGGCCTGTTTGAACAGCAAGAGGTCATTGGTGGTACGCCCTGTTTCCGTAAAACGTATCTTAGCGGCATCGGCGTATTTAAAAAATTCTACAAATGCATCTCCTGTTAGCATTTGCCCATGAGGGAGAGTGATGGCCAAATAGCTGTTTTCATCGCTTATCTCTTGTAGAGTTTTTGTTGTCTCAACTTTAGGGGGAGCAGCTACTTTGGGCATGGGGATATTATCCACCAATTCCACTTTAGTCCAAAGTTTAAATTCCTTGGATATCTTGTTAATAATGTAGATCTGTGTATAGATATCCAGATTGGCAGTTAGATATCTTCCTATCGTAAGCATCTTCTGCTCGCCGAAATATAATCTGTCTCTGAATATACCGATAAGAGGCAGCTTTTTGCGAGCCTTGGTTTCAACGGAATAATTTTTGTGGTATACTTTTTCAGTCCCTGCCTTTTTGATTATCTCAATTAACGTATCTATGGAATCGGTGTTGCATATAGTTTTCCCATTAGGAAATGTGACACGGATAGTGGGGACACTTGTCTCTTGATGCGGTTCAGCAGTGACAACGGTTGTGGATTGAGAGGGCTTTTTTTCAGGAGCCTCAATGGGTTTAGAATCAGAAGAAGCAGGCGTTTCAAGTTGACGGACCGCTTGGCATTTTGTCACTAACTCACCTTCGCACCACACCTTTAGTCCCAGATTTAGCTTCTGGGATATCCACACCAGTAACTGAGCTTTGTAGTCGGTGGGTGATGAGGTTTGTAGATAGAACCCTTGTTTAATGGGCTTCAATGCTCCCTTAAGTTTTGGATCAGGTATCGTTTGGATTAATTCTTTCCCTTGATGTTCCATTGGAGAAGACATCAAGTGAAAAGGCAGTATCCTTTCGGGACCAATGATTTTAATGGCCTCCAGCAATGTGCGATTGCCGTATAATTCATGAAGAGTTGTCCCGTCGGGAAACTCCACCTTTAAGGGTCCAGTCGGTTCAGGCTCTACCTCTGTCTCGTCAGCAATGGGAGCAGTTTCTATTGTGTCCTTTGCGACGGGGTGAGCCTCTATTGGGCCTTCCTTAGATGAATCAAGTAGTAATTCTATTTCAGTGTTACCTTGGACGTCGCATTCAAGAATGAAACTTACCGCTTGATTGTGCTCCAGAGCCCACGTTGCTACTATCTTGCAAAGTTGAGCTTTTAAAGATTCAATGTTGCTATCGTTGTTGGTGGAAATGGCTTTGGAAACAGCCTCGGGTTGGGGATTATCCTTGGATTCCTCGAGCAACTGCACAATGCCATTGCCGTCGATAAGTTGGATAGTGTCGGGACAGGTGTCGACAACTTCACGGGAGAATCGTGAGGTGGTCATCAACACTCCTCTACTGGCCTGGTGGCCGTTCATCTCCTCCTCAAAGTTCTTTAGGTGTTTGCCGTTGACGGCAAGGGTGTCATATTGCACCGCCTCTATCCAATGTGCTTCCTCTTCCTTGAAGGCCAATCCTTTAATACCTTCCTCCTCAACCGACTCAAAGTTAAAGGGGTAGTCAAAACCTAAATTGGCTACCGAGGTGTGGATGGCTTGCTCAAAGTCCTTCCAGTCGCATTCCCGTAATTCTTGAAGGCGTTCTTCACTGGGTACATCCTTGGCTTGCTTTTTTGTGCTACGTTGATCCCATTCTTTTTTGCGAAATTCGGGATATTGTAGCAGGCGATTGTATGAGATAAAGCCCTCGCTTTCGTTAAAGAGGTCGATGCCGCGCTCGGTAATCATATACACCGCTGGCTCTACGCGTTCCAAAACTTGTGCGCGCACGAAATAGTTTAACGTCCAGCTGAAGCGCTTACCGTATAATTTAGTCTTAGATTCTTCTGCGGTGACTTTAAAGAGATCTTGGAGATATTGGTTAGCCTCCTTGGTCGTGTGCCGTTCAAAGTCGGCAAAGTATTCTAAGACAGGATAGTAGAAGTCTTGGAAGTCAGGGATCATTTAGCGATGGGTGAGGATGGCTCGTAGCCTAATTCTATCAACGAGGAGAGTATTTTTTTGCCCTCTGTGGCTTGCTTGATGGAGAACATGCGATTGTTGGCCTTGAAACGTCCAAAGCTATAAGCCATCTTGCGGTACATTGGCGTAAGGGCTCCGCGCTCCTTGGCCCATGCCGACATCTCAAACCATATGTTTGCGGGTACTTGCCACATTTCGGCTAATAGTACCTTTTGGGCTTGGTTCATGTCATCATCTACCATCTCTTCAGGCGTGAACAGCAACTCCTCGGGCAACTTAGGTAGTTGGGACAGCTTTACTTTTAGCTCTTCCCAACATTTGGCGCGAGAAGCCCATTCGCGTGGGGTGTACTTGTAGGAGGTGGAGCCTGAATGTTGTTCGGAAAGATGTGACCATATGGTTGGCACTATTTGTCGGATAGTCTCGGCCAGTTCTGGCTGTATGTCTTGGTGCTCCCAGATGTAATCGAGGTTGAGAGTCTTCTTCGACAGATAGGAGAGGGCCGCCAAGGTGTAGGTGTTGACGTACGATTTGTAACCGCCGAGGTCAAATTCCTTGACAATCTTATCCATCTTCTTGAATAAGATAGCTTTGGCTATCAGGTGGTGGTAATATTTGGCATTCACCTTTACTGGATTGGCTTTAATCTCCTTGACAAAGGCTTGATAGTTCTTTTCGCCGCCGCTAATGCTGAGTTCGGGTCGTTGGTTCCAGCACATTTGGTATTTGGCGATGTCGGTCTTGACAAGTTTTTGGTTCTTGGGATAGGTCGTGCGGAACATGCGCTCGTCAGCTCCTGTCTTTTGGGCAAGTTCATCGAGGTATTGGCCACGTGTGCGCTCAAAATACCATTTGGTTACGGGCTTCATCTTGCCGTTAGGAACCCATTCGCTACGAGATAGGTTTTCAAGATCAACGAGATACGGGTCGTTGGCCGAGAAATCGGAATCCTTTACAGCTGTTTGGCTGTTGGCATATCGGGAGATGTTCCCCACTATTTCTGTGTCTTTCTCCTTGTTGTTTATTACAGAAATCTTCATCGGCACAAATACCTTGGAAAGGTCGGCTCCACGTTCGCTATATGTGGATGCAATGGAGGCGGTGGTTTGTCCCCCGTTAACTATTTGCCAGTTAACCAAGCGTGTGATATATAATGCCCCATCGCGCTCGATGGTCTCTATTTCGCTCGCGGTGGTGGAGATGCCGTTGTTATAGGAGAAGAACATGTCGGGCTGTTCCTGCAATGTCTTGCGGATTCCGCGGTTAACCTTACTCTTGAATTGCAAGAAGGTACGCACGTTCTTCTCCAACAGCCCGTGTTGGAATTTTTTGTAGATGCGAGCCAAAATCACTCCTGGGATAATGGCCAAATAGGCGTCAAGATCAGTGGCGTTGCGGGCCATTTTTAGACACTGCAAATCCGTGTCGTACATCTGTGGGAAATCAATCTCAATTTTGTCTTTGCCCGCTTTCACGCAGTGTTGTTGATAAACGCGTTGGATATCCCACACGTTTTGTTCCATGATGAAGCCGTTTTCCTCGTCATCCACCGTGGAGGTATCGTATTCCGATAACCCGTTAGTCAAGACGTATAGACGCAATGTCCCTACTTTACCTTTGCACGATGCGATAAGATCTTGAGCGTCTTGAAGTTCGCTATTGGGGCTTTCATCATCTTTTAATAACGTCCCTTTAGTTACCTCATCATAGAATCGGTACATCTTGCTGAAAGCGCTGTCGATTTTGCCGTTGTTGATTTTGCCAAGGAGAGTGTCGGTGGGAACTAAGATGAACAGGTCCAATGAGTTGTTTTCATCGTTGTAGTCGTAAGCGCTTATGGCCGCTCCTTTTTTCTTGAACGAGCAGATTTCAGGGGCACCAACTTCGCCAGCGTCCTCCATATATTCAATAATGGACTGGGCGATCTCTTCCTCGGGAGTAGAGCCCTCCATGTCAACCATAGCGTTGACATTTTCCATAAATTGAGTCGCGAATTCTCGGATATCCATGGTTTATTAAGGAAAATAGTATTAGTTGAACTAGTTTTTGCAAAGGTAAGGTATTTGTATGAACTTCCGGCGATTTTTGTGTTTTTAAATGTTAAAAGGTGGGGTGGGAAATGGCGGGGGTGGGGTAGGGGTGGGATCTTCGCGGTAGATTGGTTGGCGATATGAAAGGTGGGACGATATATAATCGGAGTGGTCGGGTCAACCGGATCAGTTGTGGGAGGTGTTGCCAGAGCCAACTGCTAAAAGCTGTTGAGGGTGGCGTTGACGGCGGCGGGGGAGGCGCCGAGGGCGACAGCCTGGCGGGCGTCGGCGCGGGCGTCGTCGTAGAGGTAGAGACGCTTGTTGACGATGGCGCGGAGTAGGTAGAGGTCGGCCACGTCGGGGTAGCGCTGGATGGCTTGGTTGACGGTCTGCATCGCTTCGGAGAGTTCGTCGAGGGCGATGAGGTTTTCGGTCAGGCCGGAGAGGTATTCCTCCTCGGGAGCGCATTCGACGAGCAGGCGGTATTCGCGCACGGCGTCGCGATGGAGGCCGCGGGCGGTGTAGAGGGAGGCCCAGGCGAGGTGGGTCGACTCGTCGGCGGGGGCGAGGGAGCGGAGGCGCTCGAAACAGGTTTGGGCGCGGTCCATGTCGCCGTCGCGGAATGCGATCATGCCGAGGTAGAAGTGGGGTTCGGTGAGGGTGGAGTCGCGCTCGGCCACGGCGGTGTATTGGTCGATGGCGTCCTGCTTGCGGTTGAGGGCCATTAGGGCGCGCGCCCGGGCGAGCATTAGTTTGGTAGAGCCGGGGACGATCATCGCGGCCGAGTCGACAGCCGCGAGCGCGCCCTCGGGGTCACCGAGTTGCTGACGTATCACGCCGAGGTTGCTCCACAGCATCGCGGCGGCAGGCGATGTGGGCTCGATGTCGATGGCCTGCCGCATGAGTGTGGCGGCGCCGGGGAGGTCGGGGATGGCGATGAGGGAGTCGGCCTGCTCGATTAGGGGGAGCATGCCGGCGGGCAGCATCGGCTCTATATCCTCCGATGTGGCCTCCGCCGACTTTTCGCGTGGGATGGCGTCGGCGAGCTTTTGCGCGGTGGTTAAATCGGAGGCCATGGCGCACAGCGCCATGGCCCCGAGGATAGGGAGAATGAGTTTTTTCATTGTTAAACTTTTTTCTATCCCGCCGGCACGGCGGGACGTCCTACTTAACTATCCCGCCGGCACGGCGGGATTTCCTACTTGACTGTCCCGCCGGCACGGCGGGACATCCTACTTAGAGGACGCCTTGGGCCATCATCGCGCGGGCTACCTTCATGAAGCCGGCAACGTTGGCGCCTTTGACGTAGTTGATGTAGCCGTCCTTCTCCTTGCCGAAGAGCTCGCACTGGTGGTGGATCTCAGCCATGATCTGCTTGAGCTTGTCGTCAACCTCCTGGGCGCTCCAGGAGAGCTTCTGGGAGTTTTGGGCCATCTCAAGGCCGGAAACGGAAACACCGCCAGCGTTGGCAGCCTTGCCGGGGGCGTAGAGGATGCGGGCCTGGAGGAATTCCTTGATGGCCTCGGGAGTGGAGGGCATATTGGCTCCCTCGCTAACGGCGATACAGCCTTGGGCGAGCAGGGCGCGGGCATCGTCGCCGTCGAGCTCGTTCTGGGTGGCGGAGGGCATGGCGATGTCGCACTTCACGAGCTGCCAGGGGCGTTGTCCCTCGAAGTATTGGCAACCGTACTCCTCGGCGAACTCGCGGATGCGGCCGCGGTACTCGTTCTTGAGGCGGAAGATGTAGTCGAGCTGCTCCTGGGTGATGCCGTCGGGCACGTAGATTGTGCCGTCAGAGTCGCTCATCGACACTACTTTGGCGCCAAGTTGGAGCAGCTTCTCGGCGGTGTACTGGGCCACGTTGCCCGAGCCGGAGATAGCCACCTTTTTGTCCTTGATGTCGATACCCTTGGTGTTGAGCATGTTGAGGAGGAAGTAAACGTTGCCGTAACCGGTAGCCTCGGGACGGATCAGCGAGCCGCCAAACTCGCGGCCTTTGCCGGTGAAGGTGCCGGTGAACTCGCGGGCCATCTTCTTGTACATGCCGTACATGTAGCCTACCTCGCGGCCGCCCACGCCGATGTCGCCGGCGGGCACGTCGGTGTCGGCACCGATGTGGCGCCAGAGCTCCTCCATGAATGCCTGGCAGAAGCGCATTACCTCCATGTCGCTCTTGCCGCGGGGCGAGAAGTCGCTACCGCCCTTGGCGCCGCCCATGGCGAGCGTGGTGAGGGAGTTTTTGAAGGTCTGCTCGAAGGCGAGGAACTTGAGGATCGACTGGTTGACCGATGAGTGGAAGCGGATGCCACCCTTGTACGGGCCAATGGCGTTGTTGTGCTGGATGCGGTAGCCCATGTTGTTCTGTACCTTGCCCTTGTCGTCGACCCACGAAACGCGGAACGAGAAGATACGATCGGGAATGCAGAGGCGTTCGATCAAGTTAACGCGGTCAAACTCGGGATGCTCGTTGTAGGTATCCTCGATGGTGGTGATCACCTCCTCTACAGCCTGGAGGTATTCGGGTTCGTTGGGGAAGCGGCGCTTCAAATCAGCGAGTACTTCTGATGCTTTCATCTTTTGCGATTAAATTTTTTAAGTGAATTTCGATTTTGGGCGCAAATTTACTACTTTTTCGGGGATTCACCTAACAATTTGTCAAAAATAATGCAAAAGAGGCTTTTACGATTTCATTTGTGATTTCATTCGACTTAAATCGATTTATATCGACTTAAGTCGAATGAAATCACTCGTTAATACAATTGAAATCACTCGTTAATACATAGGGGTGAAGGGCTTGGATTCTTTCAGCTTGGAGTTGATGCAGCCCGAGAAGTCGGGGTAGTCGGTGGTGACGAGCTTGAGCACCGGGGCGCCGGGGTAGAGGTCGAGGGCCTTGAGGTCGACGAAGTAGATGCCGCGGTTGGTCACCAAGTCGAAGTAGTAGAGGCGGTCGCGCAGGTTGGCAAACGAGCGCCACTGGGTGGAGGACACGTTCTTCTCGGTCGAGACTGTGTACTTATAGGGGACTGAGACGTTGAACAGGATCGTGCGGATGATCGTCAGACCGAGGTCGGCGTCGTTTGTGCGCTCAACGTGGCCCTGGAAGAAGTAGCCGCGGGCGTAGCGATCGGGGCTCTTGACGGTGCCGGGGAGGAAGTTCTCGCCACCCACTTTCACCCAGTAGTCGTTGATGGCGTTCATGGCGGGGAAGTCGGGGTCGTTGGTCAAGGCTGGGAGGTCCTGGCCGGTGTAGACCTTCACGTCGCCGTGGTCAAATTCCAGCACCGCGCAGGCTCCCGAGGGGTCGGTGATGCCCCAGTGGAGAGCCGATACCGTGCCACCGTCGAAAGTGGCTCCCGAGATGTTGAAGTTGTGCTCCCGGAGCACCTCCACTACCTCGGCCGTGGTTGCGTTCATGTCGAGTAGCCAGCCCACGAATACGGCGAGCGACATACCGGGGAGTTTCATTGTCTCCTCGTTGTCGTAGACGGTGCCACGGCAGAACAATCCGTTGATTACCAAGCCTTTCTCGTTCATGCCTTCGGTGATGCCGCCGTCGTAGCTCACGGCGTAGACGGCACCGTATTTCGAGGTCCACTCAATCGAGCCGGGGGTGGTGTTGCCCACCTTGTGCATGCCGCGGGGGTAGACGTAGATGTTGGTGGGGATGGGCGTTGCCCAGTCGAGCGAGCGGCCCACGATGCGTAGCTGCTCGTTGGCGGTAGCGGTGGTGTCGCCTACATATAATATACGGGAGCAGGCGGAGGCCGTCTGCGGGGCTGATGCGGCGGCCACGAGCGCGGCGGCGCCGATGAGGATAGATTGTAGCTTCATAGTTGTAGCGATTTTATTGTTACAACAACAAAGCGAGCGGAATGGTTTCCGCTCGCTCCATTATCCTTTAACCTTAATACTTCATCCTTGGCCACAAGTATTAAGGCCCCAGGCCTTAATACTTGTGTCCAGGTGCTTCCATCTCGGCGGGGGTGATGGGCTGGCGGTCCATGCGGTACCACACGTAGGCGATATAGGCCACTACGATAGGCACCACGCCTGATACCCAGGTCATTACCGTCAAGGTGAACTCGGTTGACGAGGAGTTGCGTATCGTCAACGAAGCCTCGGGGTTGAGCAGCGAGGGGTAGTAGGGGGTGTTGTTGTAGCCAGCGATGGCGAGCAAAGCGGTGACTACCAGGACGGTGCCGAGACCACTCCACCAGATGCCGCGCTTCCAGTGGGCGTCGAAGGCTGAGCGTCCGATGGCGTAGAGTACCATCAGCACTCCTAACACGAAGCAGATGCCAAACCACCAGAGATCCAGCAGGTTCCAGAAATATTTGCCGTAGGCCTCGGTGATCGAGCCGTCGGCGCCATATTCCCAGCCGTTGTGGAAGAAAATCAGGGCGAGGAAGCCCAGGAAGAATACCACGAAGATCAGGCCGTTGATGAGGACGCGGCGGCGGTTCAAGGAGGCGAAACGCTCGTCGCCGTCGATGTTGTTGAGGAAGTAGAGTGCGGCTTGCGTGCGAGCAAGGAACAGCACGGCCACGCCCAGGCAGAGGCAGCGCAGGGAGACAATCGCCTCCAAGCCGTGGGGCGGTGACCAGGTGGAGATCACGGGCGAGGAGCCGTCGAGGATGTTGCCCTTGGCGACGTCAAACTCGGCGCCGAAGAACATCATTGCCACGGCCACGCCCAGCAGGATGCAGCCCACGCAGCCGTTGATCAGCAAGCAGGCGTCGTAGGTGCGCGTGCCAAAGATATTGCCGGGTTTGCGACGGAACTCATAGCTAACGGCCTGAATAACAAAGCTGAACAGAATCAACATCCACAGCCAGTAGGCACCGCCGAAGCTGGTGGAGTAGAACAATGGGAAGGAGGCGAAGAAAGCGCCGCCAAACACAACGAGGGTGGTGAATGTCAATTCCCACTTGCGACCCAGGGAGTTGACCATCATCGTGCGGTCGATCTCCTCGCGGGTGCACATCAGCATCGATTGACCGCCCTGCACCATGAGCATGAGCACGAGGATTGCGCCCAAGACGCAAATCAGCAACCACCAGTAATTTTGTAATGCTTCTAAAGTAGTCATAATCAGGTCAATCGTTTAAAATTCATCATTGCTTTTAGTAACCTTGCCGATGTAGCGGAGCATGATGCTTGCCTCGGCGATGAGCATGGCGGTGAACACTGCGGCAAACATCCAGAAGGTTGTAATTACCGAGCCGCTCTGCACCTCCGAGATGGCGGCGCGGGTGGGCATAAGGTCCTGAATCACCCAAGGTTGACGGCCTACCTCGGCCACAATCCAGCCGGCCTCGGAGCAGATCCACACGAGGGCGATGCTTAGGAGACCCAGCCAGCACACCCACTTGTTCTCAAGCGCGGTGGGCTTGCGGTAGGCGGCAAACCACATCCCGACGAGCCAAACGAAGAGGAATCCGCCCAAGATCACCATCACGCGGAAGAAGTAGAAGGTGACACCCACTGGGGGAACGAGATCCTTGGGGTCGTCGTAGTAGCCGTAACCGAAGTAGGGGAAGTCCTTCTTGATGTCGGCGCGCGCGGCGTCCATCGCGGCTGTGTCGCCTTGGGCCATCGCCTCGTCGAATCGGCGCAGGGCCTCGTGGGAGGCTTTGCCTCGGGCGATGCGCTCGGCGTAGCTTACGGTGTTGATGGTGTCGCCGTTGGCGTCGATCGACACGCCGGCGATGAGGTCGTCAATACCGGCCACGAACGACTCGGGGTCGTGGTTGGCCAGAATCGACAGTCCCTTGGGGATGTCGACCGAGAAGAGCATTTCAGGCTCGTCGTTTCCCGGCTCCTTCAAGGGGTTGAGCACGCCAAAGCCCACGAGGCTCTGGCCCTTAGTGCCGTGGTAGAGGCCCTCCATAGCGGCGAGCTTCATGGGCTGCACGCGGGCTACTACAACTGCCGAGCCGTCGCCGGTCCAGATAGTGAGGAGGATGCCGATGACACCTACCCACACGGCCACCTTGATGGAGCTGACGGCCATGGGCACGTGGCGCTTACGCCACATGAACCAGCAGCTTACGCCGATGACGAACACGCCACCGAGCACCCAGCCCGAGAAGACGGTGTGGAAGAATTTGTTGACGGCCACCGGGGAGAAGACCACGTCCCAGAACGAGTCCATGACGTTGCGCATCTGCGCCGGGTCGAACTCCATACCCGCCGGGTACTGCATCCATGAGTTGGCCACGAGGATCCACAGGGCGGAGAGGCACACACCGAAAGCGGTCAACCATGTGGCGGCCAGGTGGAAGCCCTTGCCCACCTTGTTCCAGCCGAAGAACATGACGGCCACAAAGGTCGACTCGAGGAAGAAGGCGAAGAGGCCCTCGATAGCGAGAGGGGCACCGAAGATGTCTCCTACGAACCATGAGTAGTTGCTCCAGTTGGTGCCGAACTCAAATTCCAAGATAATACCCGTGGCGACACCACACGCGAAGTTGATGCCGAACAGAGTCATCCAGAATTTAGTGATGCGTTTCCAGCGCTCGTGGCCGGTCTTGACGTAGATGCTTTCCATGATACCCACGATTAGCGAAAGGCCGATCGTGAGGGGGACGAAAAGCCAATGGTACATGGCCGTTAACGCGAATTGCCATCGCGACCAGTCGACCACAGTCATCAAATCATCCATAATAGTTTTTCTTTGGTTATTTAAGTTGAAACTTTTAGATCCTTTAATTATGCACTATGCACTATGCACTCTATCGAGGGTGAGAGAGGGATTGGCGGACGGCCTCGGCGCGGGCCTGGTCGTCGGGGTAGTCGCGCTGGAGCACGTCGGGGAAGAACAGCAACTTGAACACGAGCAGCAGCACAGCCACCTTTACGATGATCAGTATCCACAGCGAGCGGCCGACGGTCATGCTACGGAAGCCGTCGTAATAGAATCGCCACACGCCTCGGGCCGCTTTCTGGAGTCGTTTCATCATGGCATTACAAGTTCTCCGCTCCAAATTTAGGCAACTTTCGCCGAACGGCCAAAAAAATGGCAAATTATCTTGCAAGCCACAGCATAAAGAAGCGATTGTACACTGAAAACACCCCCCGCTCATCAATCAAAAATTCCTTATCCACCAACGTTTTGATTGCACTGCGGATAGTGCTTGTGGAAGGTAAATCGTAGCGCTTCACCATCTCGATGGAATAGGGAGTTGACAACCTTCGTTCCTGTGCTATTGCCCGCAATATCCGAGTTTGCGATGACGTGAGTAATGACGTGTAAGCGAAGAAGTTGTCATCCTCCTCCTTAAGAATTTTATCGAGGACGAGTTTAACCGTTGTCAAGTCGATTGCATCGGTTTTCGCGTCAAATGTTTTGCTCAGCCAATACTGAATATAGTAAGTATGCCCCAGGACGTTTTCGTATATGTATTGAAAAGCTTCTGCCGTGATTTCCTTGCCGTAGGGTTTGAGCATCCGTTGAGCGAACTCCAAGTAACGGTCTTGCGAGATTTCCTTTAATGATAGAGTCTGGGTTGATTGATAAAAAGGGCGCTGAGGCATTGTAAACATCTGTTGCATCAGATGCTTTTTGCTCCCGGCAAACACAAACGACAATCGTGGGGATTGCTGTATATATGAGCGCAATAGAGCTTCCACCCCTTTTTCCGGATATTCGGCGACCTGTTGAAACTCGTCAATGGCCATGTAAATGCGTTGACCAGAGGCATTTAAATATCGAAAAATATCCTCGAGAGTGCGATGCTCGTTTTCAGGTGTAATGTCAAGGGTGAGTGTAGGGGCTCCGGTAAGGCTGTCGGTGCTCAAAACGGGGCGGCAGTGGCTTAGAGTCGCGACAAGTATATGCCACAAGCGTTCGGCCTTGGAGTCCAACGCTCCAAAGACGGCGTTGGCCAAGGTCTGTATGAAATCGTTAAGCGAGCGCGTGTGAAAAATGTCGAGGTAGAAGCATTTCACCTCTGGCGACTCTTTCCCCACTTTGTGGAAGGCGTGGTGTATTAGCCCCGATTTGCCCATTCTTCGAGGACTGATTAAGCTCACGTTGCGACCGCTGCGAAGAGCTTGCAACAGATCGGTTGTTTCTCTCTCGCGGTCGCAGAAATATTGGCTTCCCACGTAGCCTTGGATAACGAATGGGTTGTCTAATTTCTCCATACTCATGGATTTTTTACAAAGGTACAAAAATTCCTGCGATTGCGAAAATTTCGCAACGGAATTTTCGCAATAAAGTGCCCCGCGGCTCAGCCGCGGGGCACAGTGGGTTGATGAGGAGGGGGTTAAGTAGGAGATCCCGCCGTGTCGGCGGCTTAAGTAGGAGGTCCCGCCGTGTCGGCGGGACAGTGGTGGTCTGTCGGGCCGGCACGGCCCGACTTCCGGCCTAGCTTGGCGTGATGGCCGACCAAGGCGGGCCCCCTAGACTCCCCTAGAAGAGCCAGTTGATACCGAAGTTGATCTGGGCGTTGGAGGAGAGGGGGACGCCTTGCTTGCAGAGCTTGCCCATTGTGTGGTCCATGCCGACGAACATGTTGTAGGCTCCGGCGTGGAGGTTTACGAGCCAACCGAAGGAGCATCCGAAGGTACCGGCGGCGAAGTTGATACCACCGTCGATAACCTTGGCGGGAGCGATGTTGGCCGACAGGCGGAAGTCGGTCCAGGAGAATGCTCCTTGGATTCGGGTGGTGTTCAACAGGCCGAATTTCAGGGCTTTATACATGGGAAGGGTATACTCAACGCCCACGTTCATTGTCGCGCCGAGGGAGCGGGTTTGGCCACCGAGGTCGCCGTTGTCCTCGAGCTCGTAGAGGGCGGTGAAGTCCTCCTTCACGCGATCCCATTCGTTGTCGAAGCCGTTGGGCATATCCTCGTCGGCGTTGAATGTGTAGTCGTTGGTAATGAACTCCTTGACGCCGTTGGTGGAAGCCTCGACGTTGTTGTTCCAGTGGATGAAACCGAGGTCGAGCAGTGCGAGGGAGAATTTCCAGTCGGGCAGGGCCGAGGGGGAATAAACGACGCCGAGATCCCAAGCGAGGCCGAAGCCGTTGACGCCGGAGTGGTCGACGTCCATGCCGTCAACGTATACGCGGTCGTAATCCTCGTCGTATTTGGTCTTGTAGTAGAAGCCCTTGACGTTGGCGTTCATGTGGCCGTCGGCGATGATGTGCCAACCGTCGGGGTTGAGGTTGAGGCGTGCGTTGTTGAGGCGTGCGTCAATGTTTGCGCCGCCGATGAGGAATTTCATTGCCGCGCCCACACGCCATTCCTTGGTGATGTCGCGGGAGTGGTTGAATGCTAATTCGGCATAGGCGTTGCCGAACGCGCGGATGTCGGTGATGTCGTATTCCTTGTTGGATACGCCTTCTTTCATCAGGGAGAAGATTGATTTAGGCACCTTGGCACCTACGCTTGAGCGGGCGTTAACGGCTACGGTGTTGTAACCACCCCAGGCCTTGAAGCCGCCGGCGAGGACGGTGATTTTGATATCGGCGCCCACGCGGTTGTTGTCCTTGAGGTTGTTCATCACGGTAGCGGCCGAGATGTTGGGGTTGAGGAAGGTAGTAGTCTTGCCGTTGACGTTATAGAAGACGTCGTTGAGGCCGATGTTGCCGTTAATCGCGGTGTTGATGTTACCCAAGCCGGGTGTGGCGACGAAGTTTTTGTCGAGGCCATAGGCGGGGTTAAGCTCGAAGCGATAGGTGTAGTTGTCGACGAAGTAGCCCGAGCGGGTGTTTTGGGCTGTGGCTGATATTGCGAGCAGCGCTGCGGTGGCTGCGATAAGTTGCTTTTTCATTGTGGTAGAAAGGTTTAGAGTTCTTTTTCGTAATATCCAGTCACTGTGGGTCGCATATCCTTGAGGGTAACGGTGAGGTTGGGCGATAGGGCCGAGTTGCCACTCGAGGTGGCCACACAGCGGTAGTAGATACCGTCGAGGTGGGTAATGTCGCCGCCTTCGTTTTCAAGGGAGAGAGGGAGGTCGGTGCACCCGGCGGGGATAGTAACCGACTTGATGGTGCAGTTGCCGATCTGCTTGCCCTCCTTGTCGATGGGATATCCCGAGAGGACACCTTCGACGGGGAGCTCGCTGGTGACGGTAAGGGTAACGGTGAGTTTTTCGACCACCATGTGATCGACATCCTCGTCGTTCCAGCCGTCGACTACATCCGCGTAAACTACCTGTGAGCCAGCCTCAAAGGCCATGGGCGCAAAGAGCAGGTAGGAGCCTTGGAAGTCGAGGTTGCCGTCGTTGAGGGGGAAGTCGGTGACAGTCTGGCACGGGATGCGTGGTGTGCCGAGGTCGACCTTGAGCGAGCGGGGAATGCCGTTGCCGTAGATCACGTCCTCCAATTGGCTAAATTTAACCAGCTCGGGGGAGGCGGGGGTGAAGAACTTCTGGGAGTCGAAGGTCTCGGTTTCGTCGCCGTTGGGGATGATTGTGGGGGCGTAGCCGAGTAGCTCTGGGCCTACACAATAATTATATGTGGCGTTGTGGTTGGGACGGGTGATTTGGAATGTGCCAGCGTCGATGCTGTAGGTCTTGGAGGGGTATCCGTTGCGCAGGGCGGTGAGGGAGAATCCCATCTCGGAGGTGAGGTTGTAGGGCTGCAACGGGTTGACGATTTGAAGCAGGACGCAGGGGTCGGAAAGCTTGAGGTGAGTTTCGTCCTGGGAGAACACGTCGGGGAGGTTGGCCAGGGAGATGTCGGGGATGTTGAATCCCTTGATGTCGTACTCGATTTCGCCGGTGAATGCTGTGATGTCGATGTCCGAGAACTTGTAGTCCATTCTCAGGGTCAAGGATGTGGGGATTGTAGCTCCACTCTTGACATCGGCGGCTGTGATTACAGCCTCACCGCTCTTGAGATAGATGTCGCCGGTGTAGCTCAGTCGATGGTTGGAGAGGGTGCCACCGGCGGCCACGAAGTCGACGGCCTTGGCGGCGAGCCTAAGCTCCATCTTGGCTCCCGAGCGGTATCCGTCGGGGAGGAGCAGTTCGCCAGTGGCGGGGTTATACGTGCCGCCCTCGTCCTCGGTGAGGTCGAGGCCCTTGGGAAGTTGAAGGACTACGTTGCGGAATGTGCAGCCGTTGATGGCCGAGGAGGCGTCGGGGAGGGAGATCGTCCAATCCATGGACACCTGGCCCTTGAAGGAGGAGATTGACACGATGGCCGGGTCGACGCCGTCCTCGGTGTAGCTGAAGTCGCTCACCTTGGATTGGAGGGGGAAGACAACCTCACCAGTGGCGGCGCGGAGCTTGGATACCGAGGCGTTGATAGTCTGGGTGGAAGATGGGATTGTGGGGGCGTTGACGTGCACCTGGGGAACGTTTACCGATTGAGCGGAGAACGTTCCCTGCTGAACGATGGCGTAAAACTCGTTGCCCTGGGCGTCACGAGCCACTTTGATGGCTTGACCTTCCTTGAGGTTGACCATGGAGGAAAGGGTGACGGGGTCGATTGTGATGGGCAGGGTGAGCTGGTTGACGGAGATGCGGGCGGTGGAGTCGATGTCGTCAAGGTCATACTTGTCGTCGATACACCCCGTAAACATCATCGTCAAGGCGAGCGCGGATAGGCCCAAGCAATTGTGATGTAATTGGTTCATGGTTATCAATTATGTGTGTTGAAAATAAATACTATCCTGAAACACCGTTAAATTAGCGGTATAATACGCGAAGATAAGCAATTTTGCACATAAATAAGGAATTTTTGAAAAATTTTTTAATTGGCCACCGCGGCAAACCGCGGGGCACCGTGGCTTGATGGGAGGGGAGATGATGGCGCGGAATGCTGAAACCATCCGGATGGCTTTAGTGTTTTTGGGAGCATGCGACCTCTTTCCCCCAAAAAAGATTAGTGTTCTTCGTGTTTTTAGTGGTTAAAAGAATATGCGGTGAGTAGTTACCGGAATGCTTGTGAGTATTAAAGAATGTTAAAGTGGAGAGGTGATATTAAACCTATGGGGAGGGTTATCGTCAAATAAACAGAACGCAGAAACAATATCTTTTGTAATAGACTAGCTTTTATCAGATAACTGGCGCCCCGGCTCGCGAAGAGTCCAGGGCGCCAAAATTTTGTGGCTGGCTCATTAACGGGGTCGATTTCAATCGATTTCAATCGATTTCAATCGACTTATATCGAATGAAATCACCCGCAGGGATCGACTTAAATCGAGAGAAATCGAGAGAAATCGAATGAAATCATCCGGGGGAAAGCGGGGGAAGCGGAGGCTTTGGGTGACGATTTTAACAAAAAGCAATTAAAATTAGGGCGTTGAGGACGATTTTTCGGCAAAAATGGAATTTCTTCTACAAAAATTTGTCAAAATGAAAGAAAAAGCATATTTTTGCCGCCATAAATAATCCTATGCGACGCCTAGAGCTAAGCGACCCACTCGGGCGTTCCTTGAATCAGTAAACCTGGGTCGCGTTAAGTTATTATGAAAAAGTGCTTTACCTTAGCCTTGGCCGCGCTCATCACCGCGACCTCAGCTTTGGCCATCGGCCCCACCAAGAGGGTTCAGCCGCTGTCCAAACAAAGCGAAGTGCTGGAGGTAGCTCGCGCCCACAAAGAGAAGACGGCGCAGATGCCCCAGACCAAGAAGCAGCTGAAAAACGCTTCAAAGCTTTCGCGCACTCGCGCATTCCGTCCCGTAGTCAATAAGGATCCGTTCGGCTTGCAGAAGGCCCAGGCATCCTCGACGCTTTTCGGAGCTGTGATTTACTCCGAGTCGTCGGATATGTCATACGGAGTATATGAGATGCCGGTATCGGGCCCATGCTCGTTCAGCCCGGTAGCCCTTGAGTCGGGCGTATCCCCCAATGGAGGAGGTTGCTTGGTCGAGAATACTTATCTATCGATCAACTACTTCGGCTTCTTTGGAATGTATTTCGTGTACATCGATACCTATGACGCCGATTCATGGGAGTTGTTGGGAGAGGTTAGCTCCTACGATTTCACCCTAGTAGCTAACGACTTGACTTACGACGCCACCACTGGTAATATCTACGGTTGCTTCCTCAATTCCGAAGCTGACGGCTTTGAGCTTGGCGTACTCGACCTCGACAACGCTACCCGCTCGACAATTGGCGCATGCGAGGATCCCTATATGGGCCTTGCAGCCGCATCCGACGGAACCCTTTATGGTATCACCACCACTGGCGTGCTTCACAAGATTGACAAGACGACCGGTACTCCCACCGTGATTGGTAACGTAGGCATCGACGCCGCTTATGCTAGCTCGGCCACCTGCGACCCCGTGAGCGGCGCTCTGTACTACTCGGTTAACCCCGAGGACGGTACGGCTTGGCTCTACAGCGTGGACACCACCACCGGCGCCGGCACCCCGATCTATCAGTTCACCAACAACGATGAGGTAGTGGGCCTTTACATTCCCGCACCCGCCGCTGCCGACAAGGCTCCCGACGCAGTATCGGGCTTGGTAGCATCGTTCGAGAACGGCTCGCTGAGCGGCACGGTATCGTTCGTGGCCCCTTCGACCTTGTTTGACGGTTCGGCACCCGAGGCTGGCGCAGATCTTACCTACTCGGTTAAGTTCAACGGCACCGAGGTAGCCACCGGCACCTGCACCTACGCTCAGAGCGTATCGGTTCCTGTAACCGTTGACGCCTCCGGCACCTACAAGGTAGTCGTTACCGTAGCCAACGCTGAGGGCACCAGCCCGAAGGCCAAGACCGAGCTGTTCATCGGCTTTGACGAGCTGAAGCCCGTTACCAACGTTGTTCTTTCATGGGCCGACGGCACCGCTACCCTTACCTGGGACGCATGCGCCGGCACCATCAACGGTGGTTACTACGACGCAGCCGCTGTATTATATAAGGTAACCCGCGCCGACGGCACTGTAGCCGCTGACGCTCTCGCCGGCACCTCGTTCTCGGAGGCTCTTGCCGAACCCGAGGCTGCCACTTCCTACTCATATAGCGTAGTAGCATACACGACTAACGCCACCTCGGCAGCCGCCGAGTCGAACGCGGTTGTTCTTGGTTCACTTAAGTTGCCTTACTACGAGCCGTTTGACAGTGAGGACGTAGTAAGCTCCTTTACTATCATCGACGCCAACGCCGACGGTAAGATATGGTCGTGGTACTCTGGTTCTATGAAGATGACCTACAACTCGGAGATGGAAATGGACGACTGGATTATCACCGCTGGTATAAAAATGGAAGCCGGCAAGATGTACACCATCTCGTTTGACTACTTCGCAAGCAGTTCCTACTTCCCCGAGCGTATTGAGGCCTTCATCGGCACCTCGGCAACGGTTGATGGCATGACCACCCAGATTATGGAGAAGACCGACGTGGCCAGCCCAGACGCCGCGACCTTCACTTACGACTTCATCTGCCCTGCCGACGGTACATATTACCTGGGTATCCACGGTTGCTCGGACGCTGATGAGTACAACCTGTACATCGACAACATCAGCATCTCGGCTCCTATCGCTGGCGCGGCTCCTGACGCTGTAAGCGACCTCGTGATTACCCCCGACGCCTCTGGTGCTCTGAACGCTACTGTAGCCTTCACTGCTCCTTCCAAGACTGTCACCGGCGACGCCCTTTCGTCCATCACCAAGATCGAGGTAGCCAACGGCACAGAGGTATTGACCACTGTTGACGCTCCCGCCGTTGGTAGCGCGGTATCTTGCCCCGTCACCGTTACTGCGACTGGCGAATATACCTTTACTGTAACAGCTTACAACGCTGAAGGCGCAGGCCGCAGCGCATCGGCATCGGCTTACATCGGCATCAACGTTCCTGGTCTTGTGACCAACATTGTAGGCGTAGAGTCGACCCCCGGCACCGTAACCTTGACCTGGGATGCTCCCGTGGTTGACGTTGACGGCAATGTCTTCAACCCCGCAAACGCTACCTACTCTGTAGTGGCTGTAATCGACGGCACCCAGTCGATTGTAGCTGAGGACTTGACCGCATGCACTTTCACCCACAAGGTGTGCGAGGCCGACGACGAGCAGCAGTTCGTATACTACGGCATCTTCGCTGAATCGGCCGGTGGTCTCGGCTCGGGCGCAGCTTCCGACCTTATCGCCGTGGGCAAAGCTTACGAGCTTCCCTACGTTGAGTCGTTCACCGACGGTGGCTTGAGCTACATCCTGGGTACCTCGGTTGTTGCCGGCTCTGGCCAGTGGTACATCGCCAACGACGAGAGCTTCACCGACATCACCTCTTACGACGGTGACAACGGTTTCGCTTACATGAAGGGCTCCAACATCGACGACGAGGCTGTGATCTTCACCGGTAAGATCAACATCACCGGCACCGCTCCCGTGCTGACCCTGCAATCCAACCAGTTCTCGGTTGAATGCCTCAACGACCTGTACATCCTTGTCAATGGCCAGAGCGTATACGATGAGGCTCAAACGGGCGACGGTGGCTGGACCAAGATCTCCGTGCCCATGAGCCAATTCCTTGGCCAGACCGTACAGGTAACCATTGGCGCACGCGTTAACTCGCACGTCTACACCATCATCGACTGCATCGCTATCGAGGAGCCCCTGGATTACAACCTGCAGGCTCTCAACCTGATCGCTCCCGCTAAGGTTGCCGCCAACACCGAGGCCACCATCTCGGCTAAGATCAACAACGACGGCTCCAAGGATATCGAGGGCTACACCGTCAACCTGTTGATCGACGGCAAGGTAGCCGACACCAAGACCGCCAACGCTGTTATCGCATCGGGCGAGAGGCAGGAGGTATCGTTCAGCAAGACCTTCGCTCCCACCGAGGCTGGTCTCCACACCGTGGCTATCCAAGTCGTATGCGACAAGGATGAGTATGACGGCGACGACACCACCAAGGAGGCTACCGTTAACGTAACTGTACCCAACTATCCTACCGTAACAATCTCCGGCGAGCTGGAGAACGGCACGCCGAAAATCACCTGGAGCGCACCCGTATTGTCGGGCGAGGGTCAGACGGCTGTACTGACCGAGGACTTCGAGAGCGAGGACGCTGAGTCGTTCGCAATGGATTCCTATCCCGATTGGACGTTCTACAACGGCAACACCGCAGCTACTTACGGTATCTCAGGCGCTGAGTTCCCCAACGCTGGTGGGGCCTTCGGCTGGATCCTGTTCGACGGCAATTCGGCTGGCCTTTCCACTTGGACTGGCTACAACTCCGACCGTGCGATGGTAGCCTTAGCACACGAGTCGGGCGCCAACGACGCTTGGATGATCTCGCCCGCCCTGTCAGGCGACGCCCAGACCATCACGTTCTTCGCTAAGTGCATCACCACCAGCTACGGTGCTGAGACCTACGAGCTGCTGTACTCCACCACTGGCACGGCTCAGGAGGACTTCATCGCTATCGGCGAGGAGGGCGCTACCACCAACAGCCTTGCCACCACCGAGTGGACCCAGATTTCGTTCGAGGTTCCCGCTGGCGCTAAGTACTTCGCAATCCGCTCGACCTCCAACGACGTGTTCGCATTCTTTGTTGACGACGTGGTATACACCGGCGGCGCTCCCGATTTCTCCTACTTGACTCTCAAGGGCTACAACGTATACCGCGACGGTCAGCTCATCACGGCTGAGCCTATCACGGCTACCGAGTACCTCGACACCGAGGCTGAGGAAGGCCTGCACACCTACGCTGTAACCGCGGTTTACGCTGAGGGTGAGTCGGCAATCTCCAACGAGGTTGAGATCAACATCTCGGGCGTGGCTAACCTGCTCGCTTCCGACGTTACCATCGAGGTTGTGGGTCGCTCGATCGTAGTGAACGCACCCGAGGCCATCAACGTGTCCATCAACGGCGCTGACGGCCGTGTGCTCATGGCTCGCAACGGCAACAAGAGCTACCGCGTGGCAGTTGCTCCCGGCGTCTACATGGTTAAGGCCGGCGCACGCATCGCCAAGGTTGTAGTGAAGTAACATCCCCTACCATAACATAAAAAAGGCGCCCCCGGCAGGGGCGCCTTTTTTATGTTATGGTAGGGGAAAGGATAAAGGATGAAGGATTAAGGATAAAGGTGCGAGAGAAATCGAGGTAAAGGGGATTCAGTCGACTTAAATCGATTTAAACCGACTTCAGTCGATTGAAATCGAGCACGATAGGGATCCTGCCGGGCTGGCGCATGATGGCTGTCCAAGGGCGGTGCCCCTAGAGCTCGGAGCGGAGGTAGAGGGCGGTGGGGGAGGTGCCGGCGGCGATGGTTTCTGGGGTGCCTGCGGCGACGATGGTGCCTCCGTTCTTGCCTCCGCCGGGACCCATGTCGATTACCCAGTCGGCCGACTTGACGACATCGAGGTTGTGCTCGATTACGACTACGGTGTTGCCTTTCTCCACAAGGCGGTTGAGGACGCCCAGGAGGGTATTGATGTCCTCGAAGTGTAGGCCCGTGGTGGGCTCGTCGAGGATGAACATGGTTTTGCCGGTGTCCTTTTTTGCCAACTCGGTGGCTAGTTTCACTCGCTGGTTCTCACCGCCGGAGAGGGTGGAGGAGGGTTGGCCGAGCTTGATGTAACCCAGGCCGATGTCTTGCAGCACCTTGATTTTGCCGAGGATTTTGGGTTGGCCTTGGAAGAACTCGACGGCCTGGTTGATGGTCATGTCGAGCACGTCGGCAATCGACTTGCCTTTGTATCTCACCTCGAGTGTCTCGCGGTTGTAACGACGGCCTCCACACACCTCGCAGGGGACGAGGACGTCGGGGAGGAAGTTCATCTCGATGGTTTTGTATCCGTTGCCCGAGCATGCCTCGCAGCGGCCACCAGAGACGTTGAATGAGAAACGGCCGGGCTTATAGCCTCGGATTTTGGCCTCGGGGAGGTTGACGAAGAGCGAGCGGATGTCGGCGAAGACGCCGGTATAGGTTGCGGCATTGCTGCGGGGCGACTTGCCGAGGGGCGACTGGTCGACGGTGACCACCTTGTCGATGTTTTCCAAGCCGCGCACCTCGCGGTAGGGCAACGGCTCCTGATAGGAGCGGTAAAACTTTTGGCTGAGAATCGGTTGCAACGTGGCGTTGATCAGCGACGACTTGCCGCTGCCCGACACTCCCGCGACGACCGTGAACGTACCCAGTGGGAGGCGCAGGTCTACCTCCTTGAGGTTGTGGCCTGTGCAGCCGAGCAGCTCGATAAACTTTCCGTTGCCCGGGCGACGGCGCTCCGGCACGGGGATCTGGAGCGAGCCGTTGAGGTAGCGCGCTGTGATGGTGTCGGTTTTGAGCATCTGTTTTGGCGTGCCTTGGAAAACGACTTCGCCTCCCTTGCGGCCGGCCTTGGGGCCGATGTCGATCACGTAGTCGGCCTCGAGCATGATCTCCTTGTCGTGCTCGACGACGATAATGGAATTGGAGGCGTCGCGCAGGTGTTTAAGGGAGTTGATCAGGCGCAGGTTGTCGCGTTGGTGCAGGCCGATGCTAGGCTCGTCGAGGATGTACAGCACGTTGACGAGCTCCGAGCCGAGTTGCGTGGCCAGGCGAATGCGCTGGCTCTCGCCGCCGGAGAGCGTGGCCGAGGCGCGGGACAGGGATAGGTAGTCCAAACCCACGTCGATCAAGAAGCCCAAGCGAGAGTTGACCTCTTTCAGTATCTCTTTGGCCACAACTTGCTTCTGCTTGTCGAAATGTTGAAGGGCGTGGGTGGTCCACTCGTGGAGGTCGACGATATCCATGCGTGCCAGGTCGGCGATGGTTTTGTCATCAATAAAATAATGTAGCGACTCCTGGCACAGGCGATCGCCGTGGCACTCGGGGCACACGACCTGCGAATAAAACTGACCGCTCCATTTCTGGGCCTTGGCGCTTGAGTCCTCCTGTTGCCACATTTCGATGTATTTCACAAGGCCCTCGTAGGAGAGGAAATAGTTGGAGGTTGACAAAGTGGCGTTTTTGATTATAAGGCGCTCGTTTGTGCCGTTGAGGATGTCGTTTATAGCCTCCTCCGAGAGGTTCTTGATAGGGGTGTCGATCGTGTGGCCATATTTCTCGCAGATGGCTTGTATCTGCCAGAAAATCATGGTGTTGGTCTTCTTGCCGAGCGGGGCGATTCCACCTTCGGCGATGGAAAGCGCGGGATTGGGGATAATCTTCTCGCGGTCGACGATGTTGACAGTGCCCAGGCCCTTGCAACGGGGGCATGCGCCCTGTGGGGAATTGAAGGAGAAATTATGGGGAGCGGGCTCGCGGTAGCTCAGGCCCGTCTCGGGGTCCATAAGCAGCTGCGAGAAATGGCTGAGGGAGTCGCTTTCGAGGTCGTAAACCGACAGTTGCTTTTCGCCTTGGCGGAGGGCGTTGTCTACGGTGTCGCGCAGGCGCTCGATGTCGGCGGGGTTCACTTTTAGTTTGTCGACGACAAGCTCGATGGTGTGGTTCTTGTAACGGTCGACCTTCATCATGGGCAGCAGCTCGCGCATCTCGCCGTCGACGCGCACGTGAAGGTAGCCTTTCTTGCGTAGGCTCTCGAACAGCTCCTTGTAGTGGCCCTTGCGGTTCTTTACCAAGGGGGCCATGATGTAAACTTTTCGGCCGGCGAACTTCTCGGCGATCAGGGCCACGATTTGCTCCTGGGTGTACTTGATCATGGGGTTGCCCGTGAGGTAGGAGCGCGCGGTGGCCGTGCGGGCGTAGAGAAGTCGGAGGAAATCGTAAATCTCTGTGGTGGTGCCGATTGTGGAGCGCGGGTTGCGGTTGATGGTCTTCTGCTCGATGGCGATCACCGGGCTGAGGCCGTCAACATGGTCGACGTCGGGGCGCTCCAATGCCCCGAGCATTCCGCGGGCGTAGGAAGAAAACGTCTCGATATAGCGGCGCTGGCCCTCGGCATAGATGGTGTCGAAGGCCAACGACGACTTCCCCGACCCGCTCAGGCCGGTAATCACCGTCAACTTGTTGTGTGGTATCTCGACGTCGATGTTTTTGAGATTGTGGACGCGAGCGCCGATAACGGTAAGACTACTCATTTCGTTACCCAGTTGGTGTTATAGACAATGCGTTTTTGGCGAGCGCGGGAGAGGGAGTCGGCCTTGGGGATTTTCACTTTATAGGTCTTGCCGTCCTTGTTGGGGAGCGACTTGGCACGGATCCATGGGTTGGCATCGCGCAGCTGCATATAGCTGATTCCCTTGTCCTTGGCCCATACGGCCCAGTCGTCAACGGAACCGTCGACTATCACTTCGTCACACTCGATCGGTTGGTACAACTGATGGCGGTCGAGCTGGTAGCCGTATGCCTTGGGGTTGTCCATAATCAGCTTGCAGGCGAGCAAGCGGAACATGTAACGGGAGGTCTCGTCGGTAAGGTAGAGGTCGTAGGCCGATGAAGCGAGTTGCTTTTGCAGCTCGCTGGAGATGCGACCCATGCCTCCGTTGTAGCTTGCTGCGACCGATTCCCAGTTGCCGTATTTCTGATAGGCGGCCTTCATGTAGCGGCAGGCGGCGTCGGTGGCTTTCTCGGTGTTGTAGCGTTCGTCGACGTAGTCGTTGACCTCGAGGCCGTACTGCTTGGCTGTGTCGGCCATAAACTGCCACAACCCCGCGGCCTTCGCTCCGGAGTAAGCGCGTGGATTGAGGGTCGACTCGATGCAAGCGAGGTAGAGCATGTCCATGGGAATGCCGTTCTTCTTAAGGATGGGAGCCATTTCGGGGAAATAGCGGTTGGCGCGCTTGATCATTAACAGCGTGTTGCCGTGGGTGTAGGTAAACGACGTAAGTTCGCGGTCCAAGCGCTCAAACATGTCGATACGGTCCAAAGCCACCTTGTTGCCGGCGAACTCCATCGACAGCGGCACCTCGGGATTCTCCACCACCGCGAATGCGGTGGGTTTTAGGGGTACGGGGTCGGCGCCCCAAGCGGGCATGGATACGGCCAGTAGGCTGGCGCTAAGTATAATAGTTTCCTTCAGGATTGCTTTCATTGTTAATGTTTTTAGGTGAATCAATAATCGATTTTTTCGAGATCCTCGGAAATCCTCGGAAATCCTGGAAATTCCGGAAATCCCGGAAATTTCGAGGAAGCTATTCCTCCGAGGATGAGCCCCCGTCGCCCGAGGTTGTCGAGCCGGTGCCCTCCTTGTATTTGATAACGTTAATATCCCCTCCAAGGTTGTAATTTTTGCCGTCGCTGCCTTTGGCCTTGATGGCGTAGAAGTAGACCCCCGCGGGCACTACCTTCCCTCCGGCCTTGCCGTCCCAGCCCTGGGAGGGGTCGGTGAAGTGGGCAAGTTGCTGCCCCCATCGGTTAAAGATGGTGCATTCGAAGTCGATTATCGACTTGTAGCTCACCTTCCACTCGTCGTTGACGCCGTCGCCGTTGGGGGAGAAAGCGTTGGGGCACTGTAGCATCGACTCGCCCACGAATACCTCGTAAGTGTCGCCATAGTAGTCGCATGAACCGGCCGAGTTGCTAGCCATGAATCTCACGTAGGTCGTGCCCGCGTCGTTGAAAGTGTGGGCAAATTCCAAGTCGGTGAATCTCAGGGATATATCGTCAAATTCGGGATATTCCGAGAATTGCCACTCACGGAAAATCGCGGCCTCGGTCACAGCGGCCTTGAATGTGATCACGACCGGAGCCGACCCGCCGAGTTGGGAGCCCTCGACGGTTTTTTCGTTGTCGGCCTTGCGCTCCTCGACGGTTGCCGAGGTGTAAGCCTCCACGGCGATGGGGGAGTACTCGGCGCTCTCCACGCTCTGCTCCTGGCCCCATTGGCGCAGGAATCGGTCGCCGGAGAGGAGGAAATTGGTGGAGCACAGCGGAGCCGCCGTATGGATCGTCTCCTGCAAGTAGGCCACCGACTTGGTGGTCTCCACCGTCTGATACTCTCCGTTGTCCTCGTTAAACTCCTGGGTGGCGTAGGTGAGGGTAAGCTCTCGGGAGAGCTCCTTTTGCTGTCCGTTGATGGTGTAATACAGGATACGGTCGCCAGTGCCTACGGGGGTCAACGCGGCCATGTCGCACTCCTGCTCCTCGGCAATGTTAAGGGCTTTTAAGTCAAGGTAATGCTTAGCGTAATCGATGACCCACAGGTAGGTTGAGGAAGTGCCCTCGGTGATGATATAGCCCATGTCGGAGGTGCCGCTGAGCGCCAGCGAGGTGACAGCCCCGTCGCGGTTGACGGCTACGTCCTCGGCGTATCCACCGCCCAGGTTGCTGTAGCGCTGCCAGGTGACGTTGGCCGAGGAACTTGCGGCCGTGTACTTAAGGGTCACGCCCTGGAAATCTGGCACGACGTATACGGCGTTCAAGCCGGTGGAGCTTTCGGGTGTTATCGGAATCACCTGTAGCCTCGAGCCGTCAAAAGTAACGCCAGCCCACGCCGCGGTGGCCGTTATAAAAGCAAATATTGGGGCTAATATCTTATTCATACCATATATAACGTAAAGTTATACCCCAAAATTACAAAATTTATTTTTTATGTAATTTACCCCAGTTCGGGATAAATACTATTCACCAGGTGGCATTTGAGCGTGGT
>CAZLSW010000004.1:0-78378 GCA_964562375.1 uncultured Muribaculaceae bacterium | reverse complement strand
CACGGCGGGACCTCCTACTTATCACGGCGGGACCTCCTACTTATCACGGCGGGACCTCCTACTTAAAATATTATCTATTATGGAATTGACTTTTTTGGGCCTAGCGATAGGCATTTGCACATTTTTAATAATAGGGCTGTTTCACCCCCTGACGATCAAATGCGAGTACTATTTCGGTACGCGCTGCTGGTGGTGGTTCCTGCTGTTGGGAATCGCCGGAGTGGTAGCGTCTGTGTTGGTTAGCCACATCTTCTGGTCGTCACTGCTTGGCGTCTTTGCTTTCTCGTCGTTTTGGACAATCGGGGAGATTTTCGAGCAGCGCAAGCGCGTTGACCGAGGCTGGTTCCCCGCTGGCCCCGGCCACATTAGGCAGGAAGTCGGGCCGTGTCGGCCCGACAGAATCAAGTAGGAAGTCGGGCCGTGTCGGCCCGACAGAATCAAGTAGGAAGTCGGGCCGTGTCGGCCCGACAGAAATAGCTGTCCCGTCGACACGGCGGGACCTCCTACTTATCACCGGCGGGACCTCCTACTTAATCCTGGGCACGTATTCCATCCGCGCCTCGGGGTAGTGGGCGCCCACGAAGCGGGCGATGTAGTCGCGGGTGTCGGGAGC
The DNA here is from genome assembly GCA_964562375.1 of uncultured Muribaculaceae bacterium. Taxonomy (GTDB): domain Bacteria; phylum Bacteroidota; class Bacteroidia; order Bacteroidales; family Muribaculaceae; genus JAJPXC01. The sequence goes on along the minus strand of CAZLSW010000004.1, from coordinate 77,765 downwards.
GATAACGGGGTCAGTATCAAAGAATTCGTTATATACCACCGAGTGCACCTCGATGCCACGGGCGGTGATAGCTTCGAGCGACAGCAACGTGTGGTTGATCGACCCCAGCCGGGCGTTGGTCACCAGCATCACAGGCCACTGACGCTCAGCCACATAGTCGATTGTCAACAGCTCGCGGGTCAGCGGCACCATCAGTCCGCCAGCCCCCTCAATCAGCACCACGTCATACTCCTCGGCCAGTCTCTCTGCCGCTTGGTCGATTAGCGCAACGTCAATCTTGCCCCCATCCTTCTCGGCGGCCAGATGGGGCGACGCGGGGTAGGAGAAGATGATAGGAGCGGTCGTGTGGTCGAGGTCGCGAGGCTGCATCGGTATCCCCATGATTCGGCGATGGGTGAGAATATCCTCGGCCCACTCGTCACAACCGGTTTGCACTGGTTTTAAGGTGATTACCTTCAATCCCTCGTCCATCATCTTGCGCGCGATGTAGCCCGTGCAGTAGCTCTTGCCGGCGTCGGTGTCGATGCCTGTCACAAATATCTTTTTTCCGCTCATTGTTTACGTTTGAAAAGCACTATATAAATCGGTTGGTAGGTGACTTGGCAGCCAAACAACCGGGGATACTCGTCGATGATTTTGCGCATTTGAGCTACTTCCAATGGCTTGCGGTTCACGCAGTTAACGCCCATGCGCCGCATATGGTCGAGCACCTGGAGAGGGTCGGTCTTGTACTCGCGCAGGATGTCAACCTTAAGGGCGTCAATCATCCAATCCGGGCCAATCATATCGCAAACCTCCTGATAACTAGGGTATTTAGGTAATTCGACACCAAGGTTGCGCAACTCCTCGTAGGTGCGGGGTCCAAAGGTCGACAACAGAAGGTAGCCACCAGGCTTGAGCACGCGTAGGCACTCGTCCAAGAATGTGGGTAACGAGTTGAACCACTGCACAGTAGAGGCCGACGCGATCATGTCGAGAGAGTTGTCGGGGAGTTCCTTGATCATCACCTCGGCGTCGCCGATGCGGGTGGTCTCGTTCTCTTCAAGAGGCAGGGTAATGGGGCAGATATCCCAAAGCTCGAGCCGGTCGTGGATGAAGAAATTGCGTATCTCTTTGGTTAGCAGGCCAGTACCTGTGCCAATTTCCAGAATGTGGGGGAAAACGCGGGCCGCATGCTTCTCTTCTTTGGTGGAGTCGATGTAATCTTCGTTCCAATTTTGGACCCATGCCCACACGAGGGCCTTGGCGACTCTCTCTTGGATTTCGGCCAACTTGTCGTAGTCGTCGCGAGCGGCGTCAAATCGCTCAGCCACAAGGAGTTTGTCGACCACCAGGCGGTCAAGCAGGGCTTGCCAGTCGGGAAGGTGGGGTATGTCAAGTTCCAATTGTGGCACCTTGCTCCACGCATTTCGCTGATTTTCAGGAAGAAAGATGAGGTCGCGGACTCCGATGGCTGCAAGTGTCCAGAAGGGGTGTCGCGCCGAGGGCGCCCCGACTTCCATTCTCTTGCTAAGTGCCTGAAGTTCGGCGATTTGGTCGTCGAGGTCGCGGGCGGTGAGGTAAGATGGATTGGAGGAGAGGGCACGATTGCCGCCACACATGCGCAGATAGAATTTCTTCAACGTGCTGGCATTGAGGTTGTTAAGTGTCGCATCGAAGACGGCCGCATGTATCCCACGCTGGTCGTCGCGCGGCCATAGCGTGCCGTTGACGGCAATCTTGGCCGTAAAGGGTAAATCGCTGTCGGCAAGTAAACGTTGCGCTTCGTAAACGCCCATCGACCAGGCGATTAGCACAATCTCTGAGTAAGTGTTTACCTGCTTGGGTAGAGGAGTTTCCTCGGTGTAGCCCCACACCACTAAAATATCGTATCCAGGCTTGCTAACTCCCTGAAAAAGAGATGAGTGGCTTCCCCAGCCCGAAAATATTAGGATTAGGCGCGAGTTGCCAGTTTCGGTGGATATGAATTCATGCTTCATAGGAGTTGGTGGAGAGCGAGCTTAAGTTGTTGAATATCAGCGAGCGACATGGATGCGGAGAGGCTAAACCGCAATCGCTCGGTGCCCGGGGGTACGGTGGGCCGACGAATAGCCATGGCGTTGATTCCCAGTGATTTAAGTTTTTGGGAGAGTTCAAAGGCCCGGGTGGCGTCACCTATGATAAGCGGCTGTATGTGAGATATCTCAATCGCCTGAGACTGAAGAGGTTGCAGCACATCATGGAGATCTTTGGCAAGCTCCTGTAGGTGCTTGCGCTCGGCGTCCATATCCACAAGGCGGTTAACCGACTGTAAAGACCATTCTAATACAGCCGGCGGAAGCGCCGTGGAGAAGATGAACGAGCGTGCTTGGTTGATTGCCAGCTGTTTAAGCGCATCGGAACACACGCAGAAGGCGCCCATCGAGGCGGCCGCTTTGCCAAAGGTGCCGATTATCATGTCAACCTCGTCGCCATAGGGAGCGCATAGCCCTAACCCCTTGATACCCAGCACTCCAAACGCATGGGCTTCGTCAATGTAGAGCATTACCTTGGGGTTGCGGCGCCGTATGTCGACCAATCGGGCGATGTCTGCCCGGTCGCCATCCATCGAGTAAACGCTCTCAGCCAATACGAGGATGCGCTCGTAATCGTCGGAGAATCGGGCGATTAGCTGCTCCAGATGGTCGAAATCGTTGTGACGGAAACGTTGAAACGGGGCCTTGCTGAGGGTGATGCCGTCGATGATGGAGGCGTGGACGAGGCGATCGGCGAGGATGAGTGTGCCCTTGGGGGCAAGAACCGGCACCAATCCAGTGTTGGCGTGGTAGCCCGAGTTGAACGTTAAGGCGGGTCGCCCGTAAAGCTCTTCTAGCCTGATTTCCAGGGCTTTGTAGGGAGATTGGATGGGAGCGAGAAGTCGTGCGGCGGTGGAGCCGGTGGGTGTACTGTCCCGTCGACACGACGGGATATCCTTTCTAACGTCCCGTCGACACGACGGGACATCCTTTCTGGCCAGGCCCATGTAGTCGTTGGTGGAGAAGTCGAGGACGCCGGCGGGGAGGTCGTCGGGGATGCGACGTAGGTTGCCGGTGGATTGCAGGTTGTCTAAAACTTCTCTCGCTGATTGCATAGGATAAATGTTAGTAGCTGATAATTAAGTGATTATCTCATTATCGCAATATCGTATTATCGCTGTAGCGACGATGTGTTAGCTTACGAGGTGTATCATCTTGCGGATCAGGGTTTTAAGTTGATCATCGGTGATGACGTAGGGGGGCATGATGTAGACCAGGCGTCCGAAGGGACGTATCCACACACCCTCGGCCACGCAGCGTTTCTGGAACTCGCCCACGTCGACCGGATCCTTCATCTCGATCACGCCGATGGAGCCGAGCGAGCGCACGTCCTTCACCCCTGGGAGTGACTTTGCTGGCTCTAATTCGCTGGAAATCACCTCGTGAAGGTGTTTCAAGCGGGCCTCCATATCTTGGGATTGGAGCAGCTTGAGCGAGGCGATTGCGATGGCGCACGCGAGGGGGTTGCCCATGAACGTGGGCCCGTGCATCAGCACGCCAGCCTCGCCGCGTGAAATCGTTTCGGCCACCTCCTTGGTGGTCAACACCGCGCTCATCGTTAAGTAGCCTGCAGTCAGGCCCTTACCGATACACATAATGTCAGGCTCGACCCCGGCGTGCTCCCAAGCGAACATCTTGCCAGTGCGCCAGAAGCCGGTAGCTATCTCGTCGAATATCAGGTAGATACCATATTGGTCGCACAGTTTGCGTGCCTCCACGAGGTATTGCGGATGGTAGAAGCGCATGCCGCCGGCGCCTTGCACGACCGGCTCGAGGATCAGTGCGGCGATCTCGTCGGCATGTTGCTCCAAGCACTCTCTAAGTGGCTCAATAGCAGCGGGATCCCACTCGTCGTATAAACCCACCTCGGGAGCGGGCAGGAAGAAGCGGATGGGCAGCGCCGAACCGAACGCGCCGTGCATACCCGTGACAGGGTCGCACACGCTCATCGCGTTCCAGGTGTCGCCGTGGTAGCCCGAGCGGATGGTCACGAAGTTGGTGCGGCGATGCGTGCCGTGGCGGCTGACGGCGGCTTGGATAGCCATTTTCATGGCCACCTCGACTGCCACCGAGCCGGAATCGGCGTAGAATATGTTGTGCATCGACTGCGGGGCGACCTCCAAGAGCATTTTGCCCAACTCGATGGCTGGCTCGTGGGTGAGTCCCCCGAACATCACGTGGCTCATCTTGTCGATCTGCTCCTTGGCGGCGGCGTTGATCACGGGGTGGTTGTAGCCGTGGATCACGCACCACCACGACGACATGCCGTCGATCAGGCGGGTGCCGTCGGCGAGGACGATCTCGGCCCCCTCGGCCGAGGCCACCTTGTAGGTAGGCAGGGGGTCGATGGCCGAAGTGTAGGGATGCCACAGATGTTTGTGATCGAAGCTATAGCTTAATTCTTCTTTCATTTCGATTTATCGCATTATTGACGTGTCGCCTTGAGGGACACGTTATAACGTTATAAGGTGATAACGTTATAACGGGACGCAAGATGGCCAGGTCATTTTACGCGGAGCTTTTGGCCAGGCTGGATGTTGGAGCCCTTGATATTGTTGAGTTTTTGGAGCTGGGCCACAGTGGTGCCGTTGCGCTTGGCGATTTTGGTCAAGGTCTCGCCCTTCTTCACGGTGACGTGGACAGCGCGGCCTTTTTTCTTGGTTTGGGCCTTTTGGGTTGCGCGGCGTGCCTGAGTGGTCGACTGCTTTGTCTCGGCCTTTACCTCTTGAGCTACCTCCTGAGTGTCCTGCGGCAGCCCAACCTGAGAGTTGTCGCTGCCCTCAGCGGCATCCTTAGCCTGGGGGCCACCGTTGCCCTCGGTGGTAGCTAATTCCACGCCCTCAGCTGTCCCCTCCGAGCCTTCCGCTGGGGTGTCGGCGGCCAATTCCTTGGCCGGCTCCTCCTTCTTGGGGACGGGCACGCGGTAGTAGGTGACGATCTTGAGCGTCTGGCCGCGCTTCACCTTGTTTCCGCAACGGTTGGTCGACTTGATCGACTTGGTGGACACGCCGTAACGCTTGGCAATCGAGGCGAGGGTCTCGCCCTTGCGCACCTTGTGGTACTTCACCTGCTCCTTGGTGATATAGTCGCCCGAGATGTTCTCGCCGCGCAGGTCGGCAAGCGTGGCCGGCTCGGCGACGGTGCGACGGGCGTAGCGGTCGGCATTGTGAGCCAGGATCGAGTCCTCGCTCATGATGTAGCAGTACACTTGGCGAGATGGGAGCACGAGCGCGTAGGGTCGCGAGTCGCCGGGGATGACGTCCTGGCGGAACTGCGGGTTCAACACGCGTAGCTCCTCGACGGGGATATTTAGCACGTCGGATATCTGGTTGAAGTGCACACGCTTGTCGACGTGAATCGAGTCGGTGATGATGGGACGCTTGGCCAAGGCCGGCGAGATGTTGTGCTCGGCGTAGTAGGTCATCGCGTAGTTGGCGGCGATGAAGCAGGGCACGTAGCCGCGGGTCTCGGCGGGAAGCAGCGGGTAGATCGCCCAGAAATCTTTTTGGTCGCCACCGGCGCGGCGCAGGGCCTTGTTGACGTTTCCGGGACCGCAGTTGTAGGCGGCGATGGCCAACGACCAGTCGTTATATATGTTGTAAAGTTGCTTGAGGTATTTGGCGGCGGCCTCGGATGAGCGCACCGGGTCGCGACGCTCGTCGACTATCGAATTGATCTCCAGGCTCAGGCCGCGAGCCGTGGGAAGCATGAACTGCCACAGGCCCGTGGCGCCCGCGCGCGATACCGCGTCGGGGTTCAAGGCCGACTCTATCACGGGCAGATACTTCAGTTCTAACGGAAGTCCCTCTTTCTCAAGCGCTTGCTCGAAGATGGGCATATAATAGAGGCTCATGCCGAGCATGTTCTCCACCAAACCGCGCTTGCGTTGGGTGTACATCTCGATGTAGCTCTTAACCACCTGGTTGAAAGGCATTTCGATCGTGGTGGGCATCTGGCTGAGGCGCTGGATGTACACCTCATCCGACACGTTGACCAGCGGACGCGAGTCGGCCTCGTGGTCAAGGTCGGTATAATTTTGCAGATACCAGTTCTGCATCATCTTGTGGGTATCGGTCTCGAAGCTTTCAGGGTAGACGATCGCGTCGTCGGTAATGGTATTTTTAAGCGTGAGTATAGAGGGGGCAGACCATCCTGCCATGGCCGTCACAGCGGCGAGGATCAATGTTGATAGGGTTTTCTTCATGCTTCTTGATTTGGGGATTGAGAGATTAGAAATTTATGGCCCATTGGAGGCCGAGAGAGGGGTACTTGTTGCGCCCGTCCTGCATCACCGCCGGGGCCCAGTCGACCGACAGGTCGGGCGAGATGTCAAAATGGGCGAGCGAGGCGTCGACATAGGCATCGACCATCGCCACCAAGTACAACGCCACCATACATATTATACATAGGTCGCGGTTGCGCCGGTAATAGTCCTTGCGGCTCTTGAGGATGTTGGTGAGCCAGGTTTTATCGAGGTCCTCCTCCTTGGTGGTGGAGGGGAAGAAATCCATATAGCTTTTCGACGAAGGGTCGTTGTCCATTATGTCAGAGTAGGCGCGGGTGTAATCCTTGAGCATCGTGTTGTTCCAGTTGGTGGCGTAGCCCAGGCCGAGGAAACCGCCCACGACGATAGGTAGCTTCCAGTAGCGGCGGTTGTAGATTTGGCCCAATCCCGGGAACAGTGCTCCGAGCCACACGGCGCGCGTAGGGTCGGGGTTGAACTCCACGTCGCGCTCCTCCCACTCGGGAATCTCGCGGTTGTGGTGAGCGGCCAGGATAGAGTCGGCCACCGACACCAGCGAGTCGCCGACGATCTCCGCAGCGAGGGAGTCGCCCAGGGACATGGCGGCCCGATCTTCCCAGGCGGTCACCGAGTCGCTCGGGAGGTAAAGCGTGTCAATGGGGACTTCCTGGGTCAGCCCACTCTGGGAGGGGCCGCTGCCATCAGCGGTGTCTTGCGCCAAAGAATTTGAAAAAAGGTTAAAAGGGTAAACAATGGCCGCAATCACCACCCCGAGGATGGCGACCGTCAAGCGCGAAAGGCCGTTGCTGTTTTTTCCTTTACTACTTTTGCACATAAGTTAACGCACTGACTGTGAGCGCCTTTAGGGTGATGAATCCCGGCCTGGCGCCCCACTCAGAGCACAACATACTTAGTTAGTCACCCCAAAGATACGAAAAAATCCCGAAAAACCGCCCCTAGCCACGTCTAACGACATCGATGTCTTTTAGGGTTGTGTCAATGTGGAAAGCTTCGGCAAGCCGAAGCGCCAAATTGCTCGCATCTTTACCCAGCCCGGGCGGGTCGGCAAAGCCGACCACACCCGGACTGCGCTACTTTAAGAGGTCGGCAGGCCGACCATATGCCAGAACTAAAAATTCATAAGCAGTTCTAGTAGTCCTATTTATTTTGACACAGCCACTGACTCCTTGGTCCTGGATTCTTAGGGTCATGGGGCAAAAACGAGCCAATCACCGTTAAATTGTGTTACTGACTATTAAACTTTGTAATTCAAGCGTTGCATTTTTGGAAAATTAATTTACCTTTGTATCGGATTTCATTTGAAAGCAATAAAGCAAGAAAGAAGGAATAAACTAAATTAGGTTAATGAATTTGTCACCGCAAGGTGGCTTAGGATCTAAACTAACATAGAACATAGAGAATGTCCCCGTATCGTGAGGTACGGGGCGTTCTTGTTTATGGGGCTGTCGCCAAAAAGCGACAGCCCCATGAACAAAAGTGTGAAGGATAAAGGATGAAGGATGAAGGATGAAGGCTTCGCCAAGGATGAGGGCTTCGCCAAGGATTAAGGATGAGGGCTTCGCCAAGTATTAAGTATTAAGGATTAAGGATGAAGGGTGAAGGATGAAGGCTTGGTGGTGACGGGAGAAATTGGTAACTTCGCGGTGATGATAGATGTTACAAGGATAGTAAGGCCACTGTTCGCCGCCCGCGTCAACGACGTTAAGCGGCGTTACCGTGATGTAGAGAGCGTGCAGCGCCGCCAATTCGGCTGGTTGCTTCGCCACGGCGCCTCCACGAAATACGGCCAAGCCGTGGGCCTTGACGCCATCGGATCCTACGAGCAATGGCGCGAGCTCGTACCCGTGGCTCCCTATCCCGAGCTGCGACCCTGGGTGATGAGAATGATCAACGGCGAGAAGGATGTGCTGTGGCCAGGTCGCTGTCACCGCTTCGCCCAATCATCAGGCACCTCCGACGGCAAAAGTAAATATATTCCCATCACACCGCAATCCCTTCAGAAACAGCATTATGCGGGCAGTTTCGACTCGGTAGCGTGGTACCTGTCGCTATATCCCGAAAGCCACCTCTTCGGGGGCAAAGCGCTGATACTTGGAGGCAGTTTCGCCAACGAGCTCACTCTCCCCCGGGGAGTGAAGGTGGGCGATCTCTCCGCCCACCTAATCGATCGCATAAACCCGCTGGTCAACCTCGTGCGGGTACCCTCCAAACGGGTAGCATTGATGAAGGATTGGGAAGAAAAATTACCTCAACTAGTCGAATCGGCACTACATCAGGACGTTACCAACATCTCGGGCGTCCCTTCATGGTTTCTCACCGTGCTACGCCGGGTGATTGAGCGGGCCGGGGCCACGACTATTCACGACGTATGGCCACGCCTGGAGGTGTTCTTCCACGGCGGAATCGCCTTTGACCCGTATCGCGAGCAATATCAAGCGATTACCGACCCCTCTAGGATGCGTTACCTCGAGACCTACAACGCCTCCGAGGGTTTCTTCGCCGTGCAATCCTCCCTCGACAACCACGCCATGCTCCTGCTCTTGGACGCTGGATGTTTCTATGAATTCGTGCCACTTGACGAGTGTGACGAGTCTCACCCCGAGCACGCTGTGCCGGCCTGGGAGGTGGAGCAGGGTAAGGTATACGCCTTGGTGATTACCGCGTGCAACGGCCTGTGGCGCTACCCTTTGGGCGACACCGTGCGCATAGAGAGTGTCAATCCGTTGAAAATCACTATCGCGGGCCGTACCAAGCACTATATCAACGCTTTCGGCGAAGAGGTGATGGTGCACAACACCGACGCTGCCCTCGCCGTCGCCTGCGCTGAGCATCACTGTCAACCTCTCAATTACACAGCTGCTCCAGTCTACACCACACAGGGCGCAAAGGGCTACCACCAGTGGCTTATCGAATGGGCAACGCCCCCTGTCGACCACGAGGCTTTCGCCGAGTCGCTCGACCGCGCGTTGCAGACCGAAAACTCTGATTACCAAGCCAAACGCTACAAGGGAATATTCCTTGAGCGACTTCAGGTGGTAGACGCATCGCCAGGTCTATTCGACCGCTGGCTCGCCTCAACGGGCAAACTGGGCGGTCAGCGTAAAGTGCCCCGCCTGAGCAACGACCGCCACATCATCGACGCCCTCCTCCGATACTCATAAGCGTCCGCGTCAGCCCAGAGGGGCGCTCTTGGACGGCCTTAGAAATTGTAGCTCAGGGAGATGCCCCAGAGTTGCTCGGGGCCGCCATTCACTGGCCCCAGCATCGGCATCACGGTAAGTTCGGGGTCGCTCGGACGCGGATTATGACGCCGCGACCAATGCTTGTTGGGATTACCGCGGAAAAGGTCGGCAACCTCGTTCACCGGGTCGAGGATAAAGCACACCGCGCGCCCCAGGAAATACGAGCCGGCAAGCGTATAGTCATGCTCCACGATACTCCTCTTCACGCGGTAGAAACACTCACCCACAATCGAACCAATGACGGGCGTCACAAACAGATCCTGTATCGACGGAATCTCCATGAACGCCTCGATGCCATACTCCCAGAAGCACGTCGATATGGCGGCCGAATAGAGGAACGAGCCCAGCACGTTGAAACCTTGCGATCGCGCGCTCATATAATAAGCGGCCCCGCCGTAGGGATGGAGCACATAATTGAATATGGGGTTGTCGTGGTCCCAAACCGGGCCCTTCTTGACATTTGTCCACCAGCGCTGGAACAGCGGTTTCTTGTGAATCTCGGCTTTGTTCCACGCTGTGGCGTCGTCGGGCAACAGCTCAAGTACGCCCAGGGCCACGAAGCCACCACCGAAGAGCACAGCCGTGTTCTGCCACAACCGGTGCCAATTTTCGCAACGGAACGTGCGCGAATACGGGTAATCGTAGATATTAGGCCGATAGCTACCCGGAAGCAGTGCCTCGTGCATGCGATTGAGCTCTTTCTCCTCCATCAGAGGAGTGAGCGAGACAGGGGGGAGCTGTATTTCCCCGCTGGCCTCGGTCATGCCGATTGCCTCGATGGTCTCAGTGGCCGCGGAAGCCTCGGGTAGCGGCACCTCTTCGGGTGTGGGGATCGCCTCGATGGAATCGAGTGGCGACGGCATCGGTGCGGGCAATTCACCCTGGTACATCAACGCTCCCGGCACCTCCCGGGTGAAATATATCGAATCGTTGGAAATGCGTGCGGCGGCAAGCAAGTGGTCAATGTCCACTTGGGGAAGCTCCATCCCATGGAGAGGGCAGGCTCCGGCCGACGCCAAGGCCACCAGCGTGGCCATACCGATCTTAGGAATCATACCTCGTCTCATAGTTGTTTCTTTTTACCTTAGGGTTAGTAGTCAAACGCAAGTGAGCACCATTTACGTCCCTCTTGCAATGTTATAACAACCTTTGGGGGGTCTCTGACTGCTAAATTATAGCTAATTAACCCTTTTAGCAACCGCTTTAGGAGATTTTCACCAGTTCTTCAGCGAACCTAACCAATCGTTGAAAGGGAAATTGAACCACGAAGAACACTAAAAGCACTAAAGCGCAGGGAATTGGGAGAAAAATCGGCTCCTAAACTCGCCAAAAACACCAAACCAACCGGATGAACTAACTACGAATCACACGAATTGAACGGATGGCGTAGAAGACGAATCCCCAAAAAAGATTAGTGTTCTTCGTGCTTTTAGTGGGACACCTGCAAAACCATGTGTTTGGCAGGGAGATGGATGGTGGTCGGCAAGCCGACCACCCTCTCAGTGTATATCCCATAAAACACCGGTTTATGCAGGTTTCGTGTTTTTAGTGGTTGAAAGAATATTCGGTGAGTCGTTCCCGGGGGGGACGAAAAAAGGCTGCGCCGTGGGGGCGCAGCCTTTATGGTAGGGTAGGGGAATGTTACTCTTTGAACTTGGCGCGGATATACTCGCGGTTTAAGCGGGCGATGTTGCTCAATGGGATGTTTTTGGGGCATTCGGCCGAGCATGCGCCAGTGTTGGTGCAGTTGCCGAACCCCAGCTCGTCCATCTTCTTGACCATCGCGCGGGCGCGACGGGCGCGCTCCACTTGGCCCTGGGGCAAGAGTGCGAACTGGCTTACCTTGGCGCTGACGAACAGCATGGCCGAGCCGTTCTTGCAAGCTGCCACGCAAGCGCCGCAGCCGATGCAAGTGGCCGAGTCCATAGCCACGTCGGCCACCTCCTTGGAGATGGGAATGCAGTTGGCATCCTGCGCGCCGCCGCAGTTGAAGGAAACGTAGCCGCCGGCCTGCTGAATCTGGTCGAAGGCGTTGCGGTTGACCATCAGGTCGCGAATCACGGGGAACGCGGCCGAGCGCCAGGGCTCGATGGTGATGGTGTCGCCGTCGTTGAACTTGCGCATGTGCAGCTGGCAGGTGGTGATGCCCTGCACGGGGCCGTGGGGATGGCCGTTGATGTAGAGCGAGCACATGCCGCAGATGCCCTCGCGGCAGTCGCTATCGAACACTACAGGCTCTTCACCCTTGTCGACCAATTGCTGGTTGAGCATGTCGAGCATTTCGAGGAAAGAGCTGCCCGTGGATACGTTGTCGAGCGAGTAGTCGACAAATGCGCCTTTCTCCTTGGGGCTGCGCTGGCGCCATATTTTGAGCTTGATGCTGATTGTATCTTTCATCGTTGTTATGACTTGTAGTTACGGGTTTGAACCTTGATTTCCTCGTAGTTGAGCGGCTCCTTGAGCAGCACGGGCTTCTCGTTGTCGCCGGTGTACTTCCAGCAGGAGACGTACATGTAGTCCTTGTCGTTGCGCTTGGCCTCGCCGTCCTCGGTCTGGTACTCCTCGCGGAAGTGGGCTCCGCACGATTCGTTGCGGTGGAGGGCGTCGATTGCCATCATCTTGGCCATAACGAGGAAGTCCTCGAGGCGGAGGGCCTTCTCAAGCTCGGTGTTGAGGTCGTCGGCCTGACCCACGATACGCAGGTCGGTGTAGAACTCTTTCTTCACCTTCTCGATCTCGTCGATAGCCTGAACGAGGCTCTGGAGGGTGCGGCCCATGCCCACGAGATTCCACATCACGTGGCCGAGCTTCTTGTGGAGCTGGTCGGGGCTCTTTGTGCCCTTGATAGCCATGAGCTTGTCGATACGCTCCTTGACAGCCTTCTCGGCCTTGTCAAACTCGGGGGTGTTGGTGGTGAAGTGAGGCACCTTGATCTGGTCGCTCAGGTAGTTTTGCATCGTGTAGGGAAGCACGAAGTAGCCGTCGGCCAAGCCCTGCATAAGGGCGGAAGCGCCGAGGCGGTTGGCGCCGTGATCCGAGAAGTTGCACTCGCCGATGGCGAAGAGGCCCTTGATGGAGGTTTGGAGCTCGTAGTCAACCCAGATACCGCCCATGGTGTAATGGGAGGCGGGGAAGATCATCATCGGGGTGTGGTAGGGGTTGTCGTCCGAGATCATCTCGTACATGTCGAAGAGGTTGCCATAGCGGTCGCGCACGACATCCTCGCCCAAACGGTCGATGGCATACTTGAAGTCGAGGTAAACGGCGTTGCCGGTACCTACGCCGTAGCCGGCGTCGCAGCGCTCTTTGGCGGCGCGGGAGGCGATGTCGCGGGGGCACAGGTTACCGAAGGCGGGGTAGCGACGCTCCAGGTAGAAGTCGCGGTCCTCGTCGGGGATATCAGTGGGTTTCTTCTTGCCGGCGCGGATGGCCTCGGCGTCCTCTTTCTTCTTGGGCACCCAGATGCGGCCGTCGTTACGCAACGACTCGCTCATGAGGGTCAATTTCGACTGGTCCTCGCCGTGAACGGGGATACAGGTGGGGTGAATCTGGGTGAACGCGAGGTTGGACAGGTAAGCGCCGTGCTTGAAAGCGCAGATGGCGGCTGAGCCGTTGCAACCCATAGCGTTGGTCGACAGGAAGAATGTGCGGCCGTAACCACCGGTGGCGAGCACCACGGCGTGAGCGGCGTAGCGCTCGAGCTCGCCCGTGATGAGGTTGCGCACGATGATACCACGCGCGCGGCCGTCGATAATCACAATGTCGAGCATCTCGCGGCGGTTGAAGCTCTTGACGGTGCCTTTCTTGATTTGACGGTTGAGGGAAGCGTAGGCGCCGAGCAGCAACTGCTGGCCGGTCTGGCCCTTGGCGTAGAACGTGCGGGATACCTGGGCGCCGCCGAAGGAACGGTTGGCCAGCAGGCCGCCGTACTCGCGGGCGAAGGGCACGCCCTGAGCCACGCATTGGTCGATGATGTTGTTCGACACCTCGGCCAGGCGGTAAACGTTGGCCTCGCGGGAGCGGAAGTCGCCGCCCTTTACTGTGTCGTAGAACAGGCGGTAAACCGAGTCGCCGTCGTTCTGGTAGTCCTTTGCCGCGTTGATACCGCCCTGGGCCGCGATCGAGTGGGCGCGACGGGGGGAGTCCTGGATGCAGAAGTTGAGGACGTTGAAGCCGAGCTCGCCGAGGGTGGAGGCGGCCGATGCGCCTGCCAGGCCGGTGCCCACGACGATCACGTCGAGGTTGCGCTTGTTGGCGGGGTTGACGAGCTTCTGATGGGCTTTATAGTTGGTCCACTTTTGAGCGAGCGGACCTTCGGGGATCTTTGAGTCGATCTGATATTCGGGAAGCTTGGAGGATTCGATGTCGGCGTAATCCTTCATGATAGGGGTTGAGTCGATCATCCCCTCGAGCTTTTTAATGTCTGCCATATCGTGAAAGTGGATTATTCGTTAGCGGGTTGAGGTTGGGGTTGCTCGCCGGGAGCTGGAGGAGGGCATTGGGGACATCCCTGGGGAGGGCACTGGCCGGGAGCGGGCTGGCCGCAAGCGGGGCCGTTCTGGGGGCACTGGCCTTGGGGAGCGCCTTGGGGGCACTGGCCTTTGGGACCACCCTTGTGGCAACGGGGTCCTTGACAGGGAGGAACGCCGGGCTGGCCGGGGAGGCCTGGCACGGGCTCGCCTACGGTAAGGCCGTTCTGGTGCTCAATCATCATCTCCTGGTACTGCACCTGGAGGGCCGGGCACTTGGTGTAAGCCTCGCGGTGGGCCTGCACGGTGAACACGATGGCCTCGGCGAGGAACAGGGCGATCACGATCGTGGTCCACCAATTGCCGATGGTCTTAAGGCGATCCATCCATACGTGACCGTTCCAGCCGCAGCTCTGGAACATCGACCAGAAGCCGTGGGTCATGTGGAACCAGAGGGCGACGAACCCAATGCAGTAGATCAAGAGGGTCCACCACTGGCCGAAGGCGATCTGGAGGAACCATGTGCCGGCAGCCGGGGGCACGGGGGTGTTGAAGGCGTCGACGTACATCTCGCCGCGTATCTCCTGGAGCTGCATCTTGGCCCAGAACTGGATCAAGTGAACCACGAGGAAGGCGAGGATAACCACGCCGAGCACGAGCATGTTCTTGGACGACCACTCTACCTGCTTGGGCTTGGAGGTGACTGCGTAGCGGTCGTTACCGCGGGCGCGGCGGTTCTGCAGCGTCAGCCAGCAAGCGTAAACGATGTGGAGCAGGAAGCCCAGGGCCAGGATCATCGTGCCGATCAAGGCATACCAGTTGGCACCCAGAAACTCGCAAACGACATTGTAGGCCGCGGGCCAGAACAATGCCACACCGTTCATCAGGCAGTGAAACGTTACAAATAGGACAAGGAAAGCTCCGGTCACCGACATCACGAGCTTTCGTCCTATAGATGAGTTAGTTAACCACATAGAGGATGAAGTTTTTGTGAATTATTAATGATTGAATTTTGTAGTTATTGGCATTAGTGAACAATAGCTCAAGCGACCCTCTCCATTGCTGAAATTGGCTCATTTTAACTATTCCTTGCAAAATTAATGCAAAATCCCCAATTACGGAAAAATTTCCATAAAAACTTTTATCCATTCTTTTCGCGCATTGCCCCCATGTCGTGCACTCGTGCATTCGTATACTCGAATACCCGAATGCACGAATTCTCGAATGCACGAATGCACGATTACACGAATAAACAATTGCCCAAGTTAGTGGGCGAAGAGGAAGACGTGGAGGGATTGGGGGAACTCGGGGGACAGGCGGCTGTATTTGCCCCAGACGTTGCCGTCCCAGCTGGGCTTGGTGGAGTCGTATCCAATCAGGCGCGACAGGTACATGTCGCTTTGCATCTTGTAGCGCGAGGCGAAATTCTCGTCGGTGGCGTAGGTGAGGTAAAATCCCCATTTCATCGGCGACTCGGCCTGGGTGTATTCGCGCTCCTCTCCGATTTTGATCCCAAGCGCGTCGTTGTCGATGCCCCAGCCCCAGCCGAAGTCGCTGTACCATTTGGTTTTAAACCCGTAAAGCGAGTTGGTCATATCGGCGGGCATGAACATCACCGGGTCGAGCATAATCGACGAATGAGGGGGAAGGGTGATTACGCGCTGGCTGTAAACGGTAGTGGTGGTGCCGTGAGACGACGCACCTCCCACATTGACGCCCGAGGCGAGCGTGCCCACGCTGCCTCCCACGCCCAAAGCGCCGGCCACGGCTCCCATGTTGACCGACGCGCCCGTGGTCGACGACGAGGACGACGTTGTGGACGTGGGCACATAATAGGGCGAGGCCAGCGAGCCGCGCTTGAAGAAAGTGTTGGCCAGGTCGACGTAAAGCGATTGGTCGGAATTGTTGGTCAGCTTCACCTGTATTCCGCCCTTGAAGCATCCCACGTTGGCCTTTCCGGCGTTTTTAAGCGCTCGGCTCATCGTGCCGGAGGCGCTCTCAGTGCCGTCGAGTTGGGTGGTTTCCCAGGTTTCGCCACGGCGGTCGTAGTGGCCGCACACATATTCCACGGCCATCACGCCGTCGTTGATTACCGAGCCGTCAGCGAAGTTGAACATCCCGAAACAAGTCCTTGCGTCCTTGTCCTTGGGCTTGTCGGTGAAATGGATATCCTGGGGATAAGCGTTAATGGCGGTGGAGTTTACATCGCTGGAAAACAACGGATTAAGCACGGGTGCGGCCGATTCGGCAGGGGCGGCAGTGGCCGTATTAGAGGTTTTGGCTGCTTGCTCGAAGGTCTCTTTCTCTCCATCCTCGTAATTGATGGCGAGCACGTCGGCCTTCTCAACGGTGTAGAGAGGGCCGTCGGGGCGAGAAGCTTTTTTGTATTTAATCTCGGAGGTGGTGATTTCCATCACTTTAGCGTTCACGACATCGCCGTTGCGCATTACGATAATATCGTCGGCGTAGCTCATGGCGACACCCGCGCATAGCATTACTAAAAAGGCACTTAGCTGTTTCATTGTAAAAGATTTTCGGCAAAGTTAACAAAAATTAGCCAATCGACAAAGGCTGGGTAACTATTCAAAGAAATTTCTTTAAACCACTAAAAGCACGAAGGACACCAATCTTTTCTCCCACTTTCGCTTTAGTGTTCAACTTTCTAAGGTTTGAAACCACGAATTAACACTAATGGACACCAATGAGTTAACTTGAAATCCAAGCAATTTTAGAGAGCTTACGCTCTTTAATTTACACTAATCCCGTTAGGAGTTTAGTATCGAGATTCTTGTTAATTCTTTGCGCAGCAAGGCTTAATTTATGATTGAAATATAAGTTAAAGTGCTGAATTAGTGAAAATTAGTGTTAATTCGTGGTTTCTCTAACCACAAGCGAAACTTAAATTTAATGTTTTTAGTGTTCATCGTGTTTCAATTTTCTTTTCGCCGCGTTGCGGCTTTCCCATTTAATCCAGATTCCCAAAAAAATATAGATTTTTGAGGAGCGGATTCCTAAAAAATATAGATTTTTGAGGATTGGATTCCCAAAAAATATAGATTTTTGAGGAATTAAATCCAAAAAAATCAAGATAAATTTGGAAAATGCTTCAAAATCGCCTATCTTTGCGGACAAATATTATTAACTCATGTTTCGCAAGTTATCCAAGGAACCACGAATTAACACTAATTTTCACTAATTCAGTGATTAAGATTATATTATCATTAAAGAATTAATCTTTGCTGCGCAAAGAATTAACACGAATTTCCATAATGAAACGCTATCAGCATTAGTGTAAATTATAAGAGCGTAAGCTCTTTAAATATTATTAGAATCGTAGTTAACTTATTGGTGTACATTAGTGTTAATTGGTGGTTTCATAACTTGAGAAAGTTAAATTATTAACCATGATCGTTCGTAGTCAACAAGATAGGATACTCAGAACCTTGTCACGCGGCAAGGCAGTCCTGCTCATGGGACCTCGCCAGGTGGGAAAATCGACCCTTACCCGACAGGTTTTCGCCGATCGGGTCAGCGAGGTTCTATGGCTCAACGGCGACGATGGCGACACCCGCGACTTTTTCCTTAACTTCACGGCAACAAAAATGCGCCAGGCGCTGGGTGCCAAGAAGATAGTGGTGATTGATGAGGCTCAACGACTTGCCAACCCTGGACTCTGCCTAAAAGTAATCGCCGATCAATTGCCAGACATCCAATTGGTAGCCACTGGAAGCAGCTCGTTTGAACTTTCTAGGGGAATCAACGAGTCGATGTCGGGGCGCAAACGAGAGTTGCAGTTGTTACCGTTGTCCTTTCGAGAGATGGTTGATTATCATGGCCTTATTGAGGAAACCCGACTATTGGACCAACGCCTTGTCACCGGCTATTATCCCGAAGTGGTAATGGACCCCGATGACGCACGCGACACCCTCCGCGAACTTGCCAACAGCTATCTCTATAAAGATATATTGGCCTTGGACGCCATCAACAAGTCGGACAAGCTCGACCGCTTGGTACAGGCGTTGTCATATCAGATAGGGGGGCAAGTTTCTTACAATGAGATAGGGCAGCTTGTAGGCATCGACCCAAAAACTGTGGAGCGCTACATTGATATTCTGGAGAAAACGTTTGTGATTTTCCGGTTGAACAGTTATGCTCGTAATCATCGCAACGAGTTGAAATTCAGCCGTAAAGTTTATTTTTGGGATAACGGTATCCGTAATGCCGTGATTGGTAATTATACACCCTTGGATATGCGTTCGCCCGAGGAAAAGGGAGCCCTTTGGGAGAACTTTGTAATAGCCGAGCGGCTTAAGCGCCATGCCTACGACGGATTTTACGGCCACTCATGGTTTTGGCGCACGACACAGCAGAAAGAGGTTGACCTTATCGAGGAGGTTGACGGCAGATTGCGGGCTTTTGAATTCAAATACAACACGAAGAAAAAGGTAAACGCGCCTCTGTCGTTTCGCAACGCCTACCCCGACGCTGAGTTCCAGGTGATTTCCCCCGCTGAGATTGCCGATTTCCTGCTTTAAGGAAATGGCTTCACCTCCTGAGTGGGGGAATATCATTGTAAAGTAGGTGTTTTTCTCGAAAATTCAGCGGTTTAGCTTTTTGTAAAGTAGATGTAAGGTAGAAAATTGGTGTTTAAATAGGGATGTTGAAAAATAGGGTGTAAATAATTTGAAATCAATGTGTTACGGCTATTTTGCACAAACCAAGTGATTTTGTGCAAAATTTGCCTCTTTACTCTTGCCTCTTTACTTTTGCCTTGAAAAATCGGGGCGCTTGTCCCGCAGGATAGATAGCAATCATAACACTTACGTTCTACTTACATCACTCTCTAATGAAACGTACACTTATTACTTTACTTGTAAGCCTTGGCTGCGCCATGGCCTGGGCTGACGACGCCTCTACCACGCAATACACTCTCGAGCAGTTGTGCTTTGGGGAGGAGCAGGACCAATACGACAACACCACTTGGGCCGTTCAACGGTTCCACACAAAAGCTTGGATGGGCGATTGCGACTACAACACCAACATGTGTGCCATTTACATTGGCCTCGACGACGATGACGAGCCCAACAACACGGTCGAAATCTACGGTTTCCTCGACATGTACTGGCCAGCCGTGTTCAACTACAACCCCCAGGACGGTTCGATCTACATCGATATTCCGGTGGGTACATTGGGATATTCCTACGAGACTGACGCCCAGGGTGACTATGTGCTCGACGACAACGGCAAGCGCATCCCCGTCGACATCTATTCCACCGGGGGAGTGTTGATTGACAAGGACATGACCATTGACCAGGAATACGACCACCGATGGCTCGTGGGTGGGGGACAAATCGACTCCAACTTCAACTATGCCCACGGCTACGGCTACACCAACACCGACTCGGAGGGCAACATAATGTACAACGAGGACGGCACCGAGAAATGGGTGCTCGACCCCTCAACCGATCCCGAGGGATACTATTCCTTCGCTCCAACGGCCTGGACTACCACCCTGAGCGAGGAGACGGTGCGCTTTTATGCTGTTCCTGTGGCCAATGAGTACGGTGGCCACACCTACCGATTTGTGGGCACGATGCTCGTTCACGACCCTGAGCCCTCGGGAGTGCGCCTCCAATGGATTTCCGACGTGGTAATTGACACGTTCCAGCCTAATGTGTATATGGAGGACACCGAGTACCGCTATAACGGAGCGTTGGGCTATTGGTATGACGACCCCTCGAAATACGACGACCAAGGTTCCCACACATCTGAGCGCGGTTTCGGTCTGCGCGTGATCAAGGACGTCGACTTCGCCACCACCGGCAATTGCCACCTGCTCAACTGGAACGGCTATGGCCCATCGCCCGTATTCACTTGGGACACAGACGCCGACAAAAACGCCGCCGATCCCACATATAAATATAAGCACAACATCACTACCGACTGGGAAATCGTGAACGGCACCTTGGGGCTGGCCACCAATCAACCAGGCTACAAGAAGTACACCCTCACGATTCCGGCCCAAAAGGTGAGCAACTACGGCATGAACTACGTCTATCAGGTGCCCGACGAGGGCGCACCCAACGGGTTCTACCTCTTGCAGTATTACAACTACATGCGCCCCAAGAACATGCACAGTATCACCGACGCTGAAATCGCCCAAAACGATGAGTATACGTTTGATGCCACCGTAGCCAACCGCCCCGCCACCGTTGCCACCTACGAGGAGAGCATCGACCACGAGCAGGACGCTGAGCGCAAGAGCTATTGGGTGTCGAACGATGGAAACTGCCGCACTTACGAAAACACCACGCTCACCATCCCCACATACGTCGTCACCGACTACTATGATTACACCATAAAGAACTACCTCAACAACCATTTCGACCATGGCACGGTGACCCATAGCGTCACCGACGACGATGGCGCCGCCTCGACGGTCTCCGATAAGGGCTTCCGAGCCGAGGACTTCCATGTCGTATGGGAAAAGGAGATTATGGAGAACCGCTACGAATCCTCAGGCGGTGAGGGCCGCGAGGACGTCACCCACGAGGTAGAGATGACCCTCACGAGCGTGGCTCGCGACTTCCAGCTTGGGGTCGACGTTTCCGGCTCGTTCGTCCCCACGGCCCATCCCGAGCACGTCGTGGCCTGGGAGCTGTGGATGATGCCCAACCGTATCAGCTCGGTCACCGACTCGCGGTTCTCCTACGACGCCACCCGTGGCTCCAGCGTGGCCCTAAACATCACCTCGGCCGATTTCAATGTGACGGCCAGCCAATCGGTACGCCCCAAATCCGACTCGACTGCCGACAACACCGCGCTGGTCGACGGCAAGTGCCCCAACTCGGCCTCGGGTGTCACCTTCAAAAAACACATCTCGAAGGCCTCCCTCGAGTCGATTGGCAACACTTACACCGAGAATTTCACCTTCTACGTAAAGGCATATTATAGCGATGATTCGGGCTTGGAGCCTACCTTCCACGCCATGGAGTCGTTGCCCGTCACCACCACAGGGGTGCTCGACGTCACCGCCGCCCAAGGTGAGGCTGTCGACCACGTTGAGTACTTCACACCCCAGGGCCTGCGCGTCGACAATCCCTCGCAATCAGGCATATACCTTCGTGTCATTGTGCTCAAAAACGGTCAACACCGCGCCGAGAAGGTAAAGATATAACCTTTGCAATCTAGCTTTTGTGAATTTCCTTGATATCCTAACACATTTTACATTTTGATGTAAGTGTTTTTTGATCAATCCTGTTACGAGGGGGACGCTGTCGAAGCGTCCCCCTTCTAGGTTCAACAATTATTGGTTGAAACGAGCCTTACGAATTAATGCGAGCGGCACCCCAAAGGGGGATGTTTATCATCCATGACTGTTGCCGATAGGGTGACATTGACAAACGAGTCGCCGCAATCCCGGGATTGTCCATAGCCACTTGTCGCAGGGATTTGGCTTTCAGGTTTTCTTCGGCCTTCACCTCTATGGCCGAGATCGAGGCTCCATGCTGGATGATAAAGTCCACTTCCAACGTCGACTGTTCATTAGTATAATAATATATGTGAGTATCAGGCAGTGGCCTGAGTTGCTCCAAAACATATTCCTCGGTGAAAGCTCCCTTGTACTCTTTGAAAATATTATTGGCCACCAATATTACCTCGGGAGGGGTGGCGCTGAGAGCTCCGAATAGGCCGCAGTCGAGCATATAAAGCTTAAAGGCCGACAAGTCCTCGTAAAACGATAAGGGGATTGCCAGTTTGTTCACCCTTGGGATTTTATATACCAATCCCGCATCCTCAAGCCATTGAATAGCAATCTCGAAATCGTTGGCTCGAGCTCCCTTTTTCACCGCCCCATAGATGAATTTCTTGTTCTCGCGAGCTAATTGTGAGGGGATGGAGCGCCAAACCATATTGATGCGAGGTACTTGATTGACGGGAGCGTGCTTGGAGATATCTAGTTGGTAAGCCGTTAGGATGTCGTTTTGCAATTTACGGGTAAGGGAGATGTCGGCGGTCTCGAGGTAATTCTTCACCACCTCGGGCATTCCACCCGTAAAATAATACTGCCGCAACCAGGTTATATATTCCGAGGACAGAGGATTTAGCGTGTCCCATGGGGCTGACAGCAACTCCTTGGCCAATATTTCCGAGCGGGTAGCCATCAAAAATTCATCAAATGTCATTGGATACATTTCCAAGATGTCAACCATCCCCACGGGAAACGACTCCTGGCTATGCAACGCCACACCCAACAGAGAACCGGCCACAGCTACAAAGAGGTCGGGGCGTTGTTCATGGAAATATTTCAAGGCATGGAGCCCGGAGGGAGCTTCTTGGATTTCGTCGATTATTATCAGCGTGTCGGAATTGATAGGTTGGTTGGTCAATGCCGAAAGTTGGCGCACAATCCGCTCGATATTGTAGTCCTGGGAGAAAATGTTTGCGACTGCCGGATTGTTGTCGCAATTGATGTAAGCGTAATTCTTGAAACACCGCTCCCCAAACTTCTTTAGGATATAGGTTTTGCCCACCTGTCTTGCGCCCTTAAGCAAAAGCGGCTTTTTACTTGGATTGTGTCGCCAAGTCTCTAATTGAGTCATTATTTTTCGTTCCATGGCAAGAAGTTTTTGGGCAAAATTAGTTACAAATTCTATATTTTACAAATTTTCCCCGGGAAAAAGTGTGGTTTCAATACATATTTTCCCCGGGAAAAAGTGTGGTTTGCGATACAATTATTCCCGGGGAAAGTGTGGTAAAGATTCGGTTTTTCACTGGGAGAAAATGGGGCGGGCCGCAGGAAGCTCTCTTCCTCGCGGCCCGCGCCGTGTCAAAAAGTACTATGGTGTTGTAAAATTTTCGTAGAAAATTTTAAAGGGTAAAAGGTGAAGGATTAAGGATAAAGGGAGGTTAGCCGTTCTGTTTGGACCGTACGATAATCTTTGTAATTATACGTAACAGTTCTTGGCATTCGTTATATCGATTGTTGTATTCCTCAGCATCAATAAATTGGGAACGATATAGAAGACGTAACCAATACGCTGTTTCGGATGCTTCTTTTTGGGAAATTGCCATCTTATGCACGAAATCCTCTTTGCTTTCAGCGTAATTGGCCTCAGCGATATTAGCTCCAATAGAGGTGCCAGATCTTAGCAATTGTATGCTTAGGATCCACTCATTCTTTTCAGATGTGAGTTTCCTATACAGCTGAATAATATTCAAAGCAAAAGCTTCTGCTTTTTCCGCCTTTATATCCATTTTCCCTTAATCCTTAATCCTTTAACCTTCATCCTTTCATCGACGACCTCGCGTATGCGCTAGACCTGGTCTAGCGCATACGCGAGGTCGTCGATGATGTCATCGATGTGCTCGGTGCCGATGGAGAGGCGGATGGTGCCCTGGGAGATTCCCTGCTCCTCAAGCTCTTTGTCGTTGAGCTGGGAGTGGGTGGTCGACGCGGGGTGGATCACGAGCGACTTCACGTCGGCGACGTTGGCCAGCAGCGAGAAGATCTCGAGCGAGTCGATCAACTTGTGGGCCTGCTCGCGACCACCCTTGATCTCGAAGGTGAAAATCGAACCGGCGCCGTTGGGGAACAACTTCTTGTACAACTCATGGTCGGGATGGTCGGGGAGCGAGGGATGGTTGACCTTGGCCACCTTGGGATGGGCAGCGAGGAACTCCACTACCTTCAGCGCGTTCTCCACGTGGCGCTCCACGCGCAACGACAGGGTCTCCAGTCCTTGGAGCAACAGGAATGCGCTGATTGGAGCGATCGCGGCGCCCGTGTCGCGAAGCAGGATTGCGCGGATGCGGGTGACGAAAGCCGCCGGTCCGGCAACGTCGGCAAACACGGCGCCGTGGTAACAGGGGTCAGGCTCGGTGATCTGCGGGAACTTGTCGGAGGCCTTCCAGTCGAACTTTCCCGAGTCGACGATCACGCCGCCTAGCGTGGTTCCGTGGCCGCCGATAAACTTGGTGGCCGAGTGGATCACGATGTCGGCGCCGTGCTCTATCGGGCGAATCAGGTAGGGTGTGCCAAAGGTGTTGTCGATAACCAAGGGGATTCCGTGTTTGTGGGCGATTGCCGATACGGCGTCGATGTCGATCAACGAAGCGTTGGGATTGCCGAAGGTCTCGACAAAGATGGCTTTGGTATTGGGCTGGATTGCCTTCTCGAAGTTGGACAGGTCGCTGGGGTCGACGAAGGTGGTGGAGATGCCGTAAGTGGGCAGCGTGTGCTCGAGCAGGTTGTAGGAGCCCCCATAAATATTGTTAGCTGAAACGATGTGGTCGCCGGCTTTGGCGAGGTTGAGGAACGTGTAGGTGACGGCGGCCGCGCCCGAGGCTACAGCCAGGGCTGCCACGCCACCCTCGAGAGCGGCAATGCGCTGTTCCAGGACGTCCTGGGTAGAGTTGGTAAGTCGGCCGTAGATGTTGCCTGGATCCTTCAGGGCGAAACGGTCGGCAGCGTGTTGCGAGTTGCGGAACACGTAGGATGTCGTTTGATATATAGGCACCGCGCGGGCGTCGGTTGCGGGATCGGGCTGCTCTTGGCCCACATGGAGTTGGAGAGTTTCGAAACGGTAGGGACGTTTTGCCATAGTTATATAGTTTTTAGTTTTTAGTTTTTAGTTTTTAGTTTTTAGTTGGAGTGATTATTTGCTCGCAAAGTTACTGCCAATGGAAATTCCTTACAATTATTTGATGTAACTTTAGAAAATTATTCTATAAATCCATATTTTACAAGAAATATTTTTGAGAATAGCCCTAATTAGGCTATCTTTGCCGTAAAATTTCACTTATGACCTCCCAGCTCGACAATTACGACTTGAAAATCTTGCGCGAGCTCCAGCGCGAGGGGCGCCTTGCCACCAAGCAGGTCGCGCAGCGTGTGGGCCTGTCCCTTACGCCCGTATATGAGCGCATAAAGCGCTTGGAGCAAGAGGGTTACATCAATGGTTATCATGCCGTACTCGACGCCGAGAGGCTTGGACGCGGGTTCGTCGTCTTCTGTCATGTGAAGCTCGAGAGGATGAGCGGCGAGATCGCGCGTAAGTTTCAGGAGTGGATAGAAAAGGTCGATGAAGTCACCGAGTGCTACAACGTGTCGGGTGCGTTCGACTTCCTGCTGAAGGTCCACGCCGCCGACATGAAACAGTATCACGACTTCCTCCTCAGTGTCATCGGCGCTTTTCCGGGCTTAGGCTCGGTGGAATCGACATTCGTAATGTCGCAAGTGAAGCACAGCTATGGGATACCGGTGTAAGGGGGGGAGTTGTTAGTTGTTAGTTGTTAGTTGTTAGTTAATGGGCTATTTAAAGGAATAAAGGAATAAAGGAATAAAGGAATAAAGGAATAAAGGAATAAAGATTTAAAGAGATATGAGAGAGAAGAAAGATTTGGATAATTTGGCGGCGCTGGGTAGCGGCAAGACGGTTTACCTCGATGATTACTCGCCGCAAGTGCTCGAGGCATTCCCCAATCGTCACCCCGACCGCGACTACCTGGTGACGCTCCACTGCCCCGAGTTCACATCCCTGTGCCCCAAGACGGGCCAACCCGATTTCGCCCGCATCGAAATCGCCTATATCCCCAACGAGAAAATCGTGGAAAGCAAGAGCCTGAAGTTGTACCTGTTTTCTTTCCGCAACCACGGCGACTTCCACGAGGATTGCGTCAACATCATCCTCAACGACCTGGTGACGCTGCTCGAGCCGCGCTACATGGAGGTGAAAGGGGTGTTCACTCCCCGCGGGGGCATCGCCATCCACCCCTTCGCCAACTATGCCGATGCCTCCCACCAGCCCCTGGCCCAGGCGCGCCTCGCTGCCGTCCTCCCCTAAGCCTTATAGGAAGCTGAAGTCCCATCGGGATCGATTTCAATCGACTTAAGTCGACTTAAATCGATTTAAGTCGAATGAAATCGCTCCCACTCGATTGAAGCCGAATCCCCCGGCAAAGTCTTTTTGTTAAATAATCATATTTAAGATATAAGACAGTGTAAATTATTGTTAAATTATGGGAGGGCGTGGGGAGATTTTCGGTGTCTAATTTGGCGATGTGGAGCCAATTTGTTAATTTCGCGGTAGAATTAGCGGAGGAGGCCACGGCTTCCTCCACTTTATTAATATAGGTCACTAATCCCGGTGTTTAATCCCCGGGGAGGCATAAAAGACAAGTTTATGATTGACAGCCAGCTACTTCGCGACACCGTTGAAAAAGCCATCGAGGGTACCGACATGTTCATTGTCGATATCCGCGTGTCCAAGGACAATAACATTGTGGTGGAGCTCGACAGCGACACCTCCATCGACATTGACGCGTGCGCCAGGGTTACACGCAAAATCGAGAGCGTCTTTGACCGCGACGTCGAGGACTACGAGCTGGAAGTTGGCTCGGCCGGGTTGACCTCCCCCTTCAAGGTTAAAGGTCAGTACCTCAAAAACTTAGGAAACGAGGTGGAGGTGCTCACCCGCGACGGCCGCAAGCTCGCGGGCGTGCTTACCAACGTCACCGACGACGACTTCACCATCGAGATCCCCACCAAGGAGCGCCCCGAGGGCTCCAAGCGACCCGTGATCGTCAACCGCCCCGAGACGCTGAAGATGGCCGACTGCAAATCAGTGAAATATTCAATAAAATTCAAATAATCCACCCCAAACACTTCTAACCATCCCTATGGCAAAGAAAGAGGAAGCTCCCAACATGGTGGAGCGTTTCGCCGAGTTTAAAGAGCTTAAGAACATCGATAAGACAACGATGATCTCCGTCCTGGAGGAGTCGTTCCGCAACGTGTTGGCCAAAATGTTCGGCACCGACGAGAATCTCGACGTGATCATGAACCCCGACAAGGGCGACGTGCAGATATTCCAGAACCTCGAGGTCGTGCCCGACGGAGAGGTCACCAACCCCAACCTCCAAATCTCCCTGAGCGACGCTCGCGCCGACAACGACCCCGACGCCGAGGTGGGCGAGGAGCACACCAAGGAGATTATCTTCGCCGACTTCGGCCGACGCGCTATCCTCAACCTGCGCCAAACGCTCCAATCCAAGATCCTCGACCTCCAGAAAGAGGCTATCTACGCCAAGTTCAAGGAATTGGAGGGCGAGCTGGTGACCGGCGAGGTGTACCAGACGTGGTCAAAAGAGACCCTGCTTCTCGACGACGACAAGAATGAGCTGCTCCTCCCCAAGAGCGAGTCGATTCCCGGCGACTTCTTCCGCAAGGGTGAGACCATCCGCGCCGTCATCGCCAACGTCGACAACAAGAACAACAACCCCAAGATCACCGTTTCGCGCACCAACCAAAACTTCCTGCGCCGCCTCTTCGAGCTTGAGGTGCCTGAGATCCACGACGGCTTGATCAACATTCGCGCCGTGGCCCGCATCCCGGGCGAGCGCGCCAAAATCGCCGTTGAGAGCTACGACGACCGCATCGACCCCGTGGGCGCTTGCGTGGGCGTCAAGGGCTCCCGTATCCACGGCATCGTGCGCGAGCTCCGCAACGAGAATATCGACGTGATCAACTACACCAACAATCCCCAGCTCTTCATCCAGCGCGCCTTGTCGCCCGCCAAGGTTTCCTCGATACGCTTGGACCAGGAGGAGAAGAAAGCCGAGGTATTCCTCCGCCCCGAGGAGGTGTCGCTCGCTATCGGTAAGGGAGGCTTGAACATCAAGCTCGCCTCGATGCTCACCGGCTACACCATCGACGTTTATCGCGACACCGAGGAGGCCGACGAGGAGGATATCTACATCGACGAGTTCAAGGACGAAATCGAGCCTTGGGTAATCGACGTGATCAAGGACACCACCGGCGCCATGACCGCCAAGGCTGTGCTGCGCCTAAGCAAGCAAGAGCTCATGGACAAGGCCGACCTCGAGGAAGAGACCGCCGATCAAGTATTGAGCGTGCTCCGTGCCGAATTCGAGGACGAGGACGCCGAAGACGAAGCCGAGACTCCCGAAACTCCCGAAACTCCCGAGACTCCCGAAACTCCCGAGACCCCCGAAACTCCCGAGGAGGAGGCCCCCGAGGAAGAAGAGAAATAAATAAGAAAATTCACCCCGACAACATTATATGGCAATAAAAATCAGTAAAGTAGCGAAGGAGCTCAACGTGGCCGTGCCCACGGTGATTGAATTCTTGCGCAAGAAAAACATCGAAATCGACGGCAACCCCAACACGCGCATCGAGGACGACCTGGTCGACCTCCTTGTCAAGGAATTCAAGCCCGACCAAGTGCTCAAAAGCCAGTCGGACCAAATGACTTCCGAGCGCAAAAAAGAGGCCAAGCCCGCCAAGGACGCGCCTCGCCCCGTTGAGGAGATCAAGCTCCCCAGCGAAACTATCAAGCCTAAATTTGTCGGGAAAATCCAGCTCGACGCCAAGGGTAATCCCATAAAGCCCGAGCCCAAGCCCTCGCAGGCCGAGATTGAGGCCCAAAAGGCTGCTGAAAAGGCTGCGGCCGAGAAGGCAGCGGCCGAGAAGGCAGCCGCCGAGAAAGCCGCCGCCGAAAAAGCTGCCGCTGAAAAAGCCGCCGCCGAGAAAGCCGCGGCTGAAAAGGCCGCTGCCGAGAAAGCCGCGGCGGAAGCTTCAAAGGCCGAGGTCGAGAAACCTCAGGAGCGACCCCAAGAGCAGGCTCCCAAGGCGGAAACCACGGCTCCGGCTGCTGAAACTCCGGCCGAGAAGGAAACTCCGGCTGTTGAAGCCAAGCAGGAGCCTGAAGAGGAGTTGTTCACCGTGGGCGTTCCCCAGCCCAAGGTACAGCTCAACGTCGTGGGCAAAATCGACCTCTCGGCCATCAACCAATCCACCCGTCCCAAAAAGAAATCCAAGGAGGAGCGCCGCAACGAGCGCATCGCCAAGGCCAACGCCGCCAACGGAGGCAACGCCGCCGGTGGTGACAAAAAGAAACGTCGTCGCATCTCCGGTAAGGAGAAAATCGACATCGAGAAAGCTGGTAATGAGGCTCCTCAAGGTGGTGGCCGCAACCAGGGAGGTGGCTCCGACAAGAGCCGCGGTGGCCGTGGCGACCGCAAGAACCGCGACAAACGCCCCCTCCACACCGAGGTCAACGACGAGGACGTACAGAAACAGATCAAGGAAACCCTCGCCCGCCTTACCACCAAGGACAAGGGCCTGAAGAAAGGCGCCAAGTGGCGTAAGGAGAAGCGTGAGGCCAACGAAATGCGCGAAATGGAGGCCCGCGAGCTCGAGGCCGCCGAGAGCAAGGTGCTGAAGCTCACCGAGTTTGTTACCGCCAACGACTTGGCCACAATGATGGGCGTGCCTGTCAACAACGTCATCGCTACCTGTATGAACCTTGGCGTGATGGTGTCTATCAACCAGCGCCTCGACGCCGAGACCATCAACATCGTCGCCGACGAGTTCGGATTCAAAACCGAATACGTGTCGGCTGAAGTCGTGGAGGCCATCCACACCGACGAGGACTCGGAGGAGGATCTCGTGACCCGCCCCCCGATCGTCACCGTGATGGGTCACGTCGACCACGGCAAGACCTCCCTGCTCGACTATATCCGCAACGCCAACGTGATCGCCGGCGAGGCTGGCGGCATCACCCAGCATATCGGCGCCTACAACGTGAAATTGGACGACGGGCGCCGCATCACCTTCCTCGATACCCCTGGCCACGAGGCGTTTACCGCCATGCGTGCCCGCGGCGCCAAAGTCACCGACCTGTGTATCATCATCGTCGCCGCCGACGACAACGTGATGCCCCAAACCGTTGAGGCCATCAACCACGCGTCGGCCGCCGGCGTGCCTATGGTGTTCGCGATCAACAAGATCGACAAGCCCGGCGCCAACCCCGAGAAGATCAAGGAGGAACTCGCCGGCATGAACTACCTCGTGGAGGAGTGGGGCGGCAAGTACCAATCCCAAGATATTTCCGCCAAGAAAGGCATCGGCGTCGACGACCTTATGGAGAAAGTGCTCCTCGAGGCCGAGATGCTCGACCTAAAGGCCAACCCCAACCGCAAGGCCACAGGCTCGATCATCGAATCGTCGCTCGACAAGGGCCGCGGCTATGTGGCCACGGTGCTCGTGCAGAACGGCACCCTGCGCATGGGCGACATCATTCTGGCCGGTACCCACTTCGGTAAAATCAAGGCAATGTTCAACGAGCGCAACCAGCGCATCACCGAAGCTGGCCCCTCCACCCCTGTGCTTATCCTTGGCTTGAACGGCGCCCCCACCGCCGGCGACACCTTCAACGTGATGGAAACCGAGCAGGAGGCACGCGAAATCGCCAACAAGCGCGAGCAACTCCAGCGCGAGATGGGCCTGCGCACCACCACCCGAATGACCCTCGAGGAGATCGGCCGTCGCCGCGCGCTTGGCTCATTCCACGAGTTGAACATCATCGTAAAGGGCGACGTGGACGGCTCCATCGAGGCCCTGAGCGACTCGCTGATCAAGCTCTCCACCCCCGAGGTGCAGGTCAACGTGCTTCACAAGGCCGTGGGCCAAATCTCGGAGAGCGATGTCACCCTCGCCGCCGCCTCCGACGCCATTATCATCGGTTTCCAGGTGCGTCCCTCGCAGGCCGCCCGCAGCCAAGCCGAGCGTGAAGGCGTCGAAATCCGCCTCTACTCGGTTATCTACCAAGCTATTGAGGAGGTTAAGGACGCCATGGCCGGCATGCTCGCCCCCGAAATCAAGGAGGAGGTTACCGGTGCCGCCGAGGTGCTCCAAACCTACCACATCTCCAAGGTGGGCACCATCGCTGGAGCCATCGTGCGCGAAGGCAAGATCAAGCGCGGCTCCAAGGTGCGCCTCATCCGCGACGGCATCGTGCGCTACACGGGCGACCTTGGTTCGCTCAAGCGATTCAAGGACGACGTCAAGGAGGTCACCAATGGATACGATTGCGGCCTGAACATCGCCGGCTACAACGACATCCAGGTAGGCGACTTCATCGAGGCCTTCGAGGAAGTCGAGGTCAACCGCACGTTATAAATGCTAAATGCTTATATTGGTATCGGTTCTAATCAGGGGGATCGCTTGATGATTATACAATTGGCGATCGCCAAGATTGAATATGCGGCGGGAGCCAGGGCGCGAGTGGCCCCGCTGATGGAGAGCGAGCCTTGGGGCTACGAGAGCGACAATCGCTTCCTCAACACCGTCATCGCCATCCCCTGGAGAGACACGCCCCACGAGCTGCTCCACGCCCTGCAGGCTATTGAGCGCGAAATCGCGCCTTCCAGCCCCCACCGCAACCCCGATGGCTCCTACCGCGACCGCGCCATCGACCTCGACATCATCGACATCCCCGGCGTCACCCTCGACACCCCCTCTCTCACCATCCCCCATCCCCGCGCCGCCTCCCGCCCCTTCGTGACAATTCCACTCGCCGCCCTGAAATCGACCGGGGGGATCGACTGAAATCGAGTGAAATCGACTGAAATCGAGTGAAATCACCCGCGGGTGGTCTCCTTGGCAGAAAGCAAGCCAGAAAGGAAGCCCCGCCTAGAAAGGAATCCCCGCCGTGCCGGCGGGGCAGAAAGCAGGGTGGCGGTCGCGTGCCCCGCGGGTCACCGCGGTGGCCCCTGCATCAAGCCACGGTGCCCCGCGGGTCACCGCGGGGTCCCCTCCATCAAGCCACCGTGCCCCGCGGTTTGCCGCGGTGGTTACCAAAATAACAATTAACCACAATTATTTAATATATTTAACAACAAAATCCCCTATCTTCGCGATAGAAATTAACCTGACTAATCCACGTCCTAGCAATGCACAAAAAATTCTTATTAGCTGCAGCAGCCCTTCTGGGCCTGTCAACGATTTCCCACGCCGCTCCCGTCAAGTCGGAGATGCGCTCAGCGTGGCTCGCTACCGTGTGGCAACTCGACTGGCCACCCTCGGTAACCACCCCCCGCGTCACCACCGACGCCCAGCTCGAGCAACAGATCAACCGCCAAAAAGCCGCGATGGACAAGATGCTCGACTCCATCGCCATCAACAACTTCAACGCCGTCAACTTCCAGATCCGCTCTCGCTGCGACGCCATGTACCAGTCGAGCTACGAGCCCTGGTCGAGCGACCTCACCCTCTACCGCGGCGACGATCCCGGGTGGGATCCCTTAGCCTATGTGGTTGAGGAGTGCCACAAGCGCGGCTTGGAGTGCCACGCCTGGCTTAACCCCTACCGCAACGAGTCGTCGGTGACCAACGGCTCCTTCAACGGCGCCAAGGACTATCGCACACTCCATCCCGACTGGCTCCTCACCGCCCCCACCGACGCCACCTATAGCGACTACTCCACCTTCCTGAACCCGGCCCTCCCCGAGGTGCGCCAGCGCATCTGCGACATCATCACCGAGGTGATCACCAACTACGACGTTGATGGCGTGCTGTTCGACGACTACTTCTACGTGGCCCGCACCCCTACCGACGAGACCGGTGACGGTGCCCAATACGCCGAGTATACCGCTGCTGGCGGCACCCTCAGCCAGAGCGACTGGCGTCGCGAGAACGTCAACCAGATGATCCACGACGTATACACCACAATCAAGAGCCAGAAGCCCTGGATACGCTTCGGCGTAAGCCCGGCCGGCGTGGCATGCACCAGTTCCTCGGTGGCCAACAAGTATGGCATCTCGCCTTGTCCCTCCGGCTCCGATTGGCAGTACAACGATATCTTCTCCGACCCCATCAACTGGATTTACAACCAAAACCTCGACTTCATCTCCCCGCAGGTTTACTGGACTATCGGCCACTCGACCGATTACTCCAAGGTTACTCCCTGGTGGTACGATGTCGTTGAGCAATTCGGCCGCCACTGCTACATCTCCCACTCCATCACCTCGTTGACAGCCCAGTCCAAGGTTGGCGGCGCGTCGATGAAGGAGATCGACATCAAGGCTACCGGCCAAAACGGCAACACCTTCAAGGAGTATGCCGACCAAATCAACATCCTACGCGAATCCGACAACCAGGGTGCCCCCGGCTCCATCTTCTTCTCGGCCAAATACATCTCCAACGTGGCTCCCCTCTTCGGCCACTACCTGAAGAATAACGTGTACACCACACCGGCGCTGCTCCCCGCCATGACTTGGGAAACCTCCACCGATCCCGGCAAGGTGCAAAATCTGGCCATTGACGCCGATTACCACCTCACTTGGGACGCCAAGGAGAACGTGCGCTACACCGTATACGCCGTGCCCAACTCGTTGGCCGGCTCATTCACTCGCGAGCCCCAATACCTGCTGGGCATCACCTACGGCACCTCCTGGGACGTTCCCGAGGCTTATCAGGCCGGATACCAGTATGGCGTGGCCGTTTACGACCGCTACGGATACGAGTGGGACTGCGCCATCGTGGCTCCCGCACTCTCATCGTCGGTTGCCGCTCCCGCGTTGACCGCTCCTGCCAACGGCGCGAGCCTCGAGGCTCCCTTCGATTTCACATGGAGCGCTGTCTCCGGTGCCTCGCTCTACCTCTTTGAGGTGTCGCCCACGGCTGATTTCACCACTCTCTCGTCGTTTATCCGCTGTGAGGGCACTACCCTGTCGACCCTCGACATCGCCGACCTCACGCTCAACGAAACGGCCTATTGGCGCGTGCGCGCTTGCGCAAAGGGCAAGAATGACGGCGTATCCGAGACCCGCTCCTTTGTAGCCAAACGATTGGACATCGCCTCGCCCTCCAACAACGCCGCCGAGGTGTCCCTCACCCCCACTATCACCTGGACCATTCCCGAGCGCGACGTCACCGTCGAGATCTCCAAGAGCGACGACTTCACCGATCTTATCTACTCGGCTGAGGCCAAGGGCGGTAGCCACCAGATCCCCACGGGCATTCTCGCTGGCTACACCGACTACTACGTTCGTCTGGTTTACCTCAACGGCGACGAGACAGTCAACACCTCCACTGTGATGTTCACCACCGAGACCGTGGTTCCCGGCGCTATGTCGATTGTTTACCCCGAGAATGGCATCGAGTTCTACGCCGACGACTATATCGAGGCTGCAGTCGTGCCCGGTCCCTACCAGTTGACATTCCAACTCGACCAGAAGGAGTCGATTGGCTCGCGCTTCGTGCAGGAGACTGTCGCTGTCCCCACTTGGCATTCCCGCAACACCTTCGACTCGATGAGCCAGACCCTTACCCCCGGCAACGTGTACTATATGCGAGTGCGCGGCTCCTACCGTAACGGCTCGTCGTCGACCAACACCGACTGGTCGACCGTCATCTCGGCCACCTATAAGGGCGAGCGCGCCGGCGTAGGCTCTGTCGCCGCCGACTCGGAGCGCGTGTACCTCGTGGGCAAGACGCTTCACATCGCCGCCGACGGCCCGGTTACGGCCACTCTCGTGTCGATGTCGGGCGCAACCCTCGGCACCGTCTTCCAGGGCACCGTCAACGGCTCGGCTACAGCCTCCATCGACGCTCCCCACGGCATCTACCTCCTGGTAGTGACCACCCCCACCTCCACCCGCACCCTCAAAGCCTCCCTATAGAAAGGATGTCGGGCCGTCCCGGCCCGGCAGTAAAAACTGTCCCGCCGACCCGGCGGGACCTCCTACTTATCATAGGCAGGATGTCGGGCCGTCCCGGCCCGACAGTAAAAACTGTCCCGCCGACACGGCGGGACCTCCTACTTATCATAGGCAGGATGTCGGGCCGTCCCGGCCTGACAAGAACAATAAAGCCCCGCCATCGGCGGGGCTTTATTGTTGAGCGACTTCGTGGCTTAGAAGGCCGAGGGCTTCAGCATCAGGCCCACGCGCTCCTGGAGGCCGAAGAGCAGATTCATGTTGTGAACCGCCTGGCCCGAGGCTCCCTTCACAAGGTTGTCGATCACCGAGGTGATCAGCAACTTGCCATCTACCTTCTCGAGGTGGATGATACACTTGTTGGTGTTTACAACGTCCTTGAGGTCAGGAGCTTTGTCGGTAATGAAGGTGAACGAGTGGTCGTCGTAGTAATCCTCGTAAAGCTTGCGTATCTCATCCAGATCCACAGGGCAATCCATATAAATCACCGCCATGATGCCGCGAGAGAAGCAACCGCGCACCGGGATGAAGTTAATCTCTTGGTTGAACGACGATTGCAGTTCCACTAGCGATTGGCGTATCTCGGCCAAGTGCTGGTGTCGGAATGGCTTGTAGATCGACACGTTGTCGTTGCGCCACGAGAAATGGCTGGTGGCCGACGGCTTCACGCCAGCGCCAGTGCTGCCGGTGATGGCCGTGATGTGGATGGGAGCGTTGAGCAGCAGGTTCTTAGCCAGCGGAAGAAGTGCGAGCTGGATAGCGGTGGCAAAGCAACCGGGGTTGGCCACGTGCTTGGCACCCCGCACGAGCGGCTTGCGGTGAAGCTCGGGCAACCCGTACACGAAGTCGTTACCCTCGGCGGCGAGGCGGTAGTCGGCCGACAGGTCGATGATTTTCACGTCCTCGGGCACCGTGCAGCTCTCCATGAACTCGCGGGTTTTGCCGTGAGGAGTGCAGCAAAATAGCACGTCGATGGCCTCCCAGTCAAGTCGGTCGGTGAACCGCAGCGTGGTGTCGCCGATCAGACCCTGATGGATGTCGGTGACGGGGTTACCGGCGTTGGATGTGGAGTGTACCCACGCGATTTCAACGTCGGGATGGTTGATTAGCAGGCGGATAAGTTCGCCGGCGGTGTAGCCTGCCCCGCCGATAATTCCGGCTCGTATCATTTCTTCTTGTTGCGCTCTTGTACGTTATGGTAAATCTTCATCTGGTTGCCCAGGATCTTGGTGAAGCCCTTCACGTCGTCGGCGGTCCAAGCCTTGGAAAGCTCGCCGTACTCGCCGAAGTCGGTCTTCATCAAGTCGTAGGGGGAATCTACGCCCACCAGCACGTAGCGGTAGGGCTTCAAGTCGACGATCACGCGACCGGTGACGTTGTCTTGCGACTTCTCAAGGAACGCCTCGATGTCGCGCATCACCGGCTCCAGGTACTGTGCTTCGTGCATGAACATGCCGTACCAGGTGCCCAGTTGGTCCTTCCAGTACTGTTGCCACTTGGTCAACGTGTGCTTCTCGAGCATCTTGTGGGCGGCGATAATCAGCAGGGGAGCGCCGGCCTCGAAGCCCACGCGGCCCTTGATGCCGATGATGGTGTCGCCGATGTGCATGTCGCGACCGATGGCGTAGGGAGCCACAACCTCCTCAAGCTTCTGGATGGCTTTCACGCGGTCGTCGATGCGCTCGCCG
This sequence comes from uncultured Muribaculaceae bacterium, assembly GCA_964562375.1. Taxonomy (GTDB): domain Bacteria; phylum Bacteroidota; class Bacteroidia; order Bacteroidales; family Muribaculaceae; genus JAJPXC01. Next base: position 41,525 of record CAZLSW010000004.1, on the reverse strand, counting down.
TTGACGGCAACCAGCTCGCCCTTCTCGAAGTCGAGGGTGATTTGCTCGTCCTTGGTGGCTGTCATCTGGGTAGGATAGGCCTCCTCGGGGAGGGTTTGGTCGCTGTGGAGGGTCTCTTTGCCACCTACCGACGTGCCCCACAGGCCCTTGTTGATCGAGTACTCAAGTTTGCGGAAGTCGGCCTCGTAGCCGTGCTTCTTGAGGTAGTCGATCTCATAGTCGCGAGTGAGGTTCATGTCGCGGGTGGGGGTGATGATCTCAATCTCGGGAGCCAGGATTTGGAACGTGAGGTCGAAGCGCACTTGGTCGTTGCCGGCGCTGGTGGAGCCGTGGGCCACGCAGTCGGCGCCGATCTTCTTGGCGTACTCGATTATGGCGATGGCCTGGAAGATGCGCTCCGAGGATACCGAGATGGGGTAGGTGCCGTTGCGCAGCACGTTGCCGAAGATCATGTATTTGATGGCTTTCTCGTAGTATTCGTTGGTGATGTCGAGCGTGGCGTGCTCGCGGGCGCCAAGGGCCAAGGCGCGGCGCTCAATCTCCTTGAGCTCCTCGGCCGAGAAGCCTCCCGTGTTGGCGATTGCCGTGTACACTTCATAGCCGCAGTCCTCCGAGAGATACTTCACGGCGAAGGAGGTGTCCAAGCCTCCTGAAAACGCTAATACTACTTTCTTTTTCATTATCTTTTATTTAAGTTTTCAGTTATCAGCTTAGCTATTGGGCTAAATGCTAAATGCTAAACGCTAAATGCTAATCTTTAAAGCGAGGGCAGCGCCGCGGCGATGGCGGCAGCGGTGTCGTCGGCCGTCGAGGGGGCCTTCTTCTCGGCCTCGTGATACTTCTCGGCGGGATCATACAACAGCCCTACACACAAGCACTTATGCCCTCCGTTGCGTTGCAGGATATCATAGTTGACGCAGCTCTCGCATCCGCGCCAGAAGGCGGCGTCGGTGGTGAGCTGGTCGAAGGTCACCGGGCGGTAGCCCAGCTCGAAGTTCATTTTCATCACCGCGGCGCCCGTGGTCAAGGAAAAAATTTTGGCGTTGGGGAACATCTCGCGGGAGAGTTGGAAGATTCGTCGTTTGATGCGCGAGGCCAGACCGATGCCGCGAAACTTGTCGGCGACGATCAATCCCGAATTGGCAACAAACTCCTTGTTGCTCCAGCTCTCGATGTAGCTGAAGCCCGCAAACTCCCCTCCGGGGCCGATCGCGATTACCGCTTTGCGCTCGAGCATCTTCTGGCGCACGTAGTCGGGCGATCGCTTGGCGATACCCGTGCCGCGCACCTTGGCTGCTCGCGTGATAGTGTCGAGAATCTCGTCGACATAGCCAACGTGCTCCTCCGACGCTACCAGCACTTCAATTTTCTGTGAATCTTCCATTTTACCTATTGTACTATGTGTAACCCTTGCGGGCTCTTTTTCGTCATTCTTGGAGGCCAGTCACCTAGTCCTTTCCTCCTTTATTCCTTTAAATAGCCAAGCTATTACTTTATACTTTATCCTTTATACTTCAAGCTAAAGGCCAAAAAGGCCTTTAGCTTGTGCCATTACCTCTTGGGGCAAAATCGTGCAAAGGAGCGAGTAGATTTCTTGGCGGGTGGAATGCTCGTTGATCACCGCCATCACCGTGTCGGCTCCGGGGATTGTGCCAAGGATGTGGGGCGAGTCGAGCATGTCGATGTCGTAAGCCAGGCCCGAGGCGTAGCCGTTGCGGGTCTTGATCACCACAATGTTGCCTGAGATGGCCACCGAGATGGTGGCCGGGTGCATGGCCGTTTGCAGCACGGCGCGTGCCGAGCGGGGAGCCTGCTCGCGCTTGTCGTGGTCGGGCACCACGTAACGATAGCCGCCAAGGTCGGTGGGTATCTTGGTGGTGCGCAGGGTTTTAAGGTCGCGCGACAGGGTGGCCTGGGTGACCACGAATCCCTCTTTGGCAAGCTGTTTCGACAGCTCCTCTTGGCTCGAGATCACGTGCTTCGACAAGATCTCGACGATTGCCGGTAAACGGTTCTTGCGATTCTTCATTGCGTTGAATTTAGCGGCGCAAAGTTACAAATAATTATTCAATTATTACCTCCCTTTACCATTTTTATTCCAAAAAACGGGTTTAGGGAATCAGCCATTTATAGGAATTAGTTTAGGTTTCGCTTGTGGTTAGAGAAACCACGAATTAACACTAATTTTCACTAATTCAGTGCTTTAACTTATATTTTAATCATAAATTAAGCTTTGCTACGCAAAGAATTAACACGAATTTCGATACTAAACTCCTACCGGGATTAGTGTTAATTAAAGAGCGAAAGCTCTCTAAAATTTATTGTATTTCAAGTTAACTCATTGGTGTCCATTAGTGTTAATTCGTGGTTTCTCTGGCCTGAGAAAGTTGAATTAACAGTTTTTGGGATTAGCAGTTTTTAGGTAGCTATTCACCCAAAAATCTTTTAACCACGAAGAACACTAATTGTTCTCCCAATACACTTCGCTTTTGTGTTTTTAGTGTTCTTCGTGGTTCCTTTTTCCTTTCGGTGAATAGTTACTACATCATCCTAAATCTATGTTAATTAAGGTTAATTTTAATGCGTTTTGGCAAATCTTTTCCAAAATTTAGTATATTTGCGTGCTTTATAGATAGATGTGATCTAAGTTATATAGCAGTGCATAGCAACCATAGAAAAACAACTTTTCTGTACACAATATAACAACGTGGAACTGAGATGTTTGATTACGTTCCTGACGGGGCTCTTCCTTTTGTCCAGCCTTCCCGTTAAGGGCGATTCCATACAAGCGGAATACCCTCCGTTCGTGCAGGTGGTGGGCCAGCAAGCCGACCCTGACGAGCTATGCGCTTCGCTCAACGACTCCACTTTCGAGGCCCTCGCTGCCAGCACTGTGTTCATTGTCAACAAATGGGGACTCCGTCCCCAGGATCCCACCGTGCGCATGCTCGAGGACGACATCCTGCCGCGACTGCGAGAGGAGGGGATGGAGCTGATTGGGATATGCATGCGAGGTGCCGCCTCACCCGAGGGACCGTATGACAACAACGTGATGCTCTCGCGCAACCGCGCCCGCTCGCTCGCCACATTCGTCACCGAGCGCCTGGGCCAACTCAATTACGATATCAACGATATATACACCCGCACCCAGGCCGAGGATTATCCCTACCTCGTGCTCGTGATGCGTCGCAACCAAGACCCTGATACCGAGGAGGTAGCGGCGATTGTGGACCAATGCGGCGGCGACGAGCGCCTCACCAAGCAGAAGTTGCAAAAAGCCCAAGGTGGTAGGCTGTGGAAGCGCCTGTTGAAGGAGTATTACCCCAACCTGCGCGCGGCCCGCATGGTGATGTTCTTCCGCTGTGTCCGCGACCTCGAGCCACTCGCCCTCACCCCAAAATACACCCCATTGGCCTACACCCCGGATGGCCCTTCATCCTTCATCCTTAATCCTTTACCCTTCGGCCTTTCCCGGCGGGAAAGGCCGCACGCCTTGTCAATCGGCACCAACATCCTCTACGACGCCTTCTACCTGCCCAATTACGGCTGGGCACCCTCGCCCAACATCATCCTCGAATACTACCCCCGACGGGGCAACTGGACGATAGTCGGCTCGTTCACCTTCCCCTATTACCACCGCTGGGGCAAACATAAATTCTACCAAATCCGCGACTACCACCTCGAGGCGCGCCGTTACTTCTCGCCCGGCTTCCACCACACGGGTCTATACCTCGCCGCCTACGCCAACTGCAACATCTACGGTATCGGATTCTCCAAACGCAAAGGCTGGGAAGGCGAGGGAATCGGCGGCGCCGTGAAGGTGGGCTATGCCGTGAATCTTGGCAAACGCTGGCGCTTGGACCTCTACGCCGCTGGTGGCGTCTACTGGACCAAATTCGACCCCTACGTCTACGGCAACCCCATCACGGGCAGCGAGGCCGATGGGCTGTACTACTACAACTACACGGGCGATGTGCGCTTGTTCAAAAAGCGCAACCACCATCGCACGTGGGTGGGACCCACCGAGGTGGGCATCACCTTTACCTGGGACTTGTTGTTTTACCGGCTGCGTAAGAGCGGCGCATCCTTCCGTCGCTATGAATAAGGCCCCCAACCCCCGAATCGGGGGCTTCCCCAAGTTAATGGCTGCCCTCGGCGACCACATTCGACTGACCGCTTCCCTCAGCGGACTGTTGCTCCTCTTGGCCCTCCCCTCTTGCCGCATCGAGCCGCCACTCCACCTGCCCCAGGGCGACGTGGAGATGAAATTGCCTGAGGTAGAGGTGGATATCAACGTCATCTGGGACATCGACGCCGACTGGACCTCCTCGTGGTACTACGGCTGGGACGAGCAGGACATCGCTCTGTCGGGCCGCATCGCCTATCCCGAGCCAACGGGTTACGAGGGCCGATTCTACCCCCTTGGCGAGGAGTCGCCCGACGCCGCCTATACCACTGTGGAGAAGGTGATTATCGACGGTAATTCCTTCCGCCGCAAGATGAATTTCGGTTACCATGATATGCTCTTCTGGAGCCAAATCGTCACCGCCGACCATACGCAGGTGGTGATTTTCGACGAGAGCGACTTCGGCTGCATCGAGGCTACCACCACACAATCCGTGTGGGTTACTCCATCCCCGGCTCCCGCGCCTCGGGAGAAACCCGCAACAACCCCGAAATCTTCTACTCGGGACTCGAGAAAGGCTTCTACCTGTCGCGCAACTTCGAGGACTACGACTATTACGACGCAGATAAAGGCTTGTGGGTGAAGCAGTTGCACACCGATATCGTGCCAATGGTTTACATTTACCTCGTGCAGGTAATCCTTTATAACAACACGCCGAGCCGCGTCACCGGCCTCACCGACTACCCCGCCATGACGGCCTTGGCCGACGGCGTGACCCTCCATACCGGCCGAACACATCTGGCCGACACCCAAGTTACCTTCCCCATGCGCTTCAAGACCGGTCTAACGGCCCGCGAAGACCGCTCAGCCGACATCCTCGGCGGCAAGTTGACCACTTTCGGCCTTTGCGACATGGACTCCTGGAACAAATCCCGATCCCCGCAGTATGCCGGCTCCCGTGCCGAGCTGCGCAACCTCCTGGCCCTGTCGTTGCAGTTTGCCAACTCCACCGACTCCACCTATCTCTACGACGTCACCCCCCAACTGCAACGGCAAGTGCACGGCGGCGTCGTGACTATTGAAATCGACATCGATACCCTCAAGCTTCCCTCCTCCCGCAATGCCGGCTCGTCATTCAACCCTGTCATCGCCGCCGAGGGCCAAGAAGAATACGACTTCATAATATAGTCGCTGTCTCGGCCCCCAAACCCCCGAAGCGGGGGCTTCCCAATAGCTCTCGGCCCCCAAACCCCCGAAAGGAATCGGCCCCCAAACCCCCGAAGCGGGGGCTTCAAGATAGCCCCGTTATCCCTTTCCTCCTTTCCTCCTTTCCTCCTTTAAAGATTTAATGCTTTAAAGCTTTAATACTGAAAACTGAAAACTGAATACTGAAAACTAAAAACTACATTATATCAATCCATTAAATTATTTAATCGATGAAACACGTTAAATCATTACTGATGCTTGCTGCCGTGGCAGCATTGACAGGGTGCTCCACCGATGAGACCACCAACTCTTGGAGCGGTCCCAGCGTCACAACAGGGGAGATCGGCTTCCAGATGTCGACCGGCAACCTCAGCCGCGCTGAATCGGATGTGAACCTCGAGACTATCTACAAAAACTTCGGCGTATGGGCCTACAAGGGCAACGCTACCACCGACTTCACCACCGCTACCAACTTGGTGATGGCCGACTACCTGGTGGGCTACACCGACGGCTCCTCCACCGGCTACGACCCCACCGGCGCTTACCACGAGGGTAGCTCTTGGTTCTATGACCTGCTCGGCTATGGCCAGTACAATGGCCAAAGCCCATTCTACACCCAGGTCAACACCACGGTGATGTCGAACAACGAAACCCAGTTCCTCAAATACTGGGACGCCAACTACAACTACACCAACTTCTACGCCTACGCCCCCTACAAGCATGGCGCAAGCGGTAGCGTGGTGACGTTCGACCCCGCCACCCTGAAGATGACCCTCACCCAGGTGACAATGGGCACCAACGCGGCCTCCTACACCCCCTACATGGTGGCCACCAACTCGATCGCCAAGGCCAGCTACTCGACCACGAAGGTGCCTTTGAAGTTTGAGCGCGTGCAGTCGCGTCTGCGCGTCACCGTTTGGAACGCTATCAAGGGCTACGACGTTGAGCTTCTGGATGTTACACCCAAGAGCGGCACAGCTACCGGCATCGTGGCCATCCCCGCTGACAAGGGCACAGGCTACTCCCTTGGCTCCTACGTCAACTCGGGTACTCCCGTGGTTACCTTCTCGGGTGTTAACCCCGATCAGGCTTTCACTGTTGATTATCAGGATGTTGCCACCGCTACCACCCCGCTGAGCTTCGACCTCTGCTGCTCGGGTAGCACCATCGCCGAGAGCCGCACCGACGCTCTGTTGAACGCCAACATGTCGCCCACCGTTTACTATCCCCTGCCCGCCGAGGAGATTACCGGCCAGACCAACTCGGGCTTCGCCTTCTACATCTCCTACAAGCTTATCGCCGAGGACACCAAGGAGGAGGTAATCGTAAGAAACGCAGCGGTTTACGTAGGTCGCGATTACACGAAATGGGAGCACAACACCGCCTATACCTACGTGTTCAAGATCACCGACCAGGCAGGTCCTAACCCCGATCCTGATCCCGAAAATCCCGATGTGCCTGATTCTCAGCTCTATCCCATTATCTTCGACGGTATCCAGGTTGCTGGCTACGAAACCGATGGCTGGGAGTGGATTGTTGGTGGCGACGGCACCGGCACCGAAATCTAGCAAGCCACTGTGCCCCGCGGTTTGCCGCGGTGGTCTATAGTTAAAATGAAATATAAATTCCTCATCTTCGCGACGTTAGCCATGGCTGCCACCTCGTGTGGCAGCCACGGCGGCGACGCGCCTGCCCCTACCCAGCGAGCCATCGCCTTTAACCCAGGTGGTACCGCCAGCCGCGCCGAATCCTCGGCTCTGGAATCGCTCTACGACTCCTTCGCCGTCAAGGCGTGGAAAAACTCCTCCATGGCCCAAGGCGATGTTGTGATGGGTTCGGCAACCGACCTAAACGCTTGTTACCGAGTGAATTACCTTGCTGGATGGTACTACGACGGTATCGGTTCGCAAACCCTAAAGTACTGGGACTTAGGGGCTTCACGCTACGACTTCGTTGCCGTGGCCCCATACGCCTCATCGGCCCAGGTCAATTTTACCGCCGACGGCTACCCTAAAGTGCTGAATATCATGGGAAATACCGAAACCCAAACCACCGACTGGGTAGTTGCTCGACACGCACGCTTGGCCAATGGCACAGCCTATGCCGATTATGACCTAATCGCCTCGGAATCGGCAGTTTACGCCACGCAAGCGGCATTGTACGCCGATGTTCCGTTAGTGTTCCACCATATCCTATCATCTATCGAATTTCGCATCTATTCCTCTGAGGGAGCGGAGTTTACGGTTAGCAATTTTGCTGTAACAGCCCCAACGGGCATCTTCACCAAGGGTAGTTATACCCCCACATCTTCCACTTGGCTCTCCACCGAAGCGTGGATATGCGCGCCCACATCCTCCACAACGGAGGTAATCCCCTCATCTTCGGGATCTTACATCAACGCCATAACGGCCGTTTCCCGCGAAACCTCGGCCCAGCTCGGCTATCGAGTTGAAATCCCACAATCACCCGCCGACAAAATCCAATTACTCGTCACCCTCACCATCGACGGTGAGGATGTCGACGTAACTATCTCAGTCAACGACGGTTGGCAACCAAACAAGAAATATATCTATTACCTCATATACAACCCCGCCAGCGATGAGCCGATCCTTGTCGACATCGACGTGACGGCCCTCGACTGGACCCCCGAGGACACCATCGACATCACCCAAACCGACTGGTAAATCTGGAACCACGAATTTACACCAATGAGCACCAATAAGTTAACAGAGGTTCTAATAAATTTTATAGAGCTTACGCTCTATAATTAACACTAATGCTGATAACATTTCATCATGGAAATTCGTGCTAATTCTTTGCGCAGCAAAGCTAAATTCTGGAATGATAATATAAGTTAAATGGCTGAATTAATGATAATTGGTGTTTATTCGTGGTTTCTATGATAACTTAAGAAACTTAAATCGAATATGAAGAAAATCTATATAATCCCAATAGCGGCTATTTTGGCCTCCTGCTCCAGCCATCACTCGGGCGACGAGCCTGTCGACACGAGCGGCACGGCCATCACCCTGGGCGTGTCCACGGCCAATACCCTCGCTTGGGAAGCGTCCACCACCTCCCGCTCCGAAACGGCCCCCCAAGATGGCCGTAGAACGCCGGCCCCCCAAGGGCTTTCGCGGGCCGGGGGCGACCTCGCGGCCACCACCCCAGAGACGATCGGCGTCCTCGCGTACATGACCGCAGGCACCGTCTTCGACAACCAATGCATGTACTACACCCTCGGCGACGCCTTTCAACGCGCCTTGGGAGGCTCGTGGAACTACGCCAGCGAATGGGCCTACGCTCCCGTGCAGATGTGGACCACCAACCAAGATTACCTCTTCTACGCCTATGCCCCGTGGCTACCATCCTCACAAGTTACTGCCACCGATGATAATCTCGCTGGCTTCCAGTCGCTTACGCTAAGCGATCTACCGCTCTATGGCACAGAGGATTACATGGTTGCACAGGCCACGCACGCCTACACGTGTACGCGCGCGAGCGGGAATCCGCACGTGCCGTTTACCTTGGAGCACTTGACGGCCCGCGTGCGCTTCTGCTACCGCGTGGCCGAGGACTACGCCGAGCTGAGAACCGTCAGGCTGAAATCAATGACCCTGAGCGACCCGGGCGACAATTACTCGGTAACGGTGGATTTTTCCACTGGTTCCCAGGCGATTACCTATAGTTTAGGGGCCACGGTGCCCGGCGGTTCCACCCCCGGGTTCATCTCCCTTCTCAACGAGGGGGGCGTGGAATATCTCGACCTCAACTCCACTGAATATCAGCCGCTTGCGAGCGCCTATGTCCTCCCCCTCCAAGCCACCAACACTTTCGACATCACAGTCACCTACGACACCCTCGACAAGGGCAACTCCGCTGTGGTAACCCGCTCGGGCGTCACCAACACCTCCCAAATAACCATCAACTCGGCCCTGCAAGCCGGGCATTACTACGACGTCAACATCCTCGTCGCCCCCGATTACCTCTATGTGCTTTCCGACAACGACCCCTCGGCCGACGGATACATCATAATCAATGAATAACTTACTGAGCCAATGAAACTTACCGCTCTACGCAATATCATTACAACTTTTTGCTCCCTCCTCCCCATAGTCACGCTCGCCTGGGACGGTACCACCGCCACACCCTTTCCCCAAGGCTCTGGTACTGAGGAAGATCCGTACCAAGTATGGACCGCTGAGAACCTCTACTATCTCTCTCAGAACCCCGACCTGTGGAGCTACGGCCACTACTTTGTGCAAAAAGATGATATCGACTTGAGCGGCAAGCTTTTCCCCTCGATCGGCTACGGCACCGACGGCTCGGCCACCGACGAGTGCAACAACGAGGTCCACAAGCCGTTTGGGGCCACTTACGACGGTCACGGTTGCGTGATACGCAACCTGCATCTCAACTGGGGCGACGTCACCGACGCCACCAAGCGCGCCACCGGTCTCTTCGGTTTCCTCACCGGCACCGTGCGCAACCTCCACATCGACCAGGCCGTCGTCACCCGCGACGCCGGGTCGAAGGTCAACTACTCCCAGGACATCAAGGTGGGCGTCCTCGCCGGAGCCGTCACCCCCGACCGCAACAACACCAAGCAGGTGAACATCGAAAACATCCTCATCACCCGCTCGCGCATCGACGACGGCGGTGAGGATCCCCGCTACCGCTCCTACTACATGGGCGGCGTGGTGGGCGACATCTCCTCGGGATTGGGCGCCTACAACGCCATCTCCAGCACTGCCCGCGGCGTTGTGACCATCCGCAACGTCTACGTCGACGTTGACATCGACATGAGTCATGCCGTCAACCGCGCGGGCGTGGGCGACAGCCATAAGATGCAGTTTGACGTGGGTGGTATCGTGGGACGTATGCGCCGAGGCAAATACTCCGACCTGCCCACCTCGTGCTTCTACCGCGGCCAAATCAACGCCCCCTACGGCATCATCAACCCCGTTGTGGGCCACTCGAGATGCAACGGTTCGGCCGACGCCACTAACACCACCAACGCCTACGCCTGGGAGGTAGTTTACCCGGAAAACCAGTCGGCCAGCACCTCAGCCGCATTTATCATCCTTAACACCAGCACCATAGAGCTCAACGACGAGCTAATCAACATAGCCAACGAGCGCCTCTTTGGCGACTACAAGATCTACGACTCCACCACGAGCGCCTACGAGGACATCACCGACACCTATCCCCTTGCGATATCCTCGCGCTGCAACGTGCGCACCCTCGACCAAGGCTCATCCTCGGAGGTGAAATTCACCTACAACGACCCGGTGGCCATGCGCGCCTGGCAGGGGGTGTCGCACGGCACCTACGCCAACCCCAACACCGCCGCGGGCCAGTCGACCATCCTCTCGATGCTCAGCAAGAACAACGACGACGCGTCGGTGACCTTCGGCTGGAACTCGGCCGCCACTTACATGCGCTTCGTCATGGAGCCTACCGTTACCCTCTCCCGCTCGCGCCTACACACATTCAACGCTACCATCGACAACTACCGCTCATCCAACGACTACACTTTCCGCTGGACCATCACCCTCTCCGACGGCTCAACGCAGACGGTGACACATTCCACCTCCAACCCCAACCGCACCCAAAACTCCTACCAGCTCTCCCTCGACCAGGATCACTGCGCGATTGTGCTACCCAGCGATGTAAACGATTATAAATCAGTACAATTTGAGCTGATAAATTCCGATGGCGACGTGGTTGCCACCAAGTCGATCGACGTGGAGCCAGTGACCGTGACCATCGAGCGCGCCATCGCCGTCAACACCACCACGGGGGCCAACGACCACTACGTGTTCTACCCCCAATTCACCATCGGTGGTACCACCTACACCCTCGACGACCCGATGCTTCAGGACATTGCCTGTGAATGGCAAACGGTGGTCAATGGAGTGGCAACCGACCTGGCTGGCTCCTCCTACGAGGCGGCGTCAGCTGGCACCGATATCAACGACGGTGACGCCCGTAAGGCCCATGTGGTGAGCACATTCGTGGGTACCATCCGCCTGAAAGTCTACGACCGTGAGATGGGCAACGATCCCGGCTACCTGCTTTACTCGGACGGCCTCGAATTTGTCGACCAGGTGGTGAAGCAGCTCCACCTGCAGGTGTCGATGTACGAGTACAACCCGTCCAACGGAGCCTACACTGAGTTTAAGGCCAGCGATTACTTCTCCACCAAGGCCGGATATGACGTGACCTACACTTATAACGACAGCGACACCTCGGGCATCAAAATCATCGACGAGGATGGCAAAACTCAGTACCTTTCCAGCACCAACACCCACGGCACCATTAAAGACACGACGGTGAAGCCGCTGGTGTTCCGCGCCCAGGTGGTCGATCAATTCGGCAACGACTGGACCTCGGATGAGAACCGCGACAACTGGCGCATCGAATGGACCTACCGTATCCCCGGCGATGGAGCCAGCGACGACCGCAAGAGCGCCAACTTCGTGGCCAACCCCGATTACGACCCCAGCGACATCACCTCCCCCCGCGGCTGGAACACTATCAACGGCCAGTTTGTCGCTATGCCCGCCGGCTACGACGAAAGCGTGAGCGGCAAATACGACTACGGCTTGAAGGACGAAACCTCGGGCTACCAAATCGACTGGGTGGGCCCATATTACCGCCCTGACGGCAGCACCGACAACAACTTCTTGATCGACCGCTACGGCTGCTACCAAGTCGACTCGGTGGCTACCCGCCTGATTATCCACCCCAACATCCTCCACCGCACCTCGGCCTTCTGGGTGCGCGCCCGCTTGTACAACGTCGTGGGCGACCCCAACGGTACTATGCCGGGCGAGACCATCGTCACTTTCAACCAGCTCGCCGTGGATTTCGACCGCCACGTTGACACTGAGGGCAACGCAACCGGCTATCGGGCCAAGGTGGTGTGGCGCGGCGTCAATCCCGACCTGGATGAGAATCTTTACACCTCGTCGTCCTCGTGCACCTACAAATGGGAGGCAACTTCTGATCCCACCGACTACAACTCCTGGACCACCGTTGCCACCCACTCGGGTAGCGGCTCCGGCACTCGCACCGACGAGCTGATACAGGCTGGTGACTCATTTACCTTCGACCCCGATCTCTACTACCGCTTCACCTTCTCCACCAGTTCGGGCACCGTGCTGAGCGACATCATCGGCCCGATGAACGTGATTTACCTCTACGACCGCGCCCAGACCATCGCCAACACCGGTAAGCACCGCTTCTCCCCTTATAGCACCTCCACCAACCAGTACTACCCCGGAGGCCTGGACATCAACACCGGTCACGACCCCTGGAACGCCGTGCACACCATCGACCGCGCCTACGAGCTTCTCAACTCCTACGCCGACGGAGGCCGCACCTCCAACAACATGATCGTGATCATGGGTTACTACAACAACACCTCTTTCCTCAGCCGAGTCAACCGCACCAACGGGAAATACGTCAACCATGTGACCTTGGCCGGTGCCAACGGCGCCCATATCTCGGGGGGCACCTGGGGGTGGAGCACAGCGACCGCCGGGCGTGTCGACTTGGCCCTCCAAGCCCCCATGGCTCTGAAAAATCTCGACATCTACAGTGAAAACAACACCCCGCAGTACAACCTCCTCTACTGCTACAACCACGACTTCACGGTTGACGAGGGAGTGCGCATGGTGCACTTTGTCAACAACTCGGGCACATCAGCTGGTCTTGACTCTCAGGCCAAGGCAGTGAACTTCACTTTTGTGGTGGGCCGCTATAACGACAACACCAATTTCGCCGACCCCTCGGGGGCAAACGACATCAGCTATGCCGAGAACGCCGTTCCGGGCATCACCACGATAAAACTCCTGTCGGGAGCCTATGGGCGTATCATTCCCTGCTCGCGTTACGAGGACGGCTTTTTTGGGTCCTCCAAGCGCATCTTCGGCTCACCTTGGGCGCCGGCGCGCGTGCGCATGACCATCGACATCCCCGAGGATCCCAATGACCCGTATAAATACATGCCCACCTGGACCGGCAAGGACGGTGACAACAACGATGTGGAGCCCTGCAACACCAATATCGGCCTGATGGTGGGTGGACAGACCGACGCCTCGGTGTACGCCGACATTGTGGTGGATCTCTACAGCGGCAACATCAACCGTTACGCCGCCGGCAACATCACCTATGGGCGAGCGTTGACCCATGACGGCCCCGAAGACTCGTTCTTCGGATCAACCGTACTCAACATCTATGGAGGCTCCATCGACCAGCTGTACGGTGGTTGCCTTGGCCGTCACGGCATCGGCACCGAGCGCATTGAGGGCTATATGTACGGCCGTTCGATTATCAACCTCTATGACGGCACGGTGGGCGCATCGGGGGCCACCTTCTCGCTGTACGCCGCTGGTGCGAGCTGCGTTACCGGAATCGGTCGCGACTGGAAATTTGGCGGTCGATACGCCGACGACAAGAGTTACTCACCCGACCCGCATATCCCCTATTTCAACGCCTCCGGCGATCTCTCATATGGTGATTACCCAACGGCCACGGGCGCCGGTTGCTCCTTCCCGGTGATGACCATTATGAACCACGAGGGCACCGACGTTGACACCGACCCTAAGCTCGGCGGTGACGGCAAGCTCGCCCTCGACGACACCTACGTGGAGGTGAACCTTTACGGTGGCACGGTAAGAGGCAGCGTCTACGGTGGCGGTTACGGCTACTCCACCTCTATAGGCTCAGGCAGTCGCGCTCGCGCCCCTTATCGCTCGATCACCGATAACTTGCGCATAAGCCTCGCCGGCAACCTCTACGGCAACTCTTACGTCAACCTGTTGCCCAACCCCACGGGTGGTTCGCCTGTGACCGTTACCGGCTCGATTTATGGTGGCGGTGCTGGTGCTACCGACTTCCTATCGACCAACGACCCGGACGGTGACGGCAAGGTTACCAACACGGTATCAGGGATTAACTACACTTACGATTTCTCCAGCGTGGCCCAGATTTTCGGCAATGTCCACGTCAACATCGAGGACGGCACCGTAGAGCGCGACGTGTTCGCTTCGGGAATGGGAATCGAGAAGTACCCCGAAATGGGAAATATCTATGGCGACGCCACGTTGACCATCTCGGGTGGCACTGTCGAGGGCAACATCTACGGCGGCGGCAAATTCTCCGATCTACGCCAGTATACACCCTCCGGCACCACCGAGGCTGAGGCCGGGAATTCCCAGGTGACCATCTCGGGGGGCTCTATCGGCAACTGCGTGTTTGGTGGCGGCCTTGGCTCCGACACTACGTCATCCAACGTCGAGGGTGACGCCACAGTCAATATCCACGGCGGCCAATTCTCAAAAACCACCCTTGGTGTTAACCCTCTCACCAGCAACGAGGAAACCAAGACGTTCAACATCTACGGCGGTCCCTACCACCATGGCTATATCGGAGGTGACAGCCACGTCAACATCACTGCCTCGCCGTTGACCTTCTCGGAATCCTTGGGTGACAACGCCGAGTTTAGCGACCTGTGGAACGACATCACCGTGCGCCGTTTCTGCGTCTACGGTGGTGGCTACGGGGAAAAGACCCTCGTCAAGGGCAACGCCAGCCTCTCGATCAACATCACCGAGGAGTCGCTCAATCACTCTATCACCGAGCCGAGCCTCGACGATATCACCTCGATTGCGGTCGGCCAAACCTTCTTTGACGTGGCTGGTGGCGGATTCTCGGGGGACGTGGGCTACTGGGCCAACGCAAGCGGCACCCCCGTGAGCCAAATCACCACACCCACGCTCGCCGATTACGACCACTACGTGGGTGGCAATATCGACATCGAGATTCAGGGCTCGCCCATCATCCGCAAGGTGATTGGTGGCGGTTTCTACGCCCAGTGCAACAAGACGGAGATGTTCGTGCGCGAGGGTCAAATCAAGGAGATTTACGGAGGTGCCCTAATGGGCTACGTCCACGACAACGGGCGCATGCACATCGGCAACCGCTCGGTGGAGCCTACCGACTCGGCCGCTGTGGCCGCCAAGAACGCCCGCCTCTTCGTCACCGGTAACATCTATGGTGGCAACGACGTCAAGGGCATCGTGGGCACCAACAAGTGGTGGGACATCTTCGAGGAAGAGCGCGACTTCTGCGACGGCTTGGAGTCGAGCGACGGTGCCCCGCTGTTCTGCGCCGACGTGACCGACCGCGACCACAAGGGCGTGACCATGTCGCTCAACGGCGGCACGGTGAAGGGCAATGTTTACGGCGCCGGCAACGGCCATTACCGCGGCTATTACGTGCCGGGATGGGCACGCTACGGCGAGGGCCCCGACCGCCAGTATCGCAAAGTGTTACTCCCCGGGAAGGCCCCTGGGAGCACCAACGAGGACGACTACGGGCGCGTCTACCGCTGCCGACCGATGGTGGGCAAGGTGACCATGCACATCAGCGGAAACTCCCAGGCCGATCGCGTGAGGATTCTTGGCGACGTGTTCGGTGGCGGCCGCTCTTGCACAATCGGACAATGGAACACGGCCCTGCCGTTCGAGGACCCGCGCCGACTCTCCCGCGGCGGTTTCCTCCACATGAACCTTGGCTCGCACGTCACCGTTGGCGGCTCGCTCTTTATGGGCTCGGAGGGTGACGGTTTCGACGAGCACAACACTGTGCCCCAGGATGTTACGCTCTCCACCTTCGACGGCTCGACCACGGCCGAATTGGACAAAATGGGTGCCGTGGCCTACGACCACTGGTACTACAACCCCGAACTGAAATATTACGTTCCCGGATACCCCGAGCCGGGCAAGACCGACGGCAACTTCAACCTCCTTGGCGAGCACATGCTCCGCGGATACGTGAAAAATATTGAGATGAACGGCGACGTGGAGCTGACGTTCTACAACATGCCGTTCCAGACCGACGCCTCGGGCAATCCCGTGATGGAAACCGACGCCGACGGCAATGAATACGTCCTGCGTAAGCGCTGGATGCCTGGAGAATTAGCTCTATATGAGTACGACGCTGAGGATGTGATACTTGGCAACTTCTTCGGCGGAGGTTCTTGCGGCTCGATGACCAACAACAACGTCATGTGGTGGGACTATGCCACCAACGCCCCCACGACCGACCCGTCCACGGCCTCGGAGCCCGAGAAGAAAGGCTCCATCTACCGCTACTGTCTGCCCGAGGGCGTGAAGGTGCTCGACCGCGTGGTGGGCGGTTCGGAGAACGCCACCAACCGCGTCTACGGCTTCTCCAACAATTACACCAAGATGGAGCAGACCGACGCCAACCTGCAGTACACATTTGAGGGCGGTATGGTCACCCACGCCTCCTACGACTACTACCTTATCGTCTACAACGACCTCAACGACAAGGACAAGAACGACCTGTCGCAGAGCGAGTTTATGAGCGTTTACGGCAAGGGCTACGACAGCTCCTACACGCTTAAGGACGGCACCGTGATCTACCCCCGCATCTACGACGCCTCGCGCCTTACTTTCCCCAACTCCACCAACCTCAACAAGCCCCGCTACGCCCTTGCCTACACTAAGGATGCCGACGGCAACGAGGTGGCCTACTGCGGGGCCCGCGAGAGCCGCGACGGCTACAACGTGATGAAACTGACCGCCAAGTGCAAGTTTGACCCCCAGGAGGGCCAGTACGACTACGAGGGCGAGGTTGAGGACCCCTCGGAGCACTTTGTCCACTATGGTGGCGTGGTTTACGGCGGCTGCTACGAGAGCGGAGTCACCCAGGGCGACGTGGTGGTAACAGTGCTTTCCAACACCATCGGCGAGCACCTGAGCGAGCGCGACCCGGAAACGTTTGAGGACATCTCCTCGTTGCAGCACAACATCGGCCGCGTCTTCGGTGGCGGTTACGGCGAGGACAGCCGCGTCGACGGCGACACCTACGTCAACCTGTTGAACAACTTCGTGGGCATGAATGTGTTCGGTGGCGGTTGCCGGGGTAACGTCAACGGCATGACCCACGTCAAGTACATGGGCAACGAGAGCACCTCCTACGTGTTTGGCTCCATCTACGGTGGTGGTCTGCACGGCTCGGTGGGCATTCCCGTTGGCTCTGACGACTACACCCCCGTGGCGACCGAAGTACTGCTTTTCTCGGGTAACGTCGACAAGGCTTATGGCGGCTCCTGCTTGGGCAACCTCTATGGGCGCACCCACGTTGAATTGTGCGACCAGGTTTATGACGACTCCAACTTCATCTCCTTCACCTACTCGAAATTCAAATACGACTGGGGAGGCGCGCGTCTGATCGCTGGCACGGTCTTTGGCGGCAACGATATCTCGGGCACAATCCAAGTGCAACCTCTCCCCAGCAGCGACCCCAATTACAACCCCCGCGACGAGTATTCGACCTACGTCAAGGTCTATGAGGTGCAAGGCGAGCCCGCCACTCCCGGCCACTCCCGCAAGCGTGACCACGGGGGGCAAGGCCAAGAGCAAGACGAGGAGAATCCAGGCAAGACCTCTCCTGGATCGGTAAACGGGTACAACGGTTTCCCCCTGATCGGCAACCTCTACGCCGGCTCCAACGGCAACTACGGCAAGCATGAGGGTGAGGAATATTACACCGACGGCACGTTTATCATGGCCTCGGGCGAGCAAAACCACACCTCAGAGATCTACCTCGCCGGTAGCACCAAGGACGGCTCCATAGCCCTGGAGGTGCCTCACGTCGAGAAGTCGTACCTCGACATCCAAGGAGGCACGATGGTCAACGTCTACGGTGGCGGCGACATGTCAACGATTGTCAACGAAACCAACATCAACGTCAACTACAACCCCACGACCGACATCATGAACGCCCGCGCGGGCTTCGACGGTCGCGAGGCGTTGACCCGTGTGTGGAACACCTTCCACCTCACCGACGAGGAGCAGATTGAGGAGGTGACATCCACCTCACTTGCCAGCGGCGACGACCAGGTGATTTTCAAGTACCACATTTATCGCCTCTTCGGCGGCAACGACCAGGCCGACATGGCCATCCAACCCACGTGGAACTTGCTGAGCGGCCACCTTGGCTCGGTTTACTCGGGAGGCAACTTCGGCAAAATGACATATTTCTCGCCGGTTGATTCTGAGGATCCCACAGCAACCGGCAAGGGCTTGACACTGAAAATCGATAGCAAGGATTTCCACGCCGACGCGGTGTTTGGCGGCGGTCGCGTAGGCGATATAGAGCCTAAACTGGTCGACGAATTGGGTAATGAAGTGACCGTAGGCGAGGATTTCTATGGCGCCAATTTGGAGATACACCAGGGCGTGATCGACAACGTCTATGGCGGCAACGACGTTAGCGGAAACGTCTATCATGGCTCGCGCGTGAAAATCTCGGGTGCCATCTCGGGCAACGTCTATTGCGCCGGCAACGGCAACTACCGCTACCAGTACGACCCCTCGCTCGACCCCGAGAAGCACTCCATCGAGGAGCGCTACGACTCGATTTACGGCGGTTGCTACTTCGTGCTTCCCCGCAAGACCGATTTCGGAGGTGAAAGCCCAAGTGACGGCCAGCGGCTGCAAGCTATCAACGCCTATCGCCCCAACGTCGACCGCTCCAAGCTGTCGATTGAGGGCAAGGAGGGCGCTATGGCTTTCGTGCACGGGAACGTCTACTGCGGCGGCAACTCGTCGACGGTAAATGGCGACCAGAACAATGCCGCTACCAACGACATCCAGTTCAACATCGGCAGCTACGTGGCCCTCAACGGCGTTTACCTCGGCTCCAATGGCGAGAGTCTGGTGGATGTCGACATGATGGAAGTAACCGAGGCCCTGAACGGGATTAATTTGGGCGCTTCCACCGAGATGCTCGACCTTTATATGGCGGCAGTTGAAACCACAGGCCTTCCCCGCAAGCTGAACATCATCACCGACAACTCATCTATCCGCAGCAAGCTCACCGAGGCCTACATCGGCGACTTCTTTGTGGGGTGAAACAGCGGCTCGATGGCCACCGACCAGACTATCGACCTGACGTTCCCCTCCGACCTCGTGATTTTCAACCGTATCGTGGGCGGCTCCAACAACGCTAACGTCACCTACAAGGGTGTGACCCACATCGGCGGCCTCACCACCCCGCTGGCCACAGGATTGACCGACAAGGTGTACCTGCAGGTGCGCAGCAAGTTCCGCCCAATGCGTATCCTCTACCCCGTCAACGACGACTACCGCGAGATCGCCCTGGTGCCCGACCTTGACGTGATTGACGGCGACATCTACTTCCCCGAGGGGAAATGCTCCATCTTCGGTGGTTGCTTCAACTCGGGACGCACGGTGGGCAACGTCCACATCGACCTCTACAGCGATTTGACCCAGGAATACGACAGCGCGACGCTTGATGAGGACATCGAGCTGATAAAAACCTATTTCAGCGACCAGCTCGGCTCCTTCGATCTTTCGTCGCTCAACTACTCCAAGGAGCGCATCATCGTCAACGGCATCGACAAGTTGCAGCGCCGCTCGTTCGCCCTTATCGGTGGTGGCTACGGCAAGGATACGGAGGTGCGCGGCGACATCCGCCTGCACATGCTCCCTGGGAAGCTCCACTGCGATTGGGTCGACGGCGACGACGTTAGCCCTTCTGCTGCTACCGTGTTCGGCGGCTCGCAGCAGGGTTTGGTGGTGGGTGATACCGAGATTGCCGTGCGCGACGGCATGGTGCTGAGCAACCTTTACGGCGGCTCGGAGGCTTCCACCCTCTACGGCTCCACGCAGATCATCGTGGGTTGGCCCCAGTACTACCTGTGCAAGAAGAGCGGCCACTTCAAGCTACGTCGCACCGATGAGCTTTCCTCGGCCGCCAATGACGACTGGAAGCACTCGGAGATCACCTCCAAGGAGGCTATCCTCTGCGACATCTGGCTTCGCGAGGGCGAGTATATGTCGGTCAACCTGTTCAACTCCCTCGACCCCACAGACCAGCCTTACCTCACCGGATTCTCGGCCCAAACAGCTGGCCAGACGCTCCGGGACACGTTTGCCGACTACTTCACTTTCGTGGACAACGACACACCTCAAGAGTATGGCCACAACAACACGCAGACGACGTTCAACGACATCTCCTGGAACGATATCGACATCTACATCGGCAACGGTAAGAGCCGCCGCGACGCTCGCGACGAATACTTCGCCCACGGCAACATCTATGGTGGAGGCTTTATCACAGCCACCTCGTCGGCCTCGCTCGCCGGTCAGTTCACCGTGCAGAAATTCCGCGACAACCTCCCCGAATATTACGATTACGGCGGCAACTCGTCAATCATCATTTGGGACAATATCGAGAACCGCAACCCCCGCAACACCTCCACAGCAACCTACAACGAAAGCGACTTCGAGGGCACACAAGGCTCCACCGATCCCGGTAGCGGCGCCGAGATTCGCGACCATATCACCATCGGCACCGGCCATTACCTGCCTGTTGCCGTCTCGGTGGGCCAGGACATTATGGGACGCTACATCTTCAAGGAGGACCCCGACGGCCGATTCACCATGGAGGATGAAAGTGGAGTGGCTCACACGGGCTACTACGTGCACCAGTCGTCGCATGTGCTCACGGCGGCCGATGTGGCTCCGGGTGGCGACTACTACGGAGTGAAGTTCTACGAGATCGAATCGGACGGCGGTATTTACGGCGGAGGCCGCAAGGTGTACGTCGAGGGTTTCCGCAACTGCGACCTTGCGTATTACGGCTATGCCGACTACTCCCCTCAGTACCCCAAGCTGCTTAACACGGCGCAGCGCCTCGACCTCCTGTCGGTCACCGACTGCTGCTTGTTCCTGGAGGGAGCCAACGACTTCGCCACCAACTCGATCGACGCCACCAACTACTCGTTGACGCGTATCGGCGAGTTGGCCATGCACTCGTCGATCCCCGCCACCTCGGTGCTCAACGCTGGCTCACGTGAGCAATCGGGCTTGTACAACACCCTCCACACCACCCCGCGCACGCGCAACTACGTGGGATTCTTCCACGATGTGCTTTACGTGGCCGCGTTGACCTCGTCGGAGAGCTTCGACCAGGCATTCCGTGGGGCCAACGGCCAGTTCTACTCGGTAAGCGACTACGGATACGACGGCGATACCCACGTCAACACCAACAACACCGCTACCGAGGGATACGACTACGTGGCGCTCCCCGCCGAGTTCTCTTATCGCCAGTACAAGAAAAATCGCATCGAGAACTATTACGCCAACCGCGACCGCGACAACACCGCTTACCAGGAAATCAAAACCCTTACCTCTCTCGAATTCAACCAACGCAACATCGGCACCGCCGCCAACATGATTGGTATCAACAACGGCTACACCCTCAAGATTCAGGGCGCGGGCAAGAATGCGTTGGGAAAGGACGACACCTACTTCGGCCCCGTCACCGGCGTGTTTGAGATCAAGCTGATGACCCTGGCCATGGACGAGGGTGGGGGATATATTTACGCCCTCAACCACCACGACGATCCCAACCACTTCCTGGAGTCGACGGGCAACTTCGTGTTCCCCGGTGCGGCCTACAAGGTCACTGGCGACGACAAGGGCAAGTACAACTACGTATACGACGACTGCTTCCCGATGGGCGAGGGCTGGGATTCCTACTACAACTGGACCGGCTCCTCGTCGTCGATGGGACCGCGCACTCGGGCGGTTGACGCCGGTCATGGCGATTGCAACGACTTGCAAGAGGTGCACTACTGGTATGTCAACGGCTCCAACTATTATTACAATGTGACGCTGACGGCCTACACCTACAACGACGCGCTGAAGTTTACCCTCAACAACAACGACAACCTCATCTACCTCTACGGCGTGCAGGACAAGTCGCAATTGTCGCTCGAGAGCGTCAACTGGGAGCAGGTGGTGAAGGACGCCTATAGCTCCGACCTGCAGGACTACTCTACTACCACCGACGCTGAGGGCAACGTGACCTATCAGAAGGACTATCGCCTGTTCCTGACCGTCGACAACGATCCGTCAACTCCCCACGACCCATCCTCGACGCAAGCCGCTACCGGCTACGCGGTGATGATCCCTCGCGGCAATCTTGACGAGGGCGCCACCGCGAGCGCCGACGCTATCGCCGACGCCACCACCGTGGCCAACAACTACACCAACACCGACTTGTCGCCCAACAAACCGCTGCTCGGTGTCTCGCTCTACGACAACGTGGACAACGCTGACCCAGCCTACTACCGCGCCCACCTGGAGGAGCCGGAGAAGGTGAGAATCGCTTTAGCCACCACCACTGGCGACTCCGAATTCCACTACGTGATAACCCTTACCATACGCTACCTGCTCGGCCCCACAATCACGGGTAACGCCGTGATCGAGAATTGCGCCCTCCCGGGCGAGCTAATCTACGCTAACGCCTCCAACGTGGAGGTAGAGATGGACGAGGAAACGATGGCCGTGGCTGGCGCCTACTGGCAGTTGAAATCGCCCGAGGGCACCACCGTGAAGCTCGTTGATACCGACGACGGCGCTGTCGCCGGTGCGTCCACCGCCCAGGTGCAGTTCCCGGCGTACTGGTACCAAAACGGTTGGGACTTGCAATACGTGATGACCATCAACGGTCTCGACTTCACCAAGGGCACAGCCGCCGACGCCAAGTACCCCAACGTGGAGGTGCACAACTACCACCGCATGCTCGCGACCGACGGCTCGCGACAATTTGACCTCCTGCCAGTTGCCGGTGCCCGCATCTACATTCAGGATGAGGCCGACCTGCAGCGATTCGTTGAATACCTGGCCGAAACTGGCAAGGACGTTACCCTCGAGGGTACCTCCCTCAAGGCCCACCCCGCTGGAGCGGAGGGGCTGAAATTCTACCTCACCAACGACCTGACTGTCGATAAATTGACCGCCGACGCCAACGCGGTGTTCAAGGGCGAACTTCATGGCGACGGCCACACTCTCTTCCTCCCCGAGGGCTCGCCCCTCCTGTACAAGAACGCGGGCAAGGTGTACAACACCGGCTTTGTGATGCAAGGCAAAGGCGCCTACACGCAAGGCGTGGTTAGCACGACGGGTGGTGTAACCGAAAACTGCTTCTTCTACGACCCCAAGAACCCCTCCACTCCGCTTGACTTCCTCCACGGTAAAATCGCCTACAACCTCAACGGCAACTATCTGCTGGCGCGCTATTTCGCCCTGGGAGGCACCGATCACGACGTGGACGCTGAGGGGAACATCTCCGACGGCTACGCGGGCAAGGCTGGTCGCTGGGTCACCACTTACCTCGACGACTACTACGGCAACGGCGACTACCGATTCGCCGCTGTCGGTGGCTCGGCTGAGGCCCTGCGAACCCACGACTTACCCAATTATCTCAACTATCGCAACCTTGCCCGTGGCGAAGCCTCCACAGCCCACGACTACCTCCTCGAGCGTACCCCGGAGGAGGCTTCCCGCTACATCGCCGCTGGGGAGGTGGACGGTCGTGACGCCCATTTCGAGCCGATTTTCCCGAGTGACTATCTGTTCTTCGGCCAGACACTCGACTTGGCAGCCTCGCAGCTCTATCCGTCGATCTACAACGGCGACAACCGCGTGTACCGTGCCTCGGGTTTCCAGGGGTCGAAGGTCGACCAAGGATTCCACTTCAACGTTGAAGCCGTGGCCTCCGACCCCAGGCTTACAGCCATCGACTTTTCCGACTTCCGCGATTACGGTACCGGCTCGGCTATGACCCCCACCCGCGCATGGGTGACCGACGACGGCCGTGACATCTACTGCGCTCCCTCGCGCGACCTGCCCGAAAGCTCCATCCTCGGCATCGCGTCGCTCGAGATCGACTCCAATTATCAACTCGACGAGCACGATCGCGTGACCCGCAACCTGCTTGTCTACACCGATACCGTCACCTCGTGGCTGGCTCCGCTTGCCTATACCGAGGAGACCCTCGAGAACGACATCCAAGGCCATCTGCTCGTCAAATCGGCCACCGATTGGACCTTCGCCGCCAGCGACGACCAGTTCCATCTTGTCGACCTGCAGCCGTTCAACGCTCCCAAGGAGTTTGGCGTGGCTCGCCGAGCTTGGTACGAGCGCGTGCCTGAGGCCTACTCGGAGGGTAACAGCGCTTGGGATGGCCTCTGCCTGCCCTTCGCAGTCAACCGCGTGATGGCCTACGACAACTCGGGCCGCGACAACGACGTGCGCTCCCACGGCGAGTTGACCCACTTCTACGGCTCCTCAGAGATTCTCCATGAGTACTGGTTGCGTTCGCTTGCCGGCTACAAGAGCGGCGAAGGGTTGTACTTCTGCCGTCCCGGCCATGCCAAGTCGCTGATTGGCACAATTGACGGTCTAAGCGAGTTGACGGGCGACTACGACTACGCCAACCCGTGGTTCACCTACGCCTACTCGTCGCGTGGCTACGTGGAGAAGCACAATATGTACACCTCAGCGGGCGTCAAGCACGAGGGATACCGGTTCATCACCTCCCGCGTGCCTTACCTGATCAGCTTCCCCGGTTCGCGCTATTACGAGTTTGACCTCAGTGGCGAGATCTTCCAGCAACGCCGAGGCGAGCCGGAGCCGTTCGGCCAGAAAATCGTCTACGAGTACCTAAGCGACACTCATCGCCCGTACACCAACGTTCTCTCCTCCGAGCTCGCTCTCACCGCCTCGAGCGATGTGGCTACGGCGGCTAAGACCCCGCTCACCATCCAGGTGACCGACGACAATCCCGCCGCCACGATCTCCACCAGCGACGGTTACTCGCTCCACGGCACCTACACCTACGAGGAGATCGCCTCGGCCCGCTCCTATATGATCAACGACGATTACGACACGTCGGGCAAGCTGCGCACTGAGTTCGTTTGGGGCTCGACGGGCGACTATGTGGCGCCGTTCCGCGTCTACGTCACAACGCCCCAGTCGGTATCCACCCCCATCAAGATCCTGGCCCTGGGCGATGACACTGTGCCCGAGGACGACGGTGACGACCTCGACGACCTCGCCGGTGGCAACCTCAGCTTCTCCGTCACCTCCGACGGCGCCCTGCGCATCGACTCCCCCCAGGAAATGACCCTCCCGCTCTACGACATCTCCGGCCGACTAATCCGCCAGCTCACCGTCCACGCGGGCACCAACCTCTACCGAGGCCTCAACCCCGGCAACTACCTCGTCTCCACCTTCAAGTTCCACATCCCCTAATCTCTCTTGAACCGCGACCAGCTCGATGACTGAAAAATTCCCGCGGGGTGTGCCGAGTTTTGGCGCACCCCGCGATTATTTTCGCGGTCGGAGATATGTATTATATGTTACAAAACATTCCAACAAGGGTATTCATTTCCGCAGAAAATGCCTAAATTTGCATAATCCGCGCTTGCGCCATTGCATAGATGTGTAGCAGTCGCTCTCCCAAGCAAAAGCTTACCTTAATTTCCCAGAGCAAACCCATAAGTAATGACTAACGAACAATTAAGAACCGAGTTCAAGAACCTTATATGGAAAACGGCGACCGGTCTGGTTCACGGCGGCAAGGTAAGCCCCGTGCAATTCATGGATTTTATGCTTGGCACCCTTTTCTATCGGTTCATCTCGGAAAACATCACCAAGTATTGCAACGACCTTATGCGCGAGGCCGGGGTGGACAACCCCGACTATGCCGCAATGGACGATGAAACAGCCGAAAACGCACGCGAGGATATGGTCAACGCCAAAGGCTTCTTTATCCTCCCGAGCCAGCTATTCATCAATGTTGCCAACCGCGCCCGAAAGGACACCGAGCTGAACACCACCCTTGCCAACATCTTCAAGGCCATCGAAGACTCTGCCATAGGCACAGCCTCGGAGGGCGACGTGAAGGGCCTCTTTGCCAACTTCAACACCAACGATCCGGGCCTGGGTGGCACCGTGGCCGACCGCTGCGCCCTGCTCTCCGACCTGCTCGAAGCTGTGCGCGACCTCAACTTCTCGGAGTATGAACAGAGCGGCATCGACGTGTTCGGCACCTGCTACGAACACCTTATAAAGATGTATGCGCTCAACTCCGGCACCAAGGGAGGCGAGTTCTACACCCCCGCTGAGGTGAGCTATCTGTTGGCCAAAATAGCCGTGGCCGGGCGTAAGAGCGTCAACAAGGTCTACGACCCGGCCTGTGGCTCCGGCTCCCTACTGCTCAACTTCAAGATGGTGCTCGGTGCCGACAATGTGCGAGAGGGTTTCTTCGGTCAAGAGATTATTCTTAAGACTTTCAACCTCTGCCGCATGAACATGTTCCTGCACAACGTCAACTACGACCACTTCGACATACAGCAGGGCGACACCCTGATGAACCCCAAGCACTCGGCAGAGGAACCCTTCGACGCCATCGTCAGTAACCCGCCTTATTCCATACCCTGGGCCGGCGACAGCGACGCCACCCTCATCAACGACCCGCGTTTTTCGCCTGCCGGTGTGCTGGCCCCGAAGTCGAAGGCCGACATGGCCTTTGTGATGCACATACTCTCGTGGCTCTCCACCGAGGGCACCGCCGCCATCGTCGAGTTCCCCGGCGTGCTCTACCGCAGCGGCGCCGAGGCCAAGATACGCGAGTACCTGGTAAAGAACAACTACGTTGACACTGTTGTCCAGCTTGCGCCCAACATGTTCTTCGGCGCCTCAATAGCCACCTGCATAATCGTGCTGAAGAAAAACAAGGCCGACAACCGCGTGCTGTTCATCGACGCCTCGCAGGAGTTCGAGCACGAGGGCAACAAGAACCGTCTCTCCGAGGCCAACCAGGAGCGCATCTACCGAGCACACATCAACAAGGCCGAGGAGCCGCACTTCTCGGCAGTAGTGACCACCGCCGACATCGCCGCGAAGAAATACAACCTTTCCGTCAGCACCTATGTCGAGCCGGAGGACACCACCGAGGAAGTTGACATCAACGAGCTTAACGCCCGTATCGCCCGCATCGTCGAGCGCGAGAACCAACTACGCACGGAAATCGATATGCTGGTGGCAGAATTGGAAGGAGGTGACAAATGAAACGTCTACCCATAGACAGTACCCTCGTGGCCAACATCCGCCAGGTACTCACAGACGCCAAAACATCGATTGTACGCACGGTAAATTCAACTTTAGTTTCTGCCTATTGGGAAGTGGGGCGTTACATTGTTGAATATGAACAACGCGGGGATGCTCGCGCCGAGTATGGTACCGGCCTATTGAAATCTCTTTCCGATGCACTTGTACCGGAGTTTGGAAATGGCTTTAACGTCACTAATCTTAAATATATGCGTCTGTTATACAAACGTTTGCGAAAAAGTGACGCAGTGCGTCACCAATTGAGCTGGACGCATATTCGGGCTATCCTAAAAGTTGATGACGATAAAGCCATGCACTATTATCTCAATGAATGTGCTGCATGCAATTGGAGTACTCGACAACTTGAACGCCAGATACATACGCTCTATTATGAGCGTTTATTAGCGAGCCGTGACAAGGAGCCACTACAAACCGAAGCCAATACCCCCCAACCCGGCGAGGTGTTTAATCCCCGGGAGATAATACGCGACCCATATATATTGGAGTTCTTGGGCATTAAACAGGGTGAACATTTCTTGGAAAACGACCTGGAAGAAGCGTTGATTTCAAAACTCCAGCGCTTTCTGCTTGAGCTGGGTCGTGGCTTTGCTTTCGTGGCTCGTCAAAAGCGCATATCGTTTGACAACGACCACTACTACATCGACTTGGTGTTTTATTCCATCCCGGCGCGTTGCTATGTGCTCATCGACCTGAAGACCGGCACGTTGACGCATCAAGACATCGGCCAGATGCAGATGTATGTCAACTATTATACCCGCACGCAGATGCAGCCTGGCGACAATCCGCCTGTGGGCATAGTGCTTTGCGCCGAGAAGAACGACACCGTGGTGCGCTTCACCCTGCCGGAGGATAACACCCAAATAATTGCTGCACAATACCTCACCTACCTGCCCGGCGAAGAAGAACTGCGCCAACTTATCAACGAAAGCCGAAACTCCTCAAAGATATGAAATCACTGCAACAACTTATAACCGACCTTTGTCCCGATGGCGTCGAGTACAAGAGACTCGGTGAGCTGCTGTCATACGAACAACCTGGTAAGTACATTATATCATCGAAAGATTATCTGGCTAAGGGAATTCCTGTCCTTACTGCTGGCCAATCCTTTATCTTGGGTTATGTAGATGAGCCTGAAGGAATCTACACAGCATCTCCTGATAATCCGGTAATCATTTTCGACGATTTTACGACTTCATTTCATTGGGTTGATTTTGACTTCAAGGTTAAAAGTTCGGCTATGAAGATGCTGAAGCCACAGACAACCCAAGCAAACTTCCGCTTCTTGTTTTATGCAATGAAATGCATAAAATATGATGTAGGAGAGCATGCACGCCAGTGGATTTCCAAGTACTCTCAACTTGAGGTGCCCGTTCCTCCTATGGAGGTGCAAGAGCGCATTGTCGAAATACTCGACAAGATGACGGCACTTGCAGCGGAGCTGCAAGCGGAGCTGCAAGCGCGCCAGGCGCAATATGAATATTATCGCAACCGCCTCCTCGCCTTCGGCTCGGTCGGCGGCTCCGATAATATTCATTCCGAATTGGCTGACACTCAACAACTTACCCTCCCCAGTTGGCAACTCCTGAAAATGAGTGAGTTAGGTGAATTTAGGCGAGGTAACGGTCTACAGAAGAAGGATTTTGTGGACGAAGGGGTTGGCTGTATCCACTATGGTCAGATTTACACCTACTACCGAACCTTCGCCACAAATACCAAATCATTCGTAACGCCAGAACTCGCTCAAAAATTAGTCAAGGCTAAACCGGGTGACATCATTATCACTACCACAAGTGAGAATGTTGAGGATGTGTGTAAATGTGTCGCTTGGCTGGGTTCCGAGGAAATTGTTATTGGAGGCCACGAATGTGTATTCTCCACTACACAGAACCCCAAATACATCGCTTACTATCTACAAACTAAAGATTTCTTTAATCAGAAAAAACGCGCTGCAAGTGGTGTAAAGGTCATAGATGTAAAAATATATGACCTAATGGATTTCCTAATCCCCGTCCCACCGCTCGAGGAGCAGCAACGCATCGTCGACATTCTTGACCGCTTCGAGGCGTTGACCTCCGACCTTACGGCCGGGCTGCCTGCCGAAATCGCCGCTCGCCAACAACAGTACGAATACTATCGCAACCTTCTCCTCACCTTCAAGCGTAAATCCGCATGAGCAAAGCATATAGCATAGTGGCCGAACAGCCACAATCCACCGTCATAGCCCGCTTTGAGAAACCCTCGGTCGCGGCCGAGGGCTACCAAAGCGAGGCCGACCTCGAACGCGAGTTTATTGAACAACTCACACGGCAAGGGTACGACCGCTTACATATCCATAGCGAGAAAGAGCTGGTGGAGAACCTACGCCGGCAATTGGAAAAGCTCAACCACTACGAGTTTACCGACTCGGAGTGGGACCGCTTCTACCGCCAGGAGATTGCCGCCGAGGGGAAAGGCATCGTCGACAAGACGCGCACCATACAGCAGGACTACCGCAAGGCTATGACCCTCGACGACGGCACGCAGCGCAATATCCTCATAATCGACCACGACGACCCGCACGCCAACTCCACGCAGGTTATCAACCAGTACGTGCCCGAGGGCGGGTCGCGCGAAAACCGCTACGATGTTACCATCCTTGTCAACGGACTGCCGCTCGTCCACGTCGAGCTAAAGCGCCGTGGCGTCAGCGTCAAGCAGGCCTTCAACCAGATCAACCGCTATGGCCGCGAGTCGTTTTGGGCCGGCTGCGGGCTGTTCGAGTACGTGCAGTTGTTCGTCATCTCCAACGGCACGCAGACCAAGTATTACTCCAACACCACGCGCGACGGCCACCTCAAAGAGCTGTCGTCATCCAAGAAACAGCGAGCCAAGCAACAGACCTCCCACTCCTTCGAGTTCACCTCCTACTGGGCCGACCAGCAAAACCAAATCATCAACGACTTGGAGGACTTCACGGCCACCTTCTTCTCGCGCCATACCCTGCTCAACCTGCTCACGCGCTATTGCATCCTGACGGAGCAAGACCTGCTGCTGGCTATGCGCCCTTATCAGATAGCCGCCACCGAGCGCTTGCTCAACCAGGTGGAGAAGGCGCACAACGGGCGTTTCTACGGCAAGCGCGAGGGCGGAGGCTACATTTGGCACACGACAGGCTCGGGCAAGACCCTCACCTCGTTCAAGGCGGCCCAACTCGCTACCGGCCTTGACTACATCGACAAGGTGATATTCGTGGTCGACCGCAAAGACCTCGACTATCAGACGATGAAGGAGTATGACCGCTTCCAAAAGGGCGCGGCCAACGGCAACACCTCCACCGCTGTGTTGGAGCGACAACTGCGCGGCAAGGAACGCATCATCATCACCACTATTCAGAAACTCGCCACCCTCATTAAGAAAAATCCCACCCACGAGATTTATCACAAGGAGGTGGTGATCATCTTCGACGAGTGCCACCGCTCGCAATTCGGCGACATGCACGCGGCTATCGCGGGGAAATTCAAGAAATATTACATGTTCGGCTTTACCGGCACCCCGATATTCGCCGAGAACATGCTGAAGGACGCTGGGCTGCAAGCCACCACCGACGACGTTTTTGGCACGCGCCTCCACACTTACACCATTGTGGACGCCATACGCGACCACAACGTGCTGCCATTCCGCGTGGCTTACGTCCGCACTGTCGACGAAAAGCACGAGGACATCGCCGACGAGCAGGTGTGGGGCATAGACCAAGAGCGCGTGTTCCTCGCACCCAAGCGCATCGAGAACGTGTCCCGCTATATCCTGGAACACTTCGACCAGCAGACGCTCCGCTCGCAAAGCTATCACTTCAACCGCCTGCAAAACATCACCGATGTTATCAAGAACCGCGCAGGCAAGGAGGTGGCCGAGGTGCGCGTCAAGGAACGCCTCAACGGCTTCAACTCCATACTGGCCGTGCAGAGCATTGACATGGCGAAACTCTACTACGACGAGCTGCGCCGTCAGATGCAAGACCTGCCGGAGAACAAGCGCCTGAAAATCGCCACAATTTTCTCCTTCGGCGTCAACGACGACGAGGAGGAAAACCCTGACTCGCCCGAAGGGCTGTCGGAGAGCGACCGTGACTTTCTCGACCGTGCAATAGCCGACTACAACGCCGAACACGGCACGAGCTACGACACCTCCACCGAGAAGTTCCCCAACTACTACAAGGACATCTCGCAGCGCATGAAGAACCGTCAGATTGACCTCCTAATCGTGGTCAATATGTTCTTGACGGGCTTTGACGCTACGACGCTCAACACCCTTTGGGTTGACAAGCGCCTCCGCTACCACGGCCTGCTGCAAGGCTACTCGCGCACCAACCGAATACTCAACGCCGTCAAGACGTGGGGCAACATCGTCTGTTTCCGCAACCTGGAGGCCGCAACCAATAAGGCGCTGTCGCTGTTCGGCGATGCCGAAGCCCACTCGACGGCCATTCTTCGCCCGTTTGAAGACTACTTCAATGGCTACGAGGACGCCGGCGGCAAGCACGTCAAGGGCTACATCGAATTTGTCGACGAGCTGGTGGCACGGTTTAAGCAAGGGCAGATGCCTGTGGGCGAGAAGAACGAGAAGGACTTCATCCGGCTTTTCGGCTCAATCCTCAAGTTTGTCAACCTTCTTAGTTGTTTCGACGAGTTCAAGCAGCGCAACCCGTTATCGGAGCGGGCTATGCAGGACTACCTCAGTGTCTACATCGACCTTCACGACAAATACCGGGGCCGCGAGCGCCACGAGGGCGCTGACATCGTAGACGACGTGGAGTTTGAGATGGAGTTGGTCAAGCAGGTAGAGGTCAACATCGACTACATTCTCTATCTCGTGGGCCTCTACCACGACAGCCACTGCCAAGACACAGAAATCCGCGTCAAGATAGCCAAGAGCATAGACAGTAGCCCCGACCTGCGCGACAAGAAGGAACTCATCGAGAAGTTCATTGACTCGCTCCGGGCTAGCGACGACGTGGACGCATCTTGGCGAGCCTACGTCAACGAACAGAAACGCAAGGACTTCCACGCGCTCATCGCCGAGGAAAAGCTGAAGCCCGAGAAGGCTCTGCGGTTCATCACTGTTGCCTGGGAGCGCGGATATGTGCCCGAGGGCGGCACCGAAGTCTACGACATCTTGCCGCCGGTCAACCCCTTCGACAAGAAGGCCAACCGCAAGGGTATCTTTGAGCGTGTGCTCGACAAGCTCAAAGCCTTCTTCAACAAGTATTTCGAGGTTGCCAACGGCGACTTCGAGGAACCCCAAGAGCCTACTACATAAAACCGACGCATAAAATCAACCCCACAACGCCGGGCAGAGAAAGAGATGATGGTCACCATCGCCATGAACGCCGTCGCCACCACCCCCTTCTGAATAGAACAAAGGAAGAGGGCGATTACATATCGGTTAGGCCATGCTCGTAGCCAGTATGGGAGGTTGTGTGTTGCCTCTTCTGGGGCAAGAACGTTTGGAATGCTCGGGAGATGTGGGTGCATTTGATGCCTCCAGAATATGGGTCTTTCTCGTATGATGCTAATCCGTAGGAGGTGGCGAGGATGGTAAATTGCTGGTCGTTGATGTCGTGGGTCAACAAATTACGGATTGAGAGCATCGACTTATCAATGCGACGAATATCGTTAAATCGCTGCATGGGGGTGTGCAATTCTTGGAATGCGCCTCCACCTCCGCCAAAGATCACTGGCTGGTCGTCGAGAGCATTGTGGAGCTCGGATATTTTGCGCCCATGGTGACTGTAGGAGCTGAGGAAAGCACGGTCGATGGTGTCGGCTATGTGTTGTCCCTTGGCGAGCAACTTTTGTTTATATAATGGGATCGCTTTCTGAAAGTATTTATGACTTGGGTTGTTCAAAAAGGCTTGTTGCAGATGGGGAATCTCTATTCCATGCTGTTGTGAGGCCTGTTGTAGGATAGAGTTGATGCCGTTGGGAAACGATGTTACGTACAGCACATCGGGCACTTGGTTCTCGGGGATGCAGAAGAGGGCCAAATCGGTGGTACCCCCGCCAATGTCGACCAAAAGGTGGAATCCTCGGTCAAGCTTCTTTTGAAGAGTTACAGCCACTAGGCCGGCAAAGGCTTCGGGTATATCGTCAAAGTAGTATTGATCGATTACATCTTCGGTGATTTTTTTATACTTTGTGAGTTGGAGTAACTCCTCGTACGGCGTGGCTAAAAATGAGTCGATTGAGTCAAAATGCTCAAGCAGATCGGCGGCTGCGATGTAGATTCGATAAGCGCGTCGGGTGATGTTTTTGTCGATTTGGGTGCCAGTGGCTCCACATGGCACTCCGAATTGCACTACAAAATCGTCGCCATATTCTTCGCGCAACAGGCACAGAATGTAGGTTATATACCAAACGCTTACATCGTCACTTTTTATGCTGTTGTGTTCCCATACACCTTCTCCGGTAAAGGCGTGTAGCTTGAAATAGCGGAAGAGGAGTTTTTCCTCTTTGCTGTCCTTTTCCCATTGGGCCAAAGCTGCTTGATACTGCTTCCGGATGGCATCGTTTTCACTTCGGATGGTTGCTGCGTCTTTGTTGTACTGCGCTCGCTGTTGGTCGCATTGTTTTTGCCATTCCCTCTCGGCTTTCGCGTCGATTTTTGCGCATTCCTCCTTCCAGAGGTCTAAATCGGTTTTCTGGCCTTTGAGTTTCTTTAACGAGTCAATCCACGGGTCGAACTTGGGCTTCGGGGGATAATTGGTCACCTTAGGACGCTTAGGCGCAACAAAAGGTGGCAACTCGACTGTTAATGCCAATTGGGGACGGGCTCCGGCGTTTCCTCCGATAACCAGACAGTCGTCCTCTTCGATGGCCCCGTATCTCACTGTGTGGTCGCGATTGACTTGCACCAGCGAGGGGAACAGATGGGAAATAGTGCCGTCGGGGAGTACAAAATCGAAAAATTTGTAGGTCTTTTCGGCGGGATTGCTAGCATCCTGCACGCATATCTTGGTTTGATGGGTGCCTAAGTCAAACCCTATAACGTAGCTCATGGTCAAGGATTAGTTTACGTGTATATAACTGAGTGATTTCAACACAGGGGTAGCGCGTGTCATGTCGATGCTTGATATTCGCTTTAGCTCATTGGCCATTTCTTCTTCCAAGTTGGCCAAACGGCCTCGTTGTGCAGGAAGAATTTGCTTTGCGCGTTTAGCCTCTTCTGAATAGGCATTATGCTCAACGGTCCATTCATTGTCCTCAATGATAGCCCGCTGGCGAGCTATCTGATTTTTGTAGAATTCTTGGGAACGCTGAAGGTCAAGGAGTTTGATCGACTGAATTCTGCGCCGTTGGTTTTCAAATATCTTTTGATCGAAAGTTTCGATTGCTTCGCTAAGGTCGATTTTCATCCCATCCACCAAGTCGATGGGCAAAGGCATGGCAACTGGCACCATACGGGCATTCTCCTGTGCGTCGCCCCAAACAGTTTTGGCAATCTCTTGATCCTCAACAACCTCCTGTGAGGTTATATCATAGAGAACTGGGAACAGTATTTGCGAGGCCTGTTCTTTATTAAACTTGTTGTGGTAATATCTTAGCTCATACATTGCCAAGCAATATTCGCCCGCGGCGATAGCGTCGGAAGCAAGCTCGTAGCGGAAAGTGTCCTCTTTGGAGAAATCACAATGTCGCTTAAAATATTCCAGTGCCGAAAGGATAATGGGGTGAAAGGCGTTGATAAACATCAGCCCTTTTTGGTCGTAGGCGGTTTGTTGGCTGAAGGTCATCGGTATTTCGAGCTGATCTCGGAGCCTGTTTCTTAGATTAACGCACTCATAAGCCAGATCGGGGTCGGATGGCTGGAACTCGGTTAAGAAATTGGTTAGGGCCTTTGGAGAAGCCTTGGGGATGATGAACTTATAGATGCCTTTAGATGTGTCAATCGCTTCAAGACGGCAAGTGGTGAGCTTCAGCCTTATCAATTGCTCGACGAATACGATAAGCTCTTTTTCGGTGACGTACTGCTTCTTGTTGAGAATCTTTTCAATCTCGTTGCGGAAGGAGACATCGTTGGTCAAGGCGTTGGTGAGCTGCTCCTCAATCATGGCGGCATTTTTTTCTTCGGTGACAAATGCCTGGGCCACGTCTTTGGCTTTACGCTCCTGTTCGGCCTTGGAGAGTTTTGTGGTGTAAAGTTCCTTTTCCAACGCTGAGAAATATTCACGCAAATTAGTATAGGGTATATCCGACCTTTCGAGGTCGCGGTCGAGAATAGCCTCAAGGTCGCCTATCGAGGAGCGGAAGATGCCGATACGGTCGAGCAATCGCTTATATATGATCTCTTGAATAGAATCCTCCACAATCAGGTTGTAGATGTTGACCTTGGGCGATTGCTGTCCGAAACGGTCGATGCGTCCTATACGTTGCTCCACCACCATGGGATTCCATGGCAGATCATAGTTGACCATGGCATCGCAGAATTGCATATCCAAGCCTTCGCCGCCCACCTCGGAGGTGAGCAGGATCTTTAGGTCGTCGTTGTCCTTAAACGACATGAGCAACTCGCCGCGGTTGGATGTGCCGCCATACATCAGCACGCTCTTGAAACCTTTTTGTGCCAACCGCAACTTCAGATAATACAGGGTCTTGTGAAACAGGGCGAACACAATCAACTTCTTGCCGTTGCGTGTTACCACCTCATCGATAATCTCCAGGAGCTTCTCCAACTTGGCATCAGGCCGATCCCGGTAAAGGTCGACCCCCGACTTAAGGCTCTCCACCTCGTTCATGAACGCGTAGACGCTGCTTGACACCTGGCGTTTCCTTTGCACAAGCCCCAGTGAGGTGCCGGGTCGCATTACATCGCACCCCCACTCATCGGTATAAGAGTTGTCGTCGACATATTCTTCTATAATCCTGTCAAACAGTTGACGCTCGTCATCGTGGAGCGTGACGTAATAGGTATGAGGATTGCGCTCAGCTTGGGAATAATCTTTGGTGACCTCGCGCTTGCGGGTGCGCGAGAAGATGTTGTTCATTTTGCTCAGCGAGGAGATGTCAAATTGAAGTTGCACGCGGGTCTCATCGTTTTGCGTGGTTCCTCGGAGTGTCTTGATTATTTCAGTATATAGAGGGATGCTTTTGAATCGGCTAGCGATGGTTGCCGTCTCGGGATATTTAAAGTCGCCGATTTCTGTGAGGGTGGTTACTTGGGCGTTTTCCAAATCGTCGGCAATTGAGGCGAAGTCCTCACGGTTGTTTAACCGGCTGAGAGCGCGGATAAACGGCTCATTGACTCTAAGCGCGTTTTGGAAGATAGAATACGAAGTGTACTCCTCCTCATTGAGCAGCCGTAGCAGATTGAACAAATTCTCTTGACTGATCATGATTGGGGTAGCGGTGAGAAACAAAGCCGCTTTAGTGTTGGCCATCAACGCTTTGATCCCTTTATAGGTCTGCGTTTCGCTGTTTCTGGCTCGATGGGCCTCGTCGCACACCAGTAAGTCGAGACTCCTCCCCGAAGTCTCCAGATAGGTTGCAAGAGTCTCTTTAACGGCGTGTCCTTTGGTCTTGGTGTCCCTCGGGATCCTCACCTTCTCGTAATTGATGATTCCCATTACCGATGGCTGTGTTTTGAAATCGGCCAGCAAATCTTTCATGGATTCGTAGATTTTGAAACGCAGATTGAATTTCTCCATCAACTCGTCCTGCCACTTTAATTGCAAGGAAATAGGGCAGATAATCAAAGCTGTGCGCATCTCTCGGCGTCCCTTTAGCTCAAGCATGATATGCCCGGCCTCAATCGTTTTGCCCAAGCCCACTTCATCGGCGACGAGAAGCCTACGATTGGGAGAGTTAAGCAGTTTCAACAACGGCTTGAACTGGTAGGCTCGGAATAACGTCTTTGACGACTTCAACGTGGAGATGGCGCTAACGCTCGTGTTCATGATTTTGAACGCCGTGGTCGATTGCAAGAACACGTCGTAGGTGCTGAATATCCCGCGCTTAAGTTTCTCAAAAGGGTCGCTGAGGTTGACATCCTCAATAAGGCTGTTCTCGGAACATTGCAACACCTGGCCGCCAATCATCACGTCGTAGAACTGCTTTCCGCGCCGCATGGGTAACGCGGAAATTATTGTGCCTTTTTCTTGGGTGTTGACGTTGACGACAATTGTGCCTTTGTCAAATTTTGCCATTAGTTTTTCATTCAAGAGGTTTTGGTGGTTGGATTTAAGGTCGCTTTACGCAAAGGTAACTCTTTTTTGCTACATCCGCAAATAAAAGTGAAAATACATTGATTTTTCTTATCCCACCATGAACGACATCGGCGCCTCCACAGCCATCAACCGTAACTTCGACTGCCTCTTAGCTATCGGTATCTCGTTATGAACATCATGAGAATCAAGCCCAACTGTAGCTACAGGCGACCACAGTGTGAACGCCAGCGATATTTAATTTAGGCTAATCGTTGCATAGCATTAAATAAATGTCTACCTTTGCCTGTGACCTTAAACCATCTCCTTAATAGTTGGGCATTTCGGCAAACATCAGCCAATAATGTCTCAACCTTCAAGGAAAAACATTCATTTGAAATGGCCAAAGAGATTGAACCAAAACTCCAAACAATAGGAGTGTACTTAAAGAAATCGGAAGTATTCCGAATCCCGGAGTATCAACGCGCTTATTCTTGGACTACAATTAATTGCGATAAATTGTGGCAGGATATTGAGACGTATATAAGCCAGGATGCTGAAGACCCTTATTTTTTCGGCACCATTATTATTGACTGTTCAACGCCTGGCTATCTAAATCTGATCGATGGCCAACAACGCACTACAACGTTTCTACTCCTTCTTAAGGCCATGCACTTGCGCATTGCTGAAGTTCTGGCCACTATGCCCAACACTGACGAGGCTGCTGGCCTCAAAAGGAGTCTGCAACAAAGTCTTGACTCGATATTTGAGATCTTGTATCGAGCCGATGTGCGCAAGCAAATCGAGATAGAAAAGGATTGGGGAAAAGCACAGGACGTTTTGGTGCTCAAAAACGACTCCATCAACGAATTACATAAATCAGAATTACAGCGCATTTTAAACGCTCGGACTTTTGACAAGGCTGAGTCGGCCGTGTATCGTTTCCCCAGGAAGCAGAAAGACAATAAGTACACCAACTTCTTCCGCAATTTCAAATCTTTCTATGAGAAGTTGCGAGGTTATCAAGAGTCCAATCTTGATCTGCTTGTAAATGGGTTCCTTACCAAGTGCCAGATTATAGAAATAAAAAGTTGGCAGATTGAGCAGGCCATCACCATGTTCAACTCGCTCAACTCCACTGGTATGCCTTTGTCGGATGCCGACATTATCTCGGCGCACCTATTCTCCCACGCCTCTGATAAGGATGACTTTAAAGCCATTTGGGAACCCATTATCAGCTTGGCCGATGAGCTAAGTCAAAAGAAAATCGTTGATATAGATAACATCCTTCAGCAATTTATGTATATCAACCGCGCACGGGAGCGTCAATATTCCGAGGGTGAGTTGACTACGCCTGGAGTGCGTAAATATTACACCGTGCTCTATCCCTCGTTGCTCGAGGATCCGTCCAACCTCTGTGAGCAATTCTCATGTATCTTGGATATTTGGAACACTCTTCAAAATGTTCCGATTATCAAGCTTATGCTTAAGTTCAACGAAAACTTCAAGTTGTTTCTCATCTCTTATCTTTACAGGCTGCCTAAGGCTGAAATAAACGTCCACTCTATAAGCACAATAGTGGAGTGCCTACTGCGCCTGTTTGCAATCCTGGAGGTAGGCGACACCGTTTACTCCTCAAGATACTTTAAAACCTTCTTGTTCAACGAAAATTTCAGGCTTGTCGATCCGTCCTATCCCATTGAGCGGATAGTAGAGGATTTCAATCGGCACATCAACGCTAATTGGGATGAGGCAACGATCATGTCCTACCTCATGGAGTATGACAAAAACATATTGGTATATCTCAACGAGTACTTGTATGCCAAGGAGCGAGGATTGGCTTTCGATTTTCAGCCTGACAAGGTGAATGTCGAGCACATAATGCCCGCCAGCGGTCATGACATCGACACAATTCGGAACGATGCACAGATGTCCAAGGAGGAGTTTGATGATATGGTCAATTTGTTGGGCAACAAAATCCTTCTTGAGGAGGATATCAACAAGTCGATTGGGCGCAACTGGTTCCAAACCAAGAAAGGCACACAGGTTAAGGATAAAAAGGGGTACCTCGGCAGTTCCTTCGGGTTAGCACAAACTTTGGCAGATTACCCCTCTGGCAAATGGGGAAAAGATGATATCCAAAAAGCCACAGAAAAAGCCGCTAAAAGAATATGTCGATTTGCTTCTATCTTCAAAAAATAGATTTTACTAAGAGTCCCCGGGGGAGTGGATGGCGTAGCAGTAGAGGCAGCCGTGGGGGCAGGTGTTGTAGACGCCATAATCTGATGCCTCGCCATCCTATTCGGCAGCAAAGTTGAAGATCCAACGGTTCAAAAACATTTACGCATAAACTCGGCCATCTGCCGCTTATCGAGCGACTCCAGCAGCAGCTCCACATCATCTTTCTGCTTTGCCATGGATGTAGTCACAGTATTTTGCGATAGGTAACTGAAGATGTTTGATTTCGTCAACCGAGGTCCGGACGGAGATTCTCAAGCATTGGGTCCTTTCTCAGGCTGGTTGAAAATAAAGCGACATATTTTGAAAATATAAATCCCTAACTATGAACAATATACCCGACTGGAGTCAATTGTGGCCACGTATAGCCGAAAGGCTCAACCGTGGAGAAACGGTAATTGTCAATCTTCAGGATGGGAGCTTGGCCAGCAGCCAAAAAGGCTGTGCCGATTGGAGCGACACAGCCACTGTCGTTCCACCTGACGACGCGGAAACGCTCAGTATGATGCGGGCCTTTCCCGATAGCTTGCGTATCTGCTACAATGACCACAAATTTGACTATTTGGCCGACATGGTGGATGAGTTGCTAAAAAGCGGCTCTCTTGTCGAGGAGTGCACCCGGCTTCTATCGTCACAGGCTGATTGGCAAGCGGAATGGGATGAATTCTACCTCGACTGCTTGAAACTATACGCCTTACGTGCGTTGGCCTCGGTGGTGGCGCCACCGTCGTCGTTCGAACTCCATCCCATGTGTGACGACACGCGAGAGCTTATAGTATTGGCCACCGCTTCGGGACGTTACTGCCACCAGATTATGCGTACCCGTCAAGTGCTGATCTCATCGGTGCAATACCAGCCCGTGCAGTACACCTACGACGCCGAAAAGGAGGAATGCTTCAGCACGCCCACCCACTACACTCTACGCGAGGAGATCACACTCTGGGCCGAAGACAGATATTGCATGGATTTTGGCGGAGGAATCACCTACGAGCCCCATGAGCCTCACGAAGACCCGGAGATTTCCCCCGGTTACCTCGCCGAGCAGCGCCGCGAAAACGACGATTTTGAGCAGTTCATTCAAGGCGAACAAAGCCTTTTGGAGCGACACCTCGCCCGCGGTCGCGACGACCTTAACGCCGTCACCGACCTCGATAATCCATCCCTCAACTAGACGACACCGGGCGCGCGCAAGAAGTCACCGACTGGCGGCAGCCGCGCCGCGACATCGCCCGCCTTCTCCGCGACCAGCTCGCCGACTCCCAAGCCGACCAAACTTTTTGACGGCATAATCGGGACAGCCGCAAATTTGTGCGTTTGGGCATGGCCATTCTCCCAGCATCTTATGTTTCGTTTAGCTTGTGAGCCGCATGGGATAACCCTCTAGGAGCCGCAACGCGGCTCCGAGGACGCTATCCCAAGAAACCACTAATTTTCACAAATTTCCACTAATTCAGCGATTAATCTTTATCCTCATTCAAGAATTGAGCTTTGCTGCGCAAAGAATTAACACGAATTTCCATAACGCAACGCTATCTGCATTAGTGTTATTTAAAGAGCGTTAGCTCTCTAAAATTTATTAGAAACCCTGTTAATTTGTTGGTGCTCATTAGTGTTAATTCGTGGTTTCAACACTTGATAAAGTTGAATGTAATAGATTGTTGTTCTCGCTTAAACTCATTAGTGTCTCTTAAATTTTGTAAAAATTGCGTTTAGTTCATTGAAAATCAAG